>CAKOOO010000005.1 GCA_934098665.1 uncultured Bacilli bacterium
AATTTTCTTAAATCTACCTACTTTAGGAAAATACGAACAAGGTAAAGCCTGAAGAAAATGAAAATTAATTAAATTTTAAAAATAATTAAAAAAAATCAGTAATTTTTCTATACTGATTAATTTATTTTTACTCTTAATAAGTCATTTTCTTTTAAGGGAGTATCTACTTTTAATTTAATAATCATTTTTGGCATATTAGCTTTATCTATTAAGTTATTTTTTTCATCATATATTTCATTAATAGTATAAGTAAAAGTATCTGTATTTGGCCCAAAAAATTCTATAACATCACCTTTTTTAAAAAAGTTTCTTTCTTCAATAATAGCTATTTTTTCTTTTTCATCATAACTTTTTACAATGCCTAAAAAATCTTGATTACTTTCTTCATCACGTAAATTATAATATTGATCTTGATAACTTGGATCTTTTTTAAAAAATTGTGGAGCACTTTCTCTATTAGCAACTTTATTTAAAACTTTTAAATAATATTTTTTATCTTCTTCAGTTAAAGTATTATTAAGTATTTTATCTATAATTCTTCGATAGCAAAGTATTACTGTAGAAATATAGTAAATAGAGCGCATCCTACCTTCAACTTTAAAAGTAGTTACCCCTAAATCTATCATTTCTTTTATATTTTCAATCATATTTAAATCTTTTGGTGTCATTGTAAAAGGTGTTTTATCTTCATTAAAAACCCATCTACATATTTGTGCACATCCACCCCTATTTGAGTCACGTCCAGTCATAAATGATGATAAAATGCATTTACCTGAAATGCTCATACACATTGCCCCATGAACAAAACACTCCAGTTCAAGACCAGTTTTTTCTTTAATAGCTTTAATATCCTTTGTTAAAGCCTCTCTTGCAAGAACTATTTGGTCTACTCCAAAAGATTTATAAAACTGTGCTGTAAAAGAATTTAAAGTACTAGCTTGAGTTGATAAAATAACTTTAACCTTTAATTTTAAATCTTTAATAAGTTTTAAAACCACTATATCACTTGCAATTATACCATCTACATTTATTTCATTTAAATAAATTAAATAATCTTTTAAACCATCTAGATTTTCATCATGAAATACTATATTAACTGTTACATAAACTTTTTTATTTAAACTATGAGCATATTTTGTGGCATCATTAATTTCTTCATTAGAAAAGTTTTTTGCATTAGCTCTTAAGGAATAATTTTGACCTCCAAAATAAACTGCATCAGCACCATATAAAAAAGCAAATTTTAATCTTTCAAAATCTCCTGCTGGAGCAAGAAGTTCTATCACTTTATACCCCCTTTTACTTTATAAATGGTCTTTTTATTTAAAAATCCATCATCAAAACTCTTCGTAATAGTGCCACTTACTAAATCTTTTAAATCTTCATCTTCTAAAAGAATTGGATGATATAGTGCATATTTAATATCTTTATTAAGTAAATTTAAACCATTAAAATATGGTAAATGATAAAAATATGAACCATATTTGTTTTCAAATATAATAAATTTATGATTATTATTTTGAATTATCATAGGATTTTCTTTTTTAACATTTTCATGTAAACTATAATTAGTTAAAAGTTTTCTTTTTGAATAAGCACTACCAATAAGGCCAAAAACAAATAAAGACACTTTTTTATTTGCATTAGAAATAATTTTATCTATTTCACTTTCAGTTATATCAAATGGCAAAATAATACTATCTACATAATTTAAATAAATATTTACACTTTCTTTATTACATGCAAAATGAGTTGGCATAATAATTTTTTCAATATTAACATCTTTAAGCATTTCAATTATTCCTACATCATCAAAGATAATTGCTTTTATATTACTAGGAAGATTATGTAAAACATTATTTAAACTATTAGCACTTTCTTCATCTAAAATTCTATTTACAAATAAATAAGCATTATCCTCTTTGATATCTTTTAATTTAAACTCACCTTCAGTGCCAACACAATACGAAAAAAGTGGATAAACAAAATTATTTATCCCTAGTTTTTTTAAAACACTTATTTGATTTAAATCTTTTACAATAAATAGCTTATTCATGAGGCTTCTTCTTACTAACTGAAAGTCCATCTCCTATATCATAAAATGTGGTTTCAAATTCATTATTATTTTTTAGAAAATCAATATAACTTTCAATTTTACCAACTATTTGACGTAAATTTTTACTTTCTATTGTTTCACTTTTTCCAACATAACCATGAAATTTTAAATTATCTGTAATAATAGTTCCATTATCCTTTAAAAAATATTTATATTTTTCAAAAAAATTTGTATATTGGCCTTTTGCAGCATCAATAAATATCATATCAAAAGAAGTACTTTCTGGTAAATTTAATTCTAAAGCATCTTGATAAACAACATTAATTTTTTTATCCATTTGACATGCTTTAACATTTTTTACGCATTCCATATATCTTTTTTCATCTCTTTCAATTGTTGTAACATAAACGTTTTCTTTTGCACTTGCCATAAGTATTGCAGAATATCCTATAGCACTACCTATTTCAAGTATATTTTTTATATTATTTTCTTCGATGTATTTCATTATAAATGCAATTGATTTTTTTTCTATTATGGGTACGCTTTCATTTTCAGCGTATTTTTCCATTTCCTTTAGTTTTTCTTTCATTTTTTAAACACCTAATTTCTTTTTTAATTTTAAAAATTCTTCATAACTTTCTGTAAAAGATACCACACCAGTATTTAAATCAGCAATAAAATATTCATAATTTGTATTCGAAGGATTTAATGCCGCATTTAAACTTTCTACTGACGGATTACATATTGGACCTACAGGTAAGCCTTTAAAAGTAAGCACTCTAGTATTATAAGGATTATTTGCATTTAAATCAACACTTGTAATAGCCTCTTTTAAAGATTTATGTGCTCCATAATAAGAAGTAACATCCATACCTAAATTAACATTTTTATTAAGTCTTGTATAAATAACTTGACTTACTTTTTCTCTATCAGATTTAGTTACTGCCTCTTGTTCTATGATTGAGGCTATCGTAAATAATTCATGAATACTATATTTTTTACCATTAACTTCTTTAGAAAAATCTAATGAAGATATTTTATTTTTTGTATTATTCAGCATAGTTTTTATAATATTTTCAAAAGTAGTATCTTCGAAAAATTCATAAGTGTCTGGATATAAATAACCTTCGAGTGAATAATATATATCTTTATTTTTAATATCATCAGTTAAAAAATCATAGCTTTCTATAAGTTCATCTAAAAATTTTTCATCTTTTAGTTTATTTATTTCATCTTCATAAGTTATATTAAAATTTTCAGCAATTTGTTTTAAATAAACATTAACACTTTTTGCTTCATTAAATCTAATTTTAACTATATTTCTTGGATCATCTACTTTTCCTTCATCTATCATATTAATAATTTCTTTTACACTACTATTTTTATTTATAGTATAATTACCCGCTTGTAAATTTAATTTTGGATGTAAAAATACATATACAAGCGCAGTATATTTACTTTTAATAAGTCCTGCATTTTTTAAATTAGAAACAATTTCTAGTTTATTTTGACCAGTACTTACTTTAAATGTAACTTTATCATCATTTTTACTAACGGGCATTAAAGAAATAAAATAAATACTTACCATTAATATAATAAATGCCAATATACTTACTAAAATAATTATTTTCTTTTTCACTTATTTACCATCCTTTTCAAGTTTTTCAAGTAGTTTATTTGCTACCTCTAAATCACTTGATGATATATCATTTGTTAGATTTTCACCATTTTTTTTGCCTATATAAGCATATATTTCATCATTTTTATTATTTACATCTTTATATACAAATATTTCTTCATCATCTTCATTTATAAAAGAAAGAAGCATTTGATATTCTTTAACTTTTTTATTACTTTCAAGTTTAATTATTCTATCCATTTAAACCTCTTAAATAGTCCTCGAGAATAATGGTTGCTGCCTGCATATCTACATAATCTTTACCTTTTTTAGAAGAGATTCCATTTGCAAGTAACCTTTTAGCGGCAAGTCTTGAGGTTAAACGCTCATCTACTAAATAAATCGGTAAATTAAGCTCTTTTAAAAGTGAGCAAAAATGATATGTTCTTTGAGCTGCAAAGCCTTCAGAACCATCCATATTTTTAGGAAGTCCAATAGCAATATCAGTAATATTTTCTTTTAAAACAATTTCTTTTAATTTTTCAAAAGCTTCTTCATAATTTTCTTGTTCAAATCTAATAAGTTCATATGGATAAATAATTGTATTTGATTTATCAGTAATTGCAACGCCAAGCGTTTTTGTACCTAAATCAAGCCCTATATATCTTTTCATTATCTACCTAAATAGCCATTTATAATAGCCATTAATACTTCCTCTTTTGAAAATTTACTTATTTTTTTACGAGCATCTTTATATGATGTTATATAAGTAGGATCTCCAGAAAGTAAATAACCAATAAGTTGACTTGTAGGATTATATCCTTTTTCTTCTATAGCATTTATTACTTCATTAATGTTTATCATAATAAGTTCTTGTCTTAAAACTCTTAAATCAAATATAGAGGTTTTATCATTCATAAACTATCCTCTCCTTCATAAATATTTTATCAAAATAATAGGTAAACTGCAATAAATAACTATTAAAAAACTAGGATTACCCTAGTTTACTTGCGAGGCATATTTTTTAGATATTCACCTTTTATATAATCATCTGTAATATGTGTATAAACCTCTGTTGAGGATAATGAAGCATGTCCAAGAAGTTCTTGAACACTTTTAAGGGGGCATCCATTATTTAACATATGAGTTGCAAAAGTATGTCTAAATGTATGAGGACTAACATGAACTTTTATACATGCACTTTCAATTATATTATTTATAATTAACTCTATACCTCTTACACTAATAGGATTTCCTTTATTATTTAAAACTAAATATTCATTATTAAAATCTCTTTTAGATAAATATTTTTTAATTGCATCATAAGCATAAGAGCCAAAAAACACAACTCTTTCTTTACTGCCTTTTCCAAAGACTTTAATACTTTTATTTGAAAAGTCAATATCACTTATTTTTATATTTTTAAGTTCACTAACCCTTATACCTGTAGCATATAAAACTTCAATAATCATTTTATTTCTTATAGATAAAATATCTTCTTCATTAATACTATCAATTACTTTTCTTATATCTTCATAACTTAAAAATGTAGGTAGTTTTTTTTCAAGTTTTGGATTACTAATTAACTTAAAATAATTTATACTCACATATTTATTATCAAGTAAATAATCATAAAAACATCTTAATGAAGAAAGAATTAAACTAATACTTTTATTTGAAAGTTTTAAACTATCTAAATATTTTAAATAATTAATTATAATATCTTTATCTATATTTAAAAAATTTATATTATTATCTTTACAATATTTTAAAAATTCATTTGCAAACCTAATATATTTTTTTATAGTATATGAAGAATAATTAAGTTCATATTTTAAATATTCATTATATTTTTCTATCATAATTACTCTATTACATAAGGTTTAGTATATGAACCATCTCCCAATGATATTGCGGTGCCAGGTTTGATGGAAACGGCCAAGCGAACACCATCCGTGACGTTCACGCCGCCTCTAACCCAACCGCCGGAGTACACTCCCGTGACGTCCGCATAGTCGTTACCAAAGTCGCCGGGAGAACCAAGCCAAACCACTTGTCCACTGTTAAAGTAATGACTACTTCCATAACCAGCTAAACTTAATTCTGGTACTGTTAATAATCCTACTGGATAAGTTAGTTTTCCATTACCATTACTAGTACTAACAGTAAATCTATCATTTTTATTTTCACATACTAAACTTTTATTACTTGTATTATAATTTTTAAATTTTAATGAAGTTGTTGTACTTCCTCCATTTGTATTCCAACCAGCTAAATCTGAAATACTTCTATCATTACAAAATATTGTATCTTCTAGTTTATTATCATATTTACCTTTTATTTTTTCTTCATACCATTTATCTATATATGTTTTTATTGTACTATCTTTTGTATTTACATCATCTGCATATAACATTTCATTTAAGGCGTCTTCTACCGATTTTCCTCCAGTTAAGGTTATGTAACATGGAGTACCACCAATAATATAATATACATAATAAACGGATGTACAGCTATTACCATTTGTTAAACATGTATAATGGTGTGTATTTACATTTGCACTATTTGTACTCCATGTATCTGAATTTATTGTTAATGTCTCAGTTAATGTATATGTTCCATTATATGTAAAGGATGAGCCAAATACATAATCACTACCATTATCTGTTCCATCTACATCTCCATTTGACAATGAATAATAATAAATATAATTTCCACTATATCCTACTATATACCATAAACTTGAACATGTTTCTGTTGTAGAACTACTATTACAAGTATATTTTCCCACTAATGTACTTATATTTGAACTTGATACACTTAATGTTGTTGCATTAGTAAGTGTATATTTATTACTTGCATAGGTTGCTCCATCTCCATATGCTTTTGTTCCATTAAAATATTCCCTATTTACTATTACTTTACTTGAAGATGTATATACTTTGTTTTCATTATACATATATCCTACATATGCTAGTGAACTAGACTCACTATTAAATGCACTTGTTCCTATTTGTGAATCTGCTCCTGTATTATTACATGTTTTTATTATACTATTTGCTTTTCCAAAACTAAATATTACATTATTTCTATTTCCACTCGTCCATGAATATTTTCTTGTAAAAACTATCTTTATTACATTAGTTGTAGTTAAATCCTTAAATCCTATTTGTCCTGTTGTTGTTCCCGTATATTTTCCTTGACTTACATCATCTTTAAATATTTCTACATTTATGTTATTTAAAGAATCATACATAGATAAATCATAATTTATTACATAATCACCATTTGTTGGTGCAGTAAATGATATTGTTGAACTATTTATTCCTGTATTTGTACTTGTCCATGTTTTATTTGTTTCATCAAATGTATATGGATATGATGCATCATTATTTAAATTACTATATTCTGACTGATTTAACAATGTATAATCATCTGAAACGTATTTTTGGATACCATTATATACTATCTTAACTCCACCGGTGTCTGTAGTTCTAACTATTTTCCAACAATAGTTTGCAAATAAAACATTATTATTTTCTACATTACCAGTAAAATAATATATATTTTTTTTATAAGTAGTTGTATCTCCATAATCTGCTCCATTATATAGTTTTACATAAGTATCATTTTTTTCATATCTTTTGGCAATTGTATCATAAAGTGGTACTTTTTCTGTTCCAACATCTGTTCCAGTGCCAAGTACAAGAGTACTTGTAAGATTAGTGTTAAGAGTTATACCATTACCTAGTCCACCTTCATCATAATCTATCCATAAATATAAATAATAACTTTTTTCTTCGTTTGCGGATATACTTACATTTGTTAGTTCATAACCAGCCTTCACATTATATGTTTGGCCATATTTTGATAATAATTCTTTTTGAGTATTTGCACTTAACTCCATTTCTTTTGTTACAAGAGTTCCTTCATTAGGTAAAGTGCTATTTTGCTCTATTAAAACATATTTTAATGTTTTAGGGTTCATTGTAGAGCTGCTACTTGGAACTAAAAGCACTGATAAACTTTGCTCTTTATTACAACCATTTTTTAAAGTAAAAGACGATCTAAAAACATCACTTGATAATGCTTTTGCATCTGATATTGGAGCTGCATATTCTCCCGTAATATTTATTGATGTGCCACTTGTTATATCAATTGATGCACAACTTGGGGCTGATACTGAAATATTTAAATTTGCATTATTTGCGCCACTTACGACAAAATAAGCATAAGACACCGAAATAAGTGTGCATATGCCAATAAGTATAAATAACACCCATAAAATTCTATCTCTTAATTTATCATTCATATTACTTTATTCCTTACTATAAAATAATATCATAAATTTTGTTTCTTTTAAATATCTAAAATAAAAAAAATATGCTTTTTTAGCATACTTTTAAAATTTTAACTTCATAGTCCCCATTTGGTGATTCTACTAAAACAGTTTCATTTTCTTTATGACCAATTAATGCTTTACCAAGTGGTGATAAATTACTAATTAAATTATTAAATGCATCTGCTTCTGCTGAACCCACTATTTTGTAAGTATCTTCATCGCCATCATCTTCGATAGTAACTGTAGAACCCACATTAATTTTACCACCTTTTTCAATTTTAGCTATTTCACTATGTTCTAGTCTATATTCAAGTTCTTTAATTCTTGCTTCAACTTTACCTTGTGCATCTCTAGCGGCATCATAATCAGAATTTTCTGATAAATCTCCTTGAGCTCTAGCATCCTTTAAAGCTTTAATTATTTGGGGTCTTCTTACTGTTTTTAATTCATTTAATTCTTCTTCTAATTTTAAATATCCTTCAGCTGTAATAATAAAACTATCTTTTTTCATATTTTTATCTCTCCTTGTTTTATTTAATTTGACTTTTATAAGTATACCATAATTAATTAGTTTGTCAAGTAGCATTTTCTTTTTACATTTTACTACTTAAATCTATTTTTATACATGCATTTTTTACATATATTTAAATAGCATTTATTGTTTTGAAAACTACTAATTATATTATTATATTTATCACTATTTATAATATTTTTGAAAGAATTATCAAATATATTTCCTAAATTACTTTCACCATTACTATCAAGGCAACATATACTTACTACTCCATTTGATAAAATTGCAATATGAGTTTTACCACCATTACAAAAATTATCAGAGTTTTCTTTTGCATCATTTGGCCAAATAAATTTTTCATCAAAACTTAAATAAATATTTTCTTTTAATTTCATATTATTTTCAAGTTCATTTTGATTATAATGCTTTCTTATTGCATTTAAATACTCATTATTTTTACTTACCCAAAATCTATAAGAAATATATGTTTGTTTACTTAAAATATCACATGAATAAATAACGTTTTCTAAATAATTATGTTTATTATTTTCACTATGAAGTGATACATTAATTTGATAAATATTATCATACTTTAAAAGTAATGGAAATTTTTCTTTTAAAAAATAACCGTTAGTGGTAATTAATACTTTTTTATTATATTTTTTTGTAAGTGATAAAATACCATTCAAATTACTATGTAGTAAAGGTTCACCTTTAACATGTAAATAAATATAATCTGTATAATTATTAATTTCTTTTAAAATATGTTCAAATTCACCTAAAGAAAGCTCTTTTTTCTCTCTATTATCTAGTGAGCAAAAAGAGCAATTTAAATTACAAATATTAGTTATTTCTATATAAATTTTTTTAAATTTCATAAAGTTATTTTAGCAAACAAATGGTGATGAGTCAATTAAGTATACATCATCCTTAAATATTACCTTATAATCTTTATTTTCGTAAGTATATGTAATTTCACCATCAGAAACATTTTTAATACTTAAGTATTTTTCATCATAAGAAGGTATATTACATTTACTTTTAATATTTACATAAAATTTATCACTTTCTATTAAATAACTATTATAATTTTGAGTATCACTTAAAAAGGAATTTTTATAATTTACTGCATAAGTATTATCAATATCATAATGCAATTCTTCGAAAGTTTTATATTTAAAATCATCTGGTAATAAATTATAAGTTTTATTATTTATTATTAAGGTATTTTCTAAAACAGTAACCTTTGAATAATACATTTTTTTTAAATAATTATCCTTTATTAATAAATCATTTACTTTAGATAAATATAAGTTATTATTAACTACATTATTAGTATTATTACTTGGTTTTTTATTTTTTAATATAATAAATGATGTAGTTCCTATTACTAAAATACTTATTAAAATCATAATTAATATTAATATTTTTTTATTTTTCATAAAATCCTTTCTAATATACATAGTAAATATATGTATAATCATAACGATATTTTGTACATTGAACTGATATATCACATGAATAACCATTTAGTGATCCCTCTGAGCAATAATAGCATGTATCATTTTTAAGTGTTCCTATAGAGCAATATTTATTCGGTTCATATGATGAATAAGAACAATATTTTGTAGCTTTTACGGATTTAGTCTTACTATAATGTCCAAAATTTGGTGCATTAGATATTTCTTTACATAATGCTGTAAACGCATTATCACTTGCATATCGATAATCACTTTGCCAAAATACTCCAGGGTCATAAGAACTACAATTAGAGCATTCATATTTTACATCATCTTCTTCATAACCAGCACCAAAATATTCAGAACAAGTTGAAGAAGGATTGTTAAACCAATTGCCAGCATAATTTCCATTACTATAATCACATACACCAGATCTATTCGTAAAATCATCATCATCTGCAGTGCATTCTCCCCAATAATTTAAACTACCTCTTCCGATGCAAGCATCATATGTTGGAGAAGTAGTATTTGCATCTACACTACTATCACAAGTAGTTCTATAACTTACTGAAGAACCAGTACATTGTTTGCTTGAATTACATGTTATATTTGTTCCATAGTTTGAGGTTTTATCTGAATATAATACTGTCCCACCAATACTTATATTATGTATAAATTGACCTTCACCAGCATCATCATTAGACATATTCCTGCTTATCATACTTATTGTCTTTGAAGTGCTGTCAGTATTACCAGCCTTATCAGTTCCATAAGCATAAACAGTTCCCTCGGCAATAGAGCCAATATTTAATCTTATTTGACAATTACTATTACATGTTTGCACGCTAGAGGTTCTACCATTAAATGTAACATATGCATTATTTGCTCCACTATGATAGTCAGTTACACTTACATTTACTGTTAAATAATTATTTGCATAACTCATTGAATTAATTGTTACTGTAGGCCTTGTATTATCTGTATAAATATTTAAATCGGTTTTATCTGACAATGGGCATGTAGTTTCATTATTATTTTTATCAATTATTTTAAATGAACCAATTGAACCTGAGGCATTTATACCTATTGTTTTAATTGTACCAGCATAAGATTTATTTTGCTTAAAAATTTGACAGTTTGAACTAGTACATGAATAAGTATTACCATTAACTAATATTTTTGCGCATCCACTTTCATCATCTTTACAACCGTAAGATATAACTCTTTGTTTTGCCCAAGTGGTACTTTCACCAGAATAATAACATTTTGGGGCAATACTATCAACTTTAGCAATATCTATTTCATATTTATTTTCTAATGTATTACCAGCTTCATCTTTAATACATAAATAGTATTTACCATCTTTTGCAAATGTTTTTTTGATAGTTACATTATTTTGAGGTTTATCATAAATTTCGTAAGTTCCCGTGCAATTAGCATTTGTTGAAAATAAATAACTTTTTATACCTGAACCTAAATCTAAAGCCTCAACCGTAACTTGTCTTTCTTTAACCCAATTAAGTTCATTATTATTTTTCTTATTATTATAATCTTCTATAGAAAGGTTATCTATTTTTATACTACCAATTTTTGGACTTACTGCATCAATTTTAACTCTTTTACCAGCACTTTTATATATTTTATCCCCATCATTTCCTTGAACATAAAATATATCATTTATGACTCCCCCACGTTCCTTTAAAAGATTATTTAAATTAAATTCAATACCTGCTGATACAGTATTTGGATTTAAATCAGTTGTCCAAGTATATTCCAAAGATTTATCAATACTGCCATCATTTTTAGTAACTACTAAAGTAATATTACTATCACTTTTATTATACCAACCATTTTTAATATTCTGATTACCACTTCTAATTATTTTAAGATCATAATTATCAGAAATACCATTTTCACAATTTTCATTTTTATTTATATCATCTAATACTGCATTTCCATTATTATCTATATTTATAATATAACAATTCATAATACTTTTATCTTTTGGGTTATAAATATTAAGTGAGGCATCATCTGCTTTAAGATATCCTTCATCAATTAATGTTTGTACATAAAAAGATGTACTTTCACTATCTTGATAATAACTTTCTGCGGCAAGTTCAATTTTAGTTTTAACATTTTGATATTCTTTATCCAAAATTCTTTTTCTAATTGAATTAATGCTTAAAATACCTATTGAGGCAAGAACACCAATAATAACAATAACACTTAATAATTCCACTAAAGTAAATCCTTTTTTATTCATATTATCATCCTACTATCCAAAAATATTATAGCAAAAAAACACTATTCTTTCAACCAAATAAAAATGGCTTTACGCCATATTTATACTATTTATCACTTCATCATTATTTTTAATAATAATAGTGTTATCGTTTACTTCATAACTATAATTATCATCACTAGTTACAGGTACAAAAGAATATTCTACATTTGATAAATCTTCATTATATACATAAATACTATTACCACTTGTTTTAAAAATAACATAACCTTTCTTTAAAGTAATACTTAAAATATTTATGTCATTAAGAAGTACCATTCCTTCATAATTTAAAATATTAAATTTATCATCATTTTTAATAATAATAATTTTATCATTATAATCATATATAGGAAGAGTGCTTTTTTCACTTAAAATATTTTCTTCATTATCGATTATAAAATACATATTTTTTTCTTTAACAATTAATTTATCATCATTAATTATATTATCAGTAACGTTTTTACCTACATAAGCCATATATTCATATTTAGGGCTTATTTTAAAATTACCTTTATTTAAATCAAATAGCCCATATAAATTTTCATTATTTTGAACAATTATATAGTCCCCATTTATTTTTGCACCATAATTTTTAAGTAATTTAACTGTAAGTAATTTTGTTTTTGAGGTTAAAGAATATAAAAATGTTTCGTTATTATCAGTTATAAAGACAAGTGAATTATTATTAAATGTTTTAATTTCTTGACCAGTACCTTCATAATAAATATTATCTTTATCATCAATTGAAAATACTGCAATATCACACTCACTATTTTGACAAGAATATGTTCCCAAAAGAATATTATTATCATAAAAATATAAAGTATTATTTAATTTTGGTAAATGATTTGGATTTTCATCACCAGGTTTAGCACTTAATTTTTTAATACTTACAAATATAGTAAGTGGTAAAAAGATAATCAAAAGAAGGATAATCATAGGAAGAACTACTTTATTATCCTTCATTATCATCACCAATAATTTCTTTACCATTATTTTTATTGAATTTATGCTCTACTTTAGTATTATCATTTGAAACAATTGTAATAATATAATTACTATCAGTTTCATTTATTTCATAAGAAGACTCTAAAGATTTATTATTAATAGTTAAACTATTTTCAAGTAATTCTTTTTTACCATCAGTATATGAATAAATATTTAGTTTATTATCATTATCAATTAAAACAAAATAATTATCATATAGTTTAATAAATTTACCTTCTTTAGATATAATAACGCCTTTTAAATAAACAAGATATTTATCATTATCTTTAACTAAAATATAATTTGCATGATAATCAGTTATTTCAAATTTACTACGAGCTATTTCATTTCCTATTTTATCATATAAAAGATTTGCTTTTTCTCTTTGAACATATAAGTAATCTTTTAAAATAGATATTTTAATCGTTTTACCTGTAGAGTTATCATCATTTTTATTATCATTAAAGGCAATTAATCCACTTGGACCACTTGCTCCGAAAGTTATTACGCCATAACCATTTTGCGTATTTTGACATACAATAAGTGAATTTAAACTAGTAGCGTGAGTTATTTTTTCACTTGCAAGTCCTGTATCAACCTGATTATATTCACTAACTATTTTACCATTTTTTAAATCATATAAATTAATTATATTTTTGCCATCTTTAGTATCATTTATAAAAACATAAGAACTATTAAATATTGGTAAATAACCTTTTGTTTCATTTATAATGTTAGTTTCATTTGCAACGAAGCAATTTTTATATTCATCATTTTCACTTGTTACATTATTTTTATTTTTACAAGTATATGAACCAATTAAATTAGTTTTATCTTCATCTAAATAAAAGTATAATATTCCATCAAAATAACTTACATAATCATATTTATTATTTATTACACCTTCATTTACATTTATATTTTTAGTAATGTCTTCGTATTTTATAGTTAAAGTGCTTCCATTTACGCTATATTCAAAAGCTTTTTTGGTATTTTTTAAATTATTATCTTTATCAAAAATATACTTAGTATAATAATCATTTGTTTTTATTTTATAAGGATCCTCATTAAGTTTATTTAGTTTGCTATCAAATACTATCATCTTTTTTCCATTTAGAGCAAATATATAATCACTATTAATATTTATATAGTCATAGCTATCTGGAAGTACTTTATTTAAATTATAATCATATAAATACTCACCACAGAAAATATATTTATCAGAAAAACTTTTAATTTCACAATTCATTTTTTTAGAAATTGTATCGCCATTACTATTTATTAAAAATGATTCATTATTATTTTTAGCAATAAATGCATTATCAATTTTATAAATATCTATATAATCATATAAAGTATTTGTAAGATTTTTATTTTCATTAGTTAAATCAAGTAATCCATATTTATCATCTTTGTCTTTATATGCCACTACCTTTTTTTGAGTTTCACCAATTTTAATAAGCTTATACTCACCAATTTTTTCTTTTTTTGAAATATCATATAAGTATATAACTTCACCATCCTGAACAAAAACATAGTTATCATTATATATTTGACTTCTTCGATTTAATACTTCTTCATTTTCATCTAAATATTTTGGTAAATCAGTATTATTTTCATTTGCATAATTTGCGACAAAACATTTTTCTTCATCTTTGTTTTCACACTCATAATTACCTAGTTTTTTATCATCTTTAGATAAAAATGTTAAAGTGCCATCATTATATATATAATTATCTTTTTCAATAACCACTGAAGGTGTATTATCTTTTTTAGGGGCTTTTTTAGGTTTTAGTACTGCAAAATATAAAATAACAAAAACAATTGCAATTAAAATTAAACTTATACTTACAATAAAAATTATTTTTTGCTTTTTAGTAAGTTTTTTAAAAGAAAACTTATTTTTAGGTTTTTTATTTTTTTTATTTGGACTTACAACTATTTCATCATTAGTTACCTCTACTTTATCCTCATCATATAAAGTATCTTCGACTGCCTTATTTCTTTCCACTATAATGTTTTGACTTTCTTCATATTCATTTTTAAAATCATCCATATTAACACATCCTTATTATTAAGATAATTATAGCATTATTACATTTTTTTCTCAAGATATAATTTTTTATCCATTAAAAAGAAGTAAACGTTATTTGTTTACTTCATTATAAAGACTCAAGTATTCGCCTTCAGTTATACTAGTAGATTTAATTATGATGTCTTTTGATACACCATTTTTAATTAACTTTTTTGCAATATCTTGTTTATTTTCATAAACACCTTGATTAATTCCTTTTTGAAGTCCCATTTCATAGATGTTATCATTTTCAAGTTCAATTGGATCATAATAAATTATCTCATTAATATCTTTACTCATTTCGTCTATCTCCCTTATTATACTTTGCATCATTTCATCACCATCATACATGCTTTTGTCTACATTTACAAATATTGCTGTAAGATATTCTAATGAATTTGGTGCAAATTTCATAAGTTCATCATAACTTCTTTTCCTTAAAAAATCAAGGTTTATATCATCTATTTCGATTAAATCAAAATACTGTTTATGACTTGAAACTTCACATAACACTGTTTTATATAAAAATTTATCATCGCCATATCTATCAAAGCAGTTTAAATTAATTTGAATAATTTTCTTAATTGATTTATTACTTTTATCAGTAACCTTTAATACCATATGACAAATATAATTAAAATTTTTATAAATATTTTTAAGTGATTTAACAGCGTTAGCTTCAATATTAACAAGCATATTGTTATCAAGTTCAAATATAGCATCAGTTTTTTTATCTTCAATATACTTATATTCATTTATATCATTTGTAAGTATTTTAATGTTTTCAATATCTTTACTTGCTATATTTGGAATGCTCATTATAAGGCCTTTAACATAAACTAGATTATTCACATTAGAAAATATTTTATGAACAAACTTATCCTTCATAAAAGTTTTAGTAATAGTATAGTTATACTCCTCCATATTGCCTCCTTTCCGTAAAGAGCATAAATTACTCCCTACACTTATATTCTTACCGGTTGAAAGCCGTTTTCCTTTTTTTAGAATAAATTTGTTAAAAAAAGTTAAAATTTGGCACAAAATTTACATTTTTTAGATATTTATTTTACATTTTTTTACACACAAAATAATAATAAATTTTACACTTTAATTTACATACATATATAGAAAACAGAAATTATAAAAAAACTTACATAAAATAATAATGTAAGTCTATTTAACATATTTTAATATTTTAGATTTCGAAGGCATATCAGATGAATAAATGCTTTCCATCATACTTTTTTTATCAAAAGGAATACTTATCTTTTCTATATCAAAATCGCCATCATTTTTTTCCTTTAAAAGATATACTTTAGCATCATCTTTAGGCATTTCAAGAGTATGAATAAATACATTACCTAGTTTATTTTCATAAGCAAAATGAATATGTCCCTCGAAAATATGGTCATAATAAGTAACCATCTTCCCGTTAAATAAAGGATTACTTTTTACATCGCCAAGTAGTTTAACTAAACTTTTATTAAAAGAAAAACAATTTATATGATTTTCTAAATCATTTTTATATTTTAAACTATTTGTATATAAAAACTGATTTGCATTATTACACTTTTGAAATGTATAACTATTATTTTCTATATAATCCCATCTTATATCATTACAAAAATGAGTTATACCCACCTTTTTATTTCCAATAGATAAATCAAATGATGGAGTAAAACTTTTTAAAAAAGAAATGTCTCCATTTAATTTTGCAAATGTCCAGTCGCAGTTTTCCATCCTTTCTTTATCAAAATATGAAAAGGCATTATAATCATATAAAAGGTAGCACTCACTATTTCCAAGTACGCATTTAACATTTTCTTTTTCAAGTAAATCAAGTACTTTTTTTGGATTTGGTCCCACGGTAATATTATCTCCGAGAGAATATATTTCATTAATATCATTTTCTTTAGCATAATCTATTATTTTTCTTAATGGTTCAAAAAGTGCATGAATATCTGTAAAAATTAATATTTTTCTTCCTGTATAAATAGTTGTATCTTTATCCTTTTTTTTATGAGTTATAATAAAAGGCAAATTATATTTTTTAGCGTAATTTATTTCACTTTCAAAAGGTGTTCTTTCAGGTAAACATATTGCCACCGGTTTTAGATTATTACGATACAAAAGCACTTCAGCATTACATGTGCATTTACTACTTAAATCAAGTATACCTTTTTGGCACGCATTAATTACATTATCAATATCCTCTAATTTATTATTTGAACAAATATTATTAATGCTACTTACAATATAACTTCCATTTAAAATATTATCATATAAAAATATATCTTTTGGATTAGAGTAAAAATAATTTTGTTTTAAATAACTTATAGGACTTAGAGAAATATAATTTAAACTGTTATTAAATAAATCTTCGATGCTTTCATTTTTACCTTTTACATGAGCAAGAAATATATAATTAAAACTACTTAAATCATAAGTTTTAACCCCATATAAATCAAAATATTTTTCACTTAAATATTTATCTAAAAAATTAATTTTAGTTAAATTATTATTTGCTTCATATTCAAAGAATTTTCTTATATAAAATTTAAGCTTATAAATATCTGTATCATCTTTTCTATTAAGTATGTTTATAATTTTATTTTTTAAAATATTTACATTAGTTTTTTCATTTATACTTATCATTTCTTTAATTTTATTTCCAAAATAAACTATATTTTTATTATCATTATTATCTTTAATAATTTTATCTATATTATTTATTCCTCCAATATTAGAAACAAGAATATTATAATCATTATTATTAAAAACAGTTAACTCTAAATATAAATTATATAGTTCATAACTTGTAATACCACTTTTATTAATGTAACTATAAAGCCTTTTATATAATAGATCTATATAATTATTAAGATAAGTAAGTGATGAAGGACATTTATGGTAATCAAGCATTATTTTATGATTTAAAAATAATTTTAAATTAGATATATCTTTTTTACTAATATTTAAGTAATTAATATTACTTAGTAAATCTTTATATTCATAATATAAATTTAAGTTATTTAAAAAATCTTTTATAACATGGTTTTTATAAAATATTTTATTTTTATTTACAAAATTAATAAATTTTAAAAAATTATCTAGATTTTCAGAAACACTTATAAGTTTAAGTATATTACTTTGGTCATTTATTCCAAAATTTATAAATAATGAAAGTGGTATATTTAAATAATTTAAAATATCTTTTATTTTAAAATAATATTTATATGCAAAAGAAAGTGAATGTATTTTACTTATTTTTAATATATTTATTTTATCTATTTCACTTTTTACAAAATTATCAAGCCCACTATTATAAATAATATCTAAATCATCCATATATCCCCCGTACACAAAAGATTATAACATGCATAAAAAAAAGATGCAATTAAGCATCAACTGAAGTGCATCCTTTTGAATCAATATATATATGTCCATAGAATAGTTCATTTGCAAGTTGAGTCTGTGATGATGTTAAATTATAATACTTACCAGTAAATGTCCATGTTATTGAAGTGGCTGTTGTACCAGTATTTGTTATAGTTGCTCCACTTACAAGTACTCTTTTTGCTCCTGCAGTAGTAGTTGCAGCAGTCCAAGAATTATTATATGCAAAATTTGTTTCAGCACTATAATTATTTGTTCCTAAAGTTGTATTTGTCACAGTAGGCGCACTAGCTTGCATAGTTATTTCTTTTGTAGCTCCACTTGTTACAGTAGTTGTACCTGAGCCATATACTTTACTATTTAAATCATACTGAAATACTACATCATATGTACATGTAGTTTTTACAGATGTACTTCCTGATGTTAAATTTACTATTAATGTAGCAGTATTTGTAACTGCTGCAGTTGTATCATTTGAATTTTGTTGTGACATACTTGAGGCAGGTACTTGGATATTTAAAGATGTAGCATTTGACATAAATACTGTATCCCCTCCACCATTAGCCTTAATATTTACAGCAACATTATTATTTAAATTAGTTGTAAATGAACCAAAATAAGCAAATGTTCCCGCAGAAACAATTAATAATAAAAACACTGAAGCAATTACCGCAATAATTTGTGTTTGTTTAGATTTTTCCATTTTATCTTTCTCCATCCTATTAATAATTATAAACCATTTTTATTTATTTTTAAATACTTTTTATTTTACTTTACATTTATTCTACTACAAAAGGATTAGTATATGTGCCATCTCCAGATGATATTTCTGTTCCTTGTTTAAGTGATATGACTGGTCTGACGCCACCTGAGCCCCATATACCGGTATAGGTCCACCCACCGTGGCTCACCCAGACGCTGGCGACGTTGCGGGCGAAGCTGCCGGGAGAACCAAGCCAAACCGATTGTCCACTGTTAAAGTAATGACCACCTCCATAACTTGATAAACTTAATTCTGGTACTGTTAATAATCCTATAGGATATTTTAACCTTGCTTTTGGATTATTTACACTAAATCTATCTGTTTCATTTGCACATACTAAACTTTTATTACTTGTACTATTATTTTTAAATATCAATGCAGCTGTTGTACTTCCTCCATTTGGATTCCAACCATTTGACGATTTATTACTCATTGATCTATCATTGCAAAATACTGTATCCTCTAGCCTATCATCATATTTATCTTTTATATTTTTTTCATACCATTTATCTATATATGCTTTTATGTCACTATCTTTTGTATTTACAGCATCTGCATATAGCATTTCATTTAAAGCGTCTTCTACTGATTTTCCTCCTGTTAAGGTTATGTAAGATAATGTGCCCATATTATCATAATAAACATAATAAATAGATGCGCAACTATTACCATTTGTTAAACATGTATAATGATGTGTATTCACTTCTGTACTACTTGTACTCCATGTATCTGAATTTATTGTTACCATATCAGTTAATGTATATGTTCCATTTGCATATGTAAATGAATTACTAAATACATAATCTTTACTGTAACTTGTTCCATCTGTTGTTCCTCCAGACAACTGATAATAATATACGGTTGTTTCAATATTTGAAACTATATATCTAGGATTAGTACATGATGTTGATGTACTATTATTACATGTATACTTACCTATTACTTCTGATATATTTGAACTTGTTACACTTACTGATGTTGGATTTACCAAAGTGTATGTTCCACTACTATATGTGACTGAATCACCAACCATTTTGGTTCCACTAAAAGATGCCTGATTTACTATTGTTTTACTTGAATATGGATATTCGGTATTATACATGTATCCAAGATATGCTGGTGAAGTATATTTACTATTAAATGCACTTTCACCTATTTGTGAATTTGTTCCTGTATTATTACATGATTTTATAACATCTCCTACTGCTTTTTCTATACTAAATACTACATTATCGTTATTTTTTGACACACTACTATCTTTTGAATATTTTACAGTAATAACATCTGAAGTTGTAAGACCCTTAAGAGCAATTGTTCCTGAATCTGTAAACTTACCAAGTGATGTGGTACCATTTATAAATTCAGCTTTATCACAACATGTTTCTGATGATACAGAGTAATTTAAATAATAATCTCCAGTTTCTTTTACACTAAATGTTATAGTTCCCGTTGTACTATGGTCATGATTTGTACTTGTCCATGTTTTATTAGTACTATCAAAAGTATATGGATATGTAGCATCATTTGTTACATTTATATATTCATTTTGATTAATAGGCTCTGTATTTACTATATCTTTCTGGACACCATTATAAACCATCTTAACTCCACCAGTGTCTGTAGTTCTTACTATTTTCCAGCATTTATCCGCAAAAAGTACATTATTATTTTCTACAGCTCCATTAAAATAATATATATTATTGGCATATGTTGTTGTATCTCCATATGAACTTCCATTATATAGTTTGACGTATGTATCACCTTTTTCATATCTTCTTGCAATAGTACTATAAAGATTTTTAGCGTACTCTGTAAAATCACAATCTATATTTTCTACTTTAATATTACCACCAAAGGTTTTACCTATTATAGAGTTATCTTGGGCTATATTTAAATTATAATATCTTAAATTAAAGTTCCATGTTTCACTTATACTTGTTTGTGATGTTGTTGTTTCTATTGAACCACTATAAATTTTTATTTTACTGCTTCCTGCTAAAGAAACATCGTTAAAACTATTACCTTGATTAGAGCTACCTCTTACAGCATATTCTTTTAAAGTGCTTTGTGATGGTGTATAAGAAGTGCTTGGAACGTATACTATATCATAAGAACAATATACTGGGGCATCACCTTTTGCATCAAGTGTTAAAGTTAAATTTGAATTACTTTCTACATATGAAGTATAATCATTTGACGCACTCCCCACATCTAAATCACTTTCATTTATTGCTAATGCTACATTTTGATTTCCACTTGTATTAAATGTATAAAACTTTGTATCTATCCTTGAGGTTGCATTATTATTTGTATTTATTTTCATACTTCCAAAAAATGCATAAGATGCACTTACTAATATAATAAGTGCTATTACTGATGCTATTATAGTTAATATTTTCTTTTTATTATCACTTTTTTCCATAAGCATTACCTTCTTACTTTACTATTAATAGTATAGCAAAAAAAGTTATCAAATAAAAGTATAATTTTTTCAAATTAAAAAGAGCCATTAAGGCCCCATCTATTTAAAGAAAACAAATGTTTTCTAGTTATAATATATGCATTTAAAATTAATTTATACTAATTTTCCCCTTCATAAAGCATTTTATCTATAAATAGTCCATAACCTGTATAAGGGTTATCTACAATAACGTGTGTTAGTACTCCTACAAGTTTATCATTTTGAACTATTGGTGAACCACTCATTCCTTGAATAACTCCCCCAGTTAAATTAATTACATCATCACTTGTTATTTTAAATGTAATATTTTTTATATCAGATGTATCATTAATTTTAGTTATTTCTATATCAAAAGATGTAATATCTTCGCCTTTTAAAACTGTTTTAACACTTGCTAAGCCAATAACTGGTTTTCCTATATCAATTAAACTATTTGGATCAATTTTAGCATTATATATTCCAAATATCCCATATTTTGTATTTTTAAATATATTTCCATAAACATTATTATAATTAAATTTAGCGGTTTTACTTCCTGGAGTACCTATAATACTTTTATCTATACCTGTAATATAACTTTGAAAAATTTCACCGGATTTAATTTCAACTTTTTTACTGCCAGAATTATCAATAATTTCATGACCTAAAGAACCAAATATTTTAGTTTCAGGGTCTATATAAGATAAAGTACCTATACCCATAATAGAACTTTTTACAAAAAGTCCAGTTTTAACTACACCACCAGATTTAATTACACTTAGTTTAGTATTTTTAGTAATACCCTCTCTTACAAAGGTGACATTTATAGTTTCTTTATTTATATTTTTTTCTATTTCTTTAGTAATATCTTCAGCACTATTTACGTTTGTTCCTTCAATTTGTATTATATAATCACCATTTTGCATAGGAATAGTGCCTTTATTATATTTACCATTTACTTTATAAAATCCTATTACCATAACACCTTTAGTATTTACTTTAATGCCTAAAGTTTTACCTCCTAAAACAACTTTTGAAGAGTAAGCAAAAGTAGATATTGGAAATATCAATAATATAAATAATAACAATAATTTTTTCATATTCATCACATTATTATTATAACCAAAAAAAGAAAATATAAATTAACACTTTTTACCACTTTATTATATATTTTCTTTTCATTACATCTTCATTTTTATTTGATTCATATCTTTCATTGTATAAATTATTTAAAGTTTCATCATCCTCGAAAAGTATTTTAAATAATACATTTTTTCTACTATCTTTTGATAAATCACTTTGAAGAAGTTTAATAGGAGTATATTTTTCATCATATTCATTTATATAAGCATATTTTTTGCAAGCCAATAATAGTTTAATAATTAAAGTTATATTTAAAAGTACTTCTTCATAATTTATTTCTCCATTAGGAAATCTAAATTCAATAGTATTTTTTCTCTTGCATAAAAGTGCATTTGATATATTTATATCAAAGTATCTTTCACTTTGTATTTCTTGCATTATTTTAACAAAAGATTTTAAATTTTTAACACATTTAAATTTACCACTTGTTATAGCTAGAATAAGTTTACTTGAAATAGGACGAGCATATCTATCTATTCCAGGTCTTTTATTTGAACCTTTATGATTACATATATCAAAGAATATATCTTGCGTATTTGTATAAATTATATAAAGCATCATAAGTTCTTTTTCACTTTGAAAAAAATCAAAACCAACATGTATATGACCACCGCATTCTTTAGTGGCCACAAAACCATTATTTTCCATAAAATCACAAATATATTTTAAACAACTTAAACTATTTTTATCATAAGAAAGTATTGGAGAAACTATTTCAACACCATTTGCTATAGAGCCATCACTTTTTATTTTCCAATTACCAAGCATTTTATTCATACTAAGAAGTAAATCTTTATTTTCATATGAGGATTCAAGTTCTACACCAAAAGTTATATTATTTTTAGCTATATTATATCTAGTTACATCATTACTGCTTGCTTTTTCTATTTCCTCTTTAGTATTACTTAAAATTATTTTTTTAAATGTTTCATCTTCTACTTGCTCTGCACATTTTCTTTTAAGAGCTTCATCATCTGTATTTTTTAATATATTAAGCACTATTTCTAAAGATACTTTTTGAGAAAATAATTTTTTATTTTGAATATAAAATTTAAATATTTCGTTATAACACAGTCCGCATTTTGCAACTTGCTCCTTATCATTAAAGGAAATATAATTAAAATAATATGCAAATACTTTTTCATCTTTTATATACATTAATATATATTCTATAAACTGTCCTTTTGATAAAAATGATATAAGATCTTCTTCTTTCATATCAGAAAAAATCATTTTTTTATAAAAAGGAGTTAACTTATCAATATAATCACAAACTAAATTTTTATCATTAACTGTTTTTAATATAGAGCATATATAATAAGTGCTATCCACTATAGTAAGTAAAGATACTTTATTTAAATCACTTTTTAATGATTTTATAATATTTACTTTCGTAGACATACTAATTTTTTTTAGTGATTTTAATTTTTCTAAAACAAATTTATCATCATCAACATGTATTAAATAATTTACTTTATCTTCTTCCAAAAGTAGTTCATATAATTTTTCATAATATGATTTATCAGAAAAAATTATTTTTTTATCATTATATGATTTTTTAAAGATTTTTTTATTAAGTAAAAATGCAAGACGATTATTATCATGTTTAAAATGATTACTTATATCTATTATATCTTCTTCGGATAGTGATTTAACAACCCTTTTTGATAATAATTTAATTTTTATATTATCACTTAATAATTTAGATTTTAATAACCCTTTATTCTTATCACACAAATATTCATAAAAAGTAGTTTTTTGATACATATTTCTTATTTTTTTAGGTAATAATAAACTAAAAAACATAAATGATTTTTCAAATACTAAATTTATAAATATAGAACTTCCCACCAATATAGCTATAAAAATTGGTATATTAATAATGCTCATAATAACCCCCTTTTTTTAGTATTATTATAAGCACTTTTTTATTTATGTCAATAAAAATTTATTCATTACAAATTAAAACTAGAGTTTGCTCTCTAGCTATTTTTTTAAGTTCACTGTTAAGGCCGGAATCGCTTTTTTTTAAGTTCCTCTTATAGTGGGAATCACTAGCTTTTTTGATATATTATATTAATATAATAAACTTATAAAATTAAGACATTTTTCCATCAAAAGTTATTTGATTATTAAATACATTATTATTATCTAAATATAAAATATATTTTTTTATATTAATTATTTTTTTCACAAAACCTCCATTTTATTAAAAAAGAATAAAATTAATTATTCTTTAATTAACAATGTACGGATTATTATAAGTTCCATCACCAGAAAATTTAACTTCAGAGGATAAAGAAATAACGGGACGTATGCCACTAAGGCCATTCACACTAGAACCATATAAAGCGCCCGAAGAATATACAGTAAACTCTATAGCACAATTATAATTACTATTGTACATAGAAGACGAACCTAAATAATAAACTTGGTTTGTATATAAATAATATGTATTATTATCTTCTGGATAAAATACTCCACCAGCCATTGCTACCTCATCAGCTGTTATTAAACCTACTGGATAGGTTAATGCTTTATTTCCTAGACTACTTTTCTTTGATGTAAATTTATCACTTTCTGTTGGACACGTTAATATTGGACTTTTACTTTTTTGTACCCTTCCATATGCTCCATAATAATATTCTTCCGTTGAATTCCAAATTGTTAATGTTGTATAGTTTGTAGTTGAATAATTAACTTCTGAAGTTGAAACTGTTCTATCATTACAGAATATTTGATCTTGAGATATTAAAGGGTTATCTTTTAATGTTGTTCCTACATACCAATTATCTATTGCTTGTTTTATTTTACTATTATATACAGTATTTCCATTTACTGTACAACTAGCACTTGATTCATTACATTCTCCATAACCATGTTGTTGTCCTTCTATATACTGATAACCTACATGTTCTGTTTTTTCATAATTAGTGTTAAAAGCACTTTCTCCTATTTGAGTGCCATCTCCAGTCATATATACACCATTACTTCCAGTTACTGATGTATCTTTCTTTGGATCTGTTGTGCCTGTATATATCATTCTTATACTGCCATCACCATTTATTCTAATTATTCGCCAGTACATATCATCTCCTGATAATCCATAAGTAACTTTTGTACAATTAACATTATACATACTAGCTGAATTGCATTTTTCTAACGTATCATAAATTTCATAATGTGAACTTGTAGTTGAGTAATATCCTTTATATGCAATAACGTCTTGCAAATATTTGCCAAATTTTACCCAGTTATTATTTACAGCTCCCCTAAAATAGTAAGATGTTCCTAAATCATCCTCTGCTTTATATAATCCTTTATCACTTGCAGTTGTTACACTTGTAAATGCACTATCAGGAAGTTTTATTATACTACCCTCTCCTCCATTTTTTGCAAGTATTGTTTTAAATGCTCTTGTATCTTCTTTAGTTACACACCCTTTACTTTCAGCATAAATCTTACCAGTAAATGATTTATTAATAAGTTGTTTTTGATTTAAAGATAAATTATAGTATCTACCTGTAAATGTAAAGTTTTGCACTGTAGGAGTATTTGCACTACTATTTTCTATAGTAACTGAGGATACTAAAACCTTTTTAGGTCCTTTTTTATTTGTATCATCTTTTGCGGTCCACAAACTATCATAATTAAAGTTTTTTTCTTCAGAATAATTATTTGTTCCACCATTTCCTTTTACCTCTAAAGTAATTTCTTTTGTGGCTCCACTTGTTACTACTTCTTCACCAGTACCATATACTTTAGAATTATAATCATATTCATAAATAATATCATAAGTACAAGTAGTTTTTAAACTATCACTACCTGATGTAAGACTAATAATTAAATTTGCTTCATTAGTAAGCGCTGGAGTATTATCATCTGAATTCATTAAATCCATTTTACTTGCACTAACATTTAAATCTAAAAAAGTTGCATTAGATATAAATGTAGCATTACCTGGAGATGCCGTAATAATATTAACTGCTACATTATTATTTAAATTAGTTTCAAATGAACCAAAATAAGCAAAAGATGCCCCAATAACAAGTAATAATAATATTAATGATGAAATAACCGCTACAATTTTTGTTTTATTATTTTTTTCCATAATTATTAATCCCTTTACTCTACTTTATAATGATAACATATTTTTTTCATAAAAAAAAGAGGTTTACTCTTTAATTTCTAAATCTTTAAGTTCACCACTTTCTGTTAAAACTTTATTAACTGCTGCTGTAGCATTTTTAATTTTATCTGAACAAAATTTTGCTAAATTCATTGCCTCTGTATATTTTTTTATTGCATTATCTAAATCTACACTACCGCTTTCAAGTTCTTTAACAATTATCTCAAGTTTATTAAGTGCACTTTCAAAAGTTTCATTTTCCATTATTTACCTCCATAACCTTTGCTTTAATACCTCCTTTAGATAAAGTAATATCTAAAGTATCATTTTCTTTAACATCTTTATAACTTTTTATAACTCTATTATCTTTTTTTATTACACTATAACCTTTATCTAATATAGAAAGTGGATTTAAATGTGTTAAACTATTAATAAGTAATGATAATTTTTTATCACTTTCATTTATTAAATATAATGGATTTTTTATTATATAACTAGATGTAATACTTTCAAATTTATTTTTTTTATTATTAAGATAATTATTTATATTAATATTTAAATTATCTAGTAAATTATCTAGTTTTTGTTCTTTTATTTCATACATTGAATTTGGATTTTTTAAAATATAACTTCTTTTAAAACGTTCAAGCATAATAAATTTTTGATTAACCATATTTTTTATATTTTTATTAAGTCTTATTACAAAGTTATTTACAAGTATTTGTGTATCCATTATTGTGGGAACGCACATTTCAGCAGCTCCTGTAGGTGTTGGTGCTCTAAGGTCTGCTACATAATCTGCTATAGTAAAATCTATTTCATGGCCTACTGCACTAATTATAGGTGTATTAGCATCATATATTGCTCTTGCTACTACTTCTTCATTAAAAGCCCATAAATCTTCAATAGAACCGCCACCACGGCCTACTATTAAAGTATCTAAATTATAAGTATCTGCTATTTTTATTTGTTTAACAATAGAATCTTTAGCATATTCGCCTTGAACTAGACTTGGAAATAGTATTACCTGACATATTGGATATCTTCTTTTGATAGTTGACACAATATCTTTTATAGCGGCCCCAGTATCTGCAGTAATAACTCCAACTTTCGAAGGATATTTAGGAATAGCTTTTTTATGAGATTTATCAAATAATCCTTCTGCTAAAAGTTTTTTCTTTAATTTTTCATATTCAATAAAAAGCTTTCCTATGCCATCAAGTTCCATATTATTTACATATATTTGGTATGAACCAGATGCAGGATAAGCAGATATTCTTCCCTCAACTAAAACTTTATCACCATCTTTAGGCATAAAATTTACAGCTAAGGCACTTGATGCAAACATAACTGCATTAATGCGGGAATTATCATCTTTTAAAGTAAAATAAAAATGCCCTCTTGAATGTTTTTTAAAATTAGATATTTCTCCTTTAACATAGATTTTACCTAAAAATAAGTCTTTATCAATAAGCATTTTAATATAATTATTTACATCACTTATTTCTAAATAATTTTTATTATTCATCTTTGTCCTTTAAAAGTTTATCTAATACAGCATTAATTATTTTGCGAACTGAATCATCACTATATTTTTTAGCAAGTTCAATAGCTTCATTAATTACAACAACATCAGGAGTATCAGTATACATAAGTTCATAAATACCCATACGCATTATCGCGGCTCCTGTTTTATCAATTCTATCTATTGACCACTCATTCATATATTTATTTGCTTTTTTGTCAATAATATCTTTATAAGTTACAACACCATACACAATTTGTTTAACAAATTCGTTATCTACAGGGGTATTTTCTTTTATAACTTTATCAATATCTATATCCATTTTTTGTGTCTGTGCTATATCAAGTTGATATAAAATAATCATAATTTTTTCTCTTAAAACACTTCTTTTTGTTTCCATACCTTTTCCTTTTCTAATTAATAATAACACAAGTTAAAAAAAAAGAAAATACTTTATCTTGAGTAAATTTCATCTTTGCTATTTACTAAAGCATCATATTTCTTTTTTAATTTAGAAAGTTCAGATTCTATTTTAAGTATTTCAATTTGATTATATTTTATTTCATCAAATAGTTCATTTGCTCTCATATGATCAAGGGTCTCATTATTTAAAATATAAGTAATATTTTTATTATCCAAAAGTAGTTCTTCTTTTTGAAATGCTAAATCATTAATCTTAGTTTCTAAAGCATGCACCATTTCAATTTTTTCATCTATATCTACATCATACGCCTTTATAAAATCACTTTCATCCATTAGCATTATATCATCTGGTTCATTTAAATTTTTTGCTTTTTCAATCATTTCTTTCATTATCTTACCATCGCATCCTTATTTACATATTCATTATAAAGTAGTTTACTATTTAAATATTTTTCATATTCTATTAAATCATTTAGAAATTTTTCATATAAAGAGCTTTTTAAATATTTTTTATATACATATTCTAAAGTACTTTTAAGTTTTTGAATATGAGAAAGAGTTATTATACCATCTTCATTATCACTATCTATAATAGTTTTATATTCCTTTAAAAATTTTTTTGATATTTCTATATTTACAATATTTTCATCATAAATTATAAATGATTTAATTTTCTTTTTGGGATAAAAAATATAATACTTGCTAGGCTCTTTAACAATTTTTTCTTTTTTATTTTTAATTTTCAATATATAACTACTCATCTTTACCTCTTATTAAATCAGGCCTTTTTTCCATTGTTTTAATTTTGCTTTGCTCTTCACGCCATTTTTTTATTTTTGCATGATCTCCACTTAATAAAATATCAGGAACTTTAAGAGTGCGATACTCACTTGGTTTTGTATAAACTGGGTAATCTAAAAGAAAATCATTAAAGCTTTCACTATCAAGGCTTTCACTATTAATTACTCCAGGAATAAGTCTTATAATAGCATCCATCATACACATCGAAGGATACTCTCCCCCAGTTAAAACAAAATCACCGATAGAAAGCTCCATATCACATAAACTTCTTATTCTTTCATCAAACCCTTCATAATGACCACATATAAATATTAAATGTTTTTTATCTTTTAAAGATTTGGCAATGCCTTGATTAAATGTTTTACCATCTGGAGTAAGAAGCACTATAAAAGAGTCCTTTGTTTTAATTTTATCAATGCACTCAAATATAGGTTCACATCTTAAAAGCATTCCTGCTCCACCACCATAAATAGTATCATCAACTTGACCATTTTTAAGTGGTGTATAATCTCTAAAATTAATAATATTTATAGTAACTTTTTTACTATCTATTGCTCTTTTGATAATCGAAGAAGTTTTAAAACCCTCATACATATTTGGAAAAAGTGTAAGTACATCAATTTTCATTTAAATCTCCTATATTTTTTACATATATAGCACTTTTATTTATATCAATTTTCTCAATAAAATTATCTATTAAAGGTATAATCAAATTATTCACCTTTATATAAGTGCAGTTTTTATTATATAATACTTCACTTACTTTTCCAAGTAATACTTTATTATCATAAACACTAGCAAGGGGAAGCTCACCGATAAGATATGATGATATATTAATTTCATTTTTATTTACATATACTTCTTTTTTTAATATAAAATTAGTTTTTTCTATTGAATTAATATTTTCAAAACCAATAATTTCATATTTATTATTTTTTTTAGTGCTAATAATTTTATAGGGACTACCACCAATATAAAGGTTATTACCTACTTTAAATATTTCATTTTTATAATTAGTTTCACTTACTATTTTAACTTCACCATTTAACCCAAATGGTCCTGTAATATAACCTATAAATACTAATTTCATTATTTACCTCCTGAAAAATGGTTTAGGATTTTTAAATGTAATAAGATTAATTATCTTATCATTTGTATAAATATTTATTTCATAAGATTTTAAAATTTTTATCTTATTATTTGAGTAAACATCACCAGTCATTTTTCCTACACCACTACTTTTTATATAATCTGTTTCATAATCACTTACAACACTTTTTACATAGTTATATGGCTTACAATTTATTTTAATTTCTTTAATATCCTTAATAGTATCATAAAAAATGCCATCTTTATTTTCAACTACTATATTTATTTTATCATCATCACATGTAATATACATATTACCACTTTTATAGTCTAATCCTGAAACATATAAACCCTTTAAATAAGGGATTTTAGGAAGAGTTAATTTATTAAATTTAATAATATCTTTTTCCTTAAAGAATATATAAATTAGTAAAACTACTAAAGTAATGGGAACCAAAATATATATAATCTTAACTAAAAATATTAAAACGTTATACATCATAAATATTTTCCTGGGTCTTTAAAACAAATAAAATTTAATTGTTTATTATTTTTTAAAACTAATAAAGTATTATAACATTTTACTGCTTTAACAGTATTTTTTTTATTTTTAGTTTTTTTAACATAATTATAATTTTCATCATTTACATATACTTTTACAATATCCTTTATTTCAATTACATCACATGTTACATCTTTATTATTTTCAATAACTATATGAAGTTCTAAATTTCTATTATTAATAAGTATCATACTACTTTGCGTAGGAAAATCATAACCACTTATATAAATACATCTTAAATACCTTTTATTTTTCGTAGGCAATTTAATTTCTTCATACTTTACAATATTTTTACTTTCATCTTTATATAGTAAATAAAATACTATTATTATAAAACATATTGGTAAAATAACACCTAAAATTTCTATTAACTTATCCATAATTAATCCTTATTATACATCTCATACATTATTATTGAACTTGCCACCGCTGCATTTAAACTTTCTACATTTTCATTCATCTTTAAATAAATAAAATCATCACATAATTTTTTTATTTCATTTGATACACCCTTACCCTCATTACCTATTACAAAAGCACATAACTTTTCATTTACAGTTTTTATATTTTTACCGCTTATTACATCTGTTGAATATACTTTATAACCTTTTTCCTTTAAAATATTAATATAAGATGATAAATTATCTCTTATAATGTTTATATTAAAAATCATGCCTTCACTTGCTCTAATAACTTTATCATTATAAACATCAACTGCATTTTCGGATAAGATAATTGTACCAAAGTTAAATGCCACTGCACTTCTTATAATAGTGCCTAAATTACCTGGATCTTGTAAATCATCAAGAAGTAAAACATTTCCTTTTATATCATCAGGTAATATAAATTTACATACAGCCATTATATTACTCGGAGTAAATAAAGTGCTTATTCTTTTCATAATATCATAAGTTACTTCATAAGTATCTACATTATATTTTTTATTTTCAGTAGTAATTATTTCTTTAACAATACCTTTTTTAAGGGCTTCATTTACTAAATTTTCACCCTCAATGATAAATGTATTTTCAATATCTCGATATTTTTTCATTTTAAGTTTTGCCCAGTATATTACTTTAGGGCTTTTTAAACTAGTTATTTTCATTTTCTAAGCTCCTTTCTTGCCTCTTTATAATAAGGACATGCCATTTTAACTATATTCCAAAAATTTTTTGAATGATTGCCCTCATAAAAATGAGCCATTTCATGAATTATGACATAATCTATTAATTTTACATTTTTTTTAATAAGTTCTTTATTTAAGGTAATTATATTATCTTTTCGATTACATACACCCCATCTTGTTTTCATTTGTCTAAATTTTAAAGTAAACTCAGGCAAATTATTAAAACAATTTTTACAAATTGATACTTCTTCATTAAATATTCTTTCTATTTCTTCTTCAGTAAATTTATTTAACTCTTGTTCATTTTTGCTATAAATAAATTCACCATTTATATATGTTTTATCTAAACTTTCATCAAAAGAAACATTATATGTTTTTCCAAGTAAATGATAACTTTCATTATATATTTTTCTTTCAAGCATTTTTTGATGCATTTTATATATAGCATCCTCGTTTTTAAAAATTAATGATTTTATTTCCTCTTTAGAAACTTTTTTATGGCAAGTCACCACTAAAACACCTTTGTCATTAAAACGAAAGTATATATTTTTATTATTTTTATAAATAATTTCTACATAAATGTCAGTGCCTTTAATATTTATTTCCATATTTTTATTTTACCAAATTAACGTTTTAAAAACAACAATGTATGAATAAAAAAATCTAGGAAGTAGTTTTTTTCCTAGAACTTTTATTTTGTTTTTGTAAATTTTTATTAATTTCCCTTAATAAAAGAATTTCTTCACTTACTTTTTCTTCTTGAACTTCCGTTTTTTCTTCTTTTTTCTTAAGTTTTTCCATTTTCTTTTTAGTCATTTCATCAAGTTTATTTAAGGCTTTTACTACTAAAAAGATGCAAAAAGATATTATTAAAAAGTCAATTACATTTTGTAAAAACATCCCATAATTAACGGTTGCTTCACCAACTTTTATTGAAGCTTTAGAAAAATCGATTCCACCAATAATAACACCAATAATTGGCATTATAATATCATTTACGAGTGAGGAAACTATTTTTGAAAAGGCCCCTCCAACTACAACACCAACTGCTAAATCTACAACATTTCCTTTTGAAATAAATTTTTTAAATTCGTTAAGCATTTTCTTTTTCCTTTACATCTTTTTTAGGATATAAAATTATACTGTTAACAATGAATATAACAAGTGTGATTAAATAACCAATAGTTAAACTTGCATCTTTAAAATATAACACTCCAAGTAAGGTAAACATTAAACTAATTAAATAACAAGTATTATAATATATAATTAAATTTGCATTTAAATTATATTTTTTTAAAACTGGAACATGGGAATCAAGTTTAATAAATGTATTTATAAATATTACAAGGAAAAGTAAAATAGATAAAATAGCAAATATTTTAGATATACCTAATAAAAATGATAAACTAAACATATCACTATGTAAAATTGTTATCGAACTTTTAGATACATATCCGTTAAAATCAACTTCAAAACAAATCCATTTTACATTTAGTAGTAAAAAGTTTGCTAAACATAAAAGTAAATTATTAATAGAATCTTTATCTTTAATAGCATTTACATTTATATTAACTTTTTCCATATTATTTATTTTTTCATCAAGTTTATCTAAACTTTCTGTAGCTTTTTTTATACTTTTTTCAGCTACTTTACTAACTGTTTGTGATATAGCCTCAACTTCTTTAGATATTTCTTCTTTAGAAATAAATTCATCTTTTTTAGGATCAATAGTATTTGCATTTTCTTTTTGTTTTTCTTCTTTTATAGTTTTTACACTCTTGGCACTTTTTTTAGGAGTACTTTTTTTAACTCCAGTAGTTTTACTTTTGGGTTTCACTTCTTTTTTTACTTCATTTTTTTTATTATCTTCCATAAATATTCTCCTTTAAACAAATTAATTATACAATATTTTTACTATCTTTTAAAGTTTAAATTAATATAGTATGTAAACAAAAAAGAACACTGCTTACTTTCTCAAGTTACAGTATTCTTTTTCTTTATAACTTATTTTGACTTTGCAATATAAATGTATCATAATTTATATTTTTTTGCAAGTAAGTTTAAACCTTTTTTTTAAGTTATTTATCTTAACTATAAAATCTTGATTATTTTTCAAGTCCTGCAAGAACGCTAATTATAATATATTTTTATAGTGCTAAATTCTTTTTTTAAAGTTACCATCAATATCAACACCCTCATTTTTAATAACGAATGCTGATTTATCTATTCCATCAATAGCTTTTTCTAAAATAGATAATTCATATTTAGAAAGTGCTACACAAGTAATATAAGTTGTAGAATTATCATATCCGCCCTTGCCTTTCCAATATGTAGCATCTCTTTTTAAAGTTTCTTTTATAAAGGATACTAAATTAATAGGCTCATGTTTTGTAAAAATAAATGCCTGTGAACAAATATTTTTTTCATGTGTTTTATCAATTATGATTGAGGCAAAAAGTGAATATATTATTGAATATATCATTATATTAATTCCAAATAAAACTCCACTTATTATATATATTACTAAATTTATCATAAGACCTATTTTTCCTACGGAAATTTTCTTACTATTAAGGGATGCAACAACTCCAATAATATCTGTACCACCACAGGAACCGCCAACAGAGAAAAACATACCAGCTCCTATTCCTGCTAAAAGAGCACCAATTAAGGTAGATGTTAAGATATCTTCAGTAATAGGTACATTTGGAATAGGAATAAATGATAAAGCTATTGTTTGAAATGCAATACATAGTAATGTTCTTCTTAAAAATGTATCATTAACTTTGGTATAAGCTAAAATAAAAAGAGGAATATTAAAAACTAAGTTTAAAATACCTGAAATATTTAAACTACTACTACAGTTAAATACTTTTATAAGTGCTTCATTAATAAGTTGAGAAAGTCCTAAAATTCCCCCATTAAAAAGTCCCATTGGTCTTATAAAAAGATTTATACCAAGTGAATATATTATTACACCTAATAAAGCTTTTAAAAGTTCATTATAATTCCAATTAAACATTTTTTTCATAACTAACCTACTTTCAAATAAATTATAATATATTTTTTCATTAAAAAAAAGAGGCAATTAAAATGGCATTTTCATATTACCATTTTGCATGCTCTTCATCATTTTTTTCATTTGTTCAAATTGATTTATAAGTCTATTAACATCTTCGACACTGCTTCCACTACCTTTAGCAATTCTTATTTTCCTTGAGGCTTTTAAAACTTCAGGATGTCTTCTTTCATAAGGCGTCATAGATAGAATTATTGCTTCAACATGAGCCATTTGTTTAGGATCTATATTTATATTATTAAGGCCCATTTTTCTTGCTCCAGGAATAAGTTTAAGTAAATTTTCTAAAGGTCCTAATTTTTTAATTTGTTTCATTGTATTTAAAAAGTCATCAAAATCATATTTGCCTTTAAGCATTTTTTTGCTCAAATCTTTGGCTTCTTCTTCACTCATTAAACCTTCAGCTTTTTCAGCAATAGATAAAATGTCACCCATATCAAGTATTCTATTTGCCATTCTTTCAGGGTCAAAATATGAAAGACCATCCATTTTTTCACTATCACCAATAAATTTAATAGGTACGTTTGTTAAGTGTCTAACACATAGTGCAACTCCACCTTTTGAGGTACTATCCATTTTTGTTAGTATGCACCCAGTTAAAGATAAGCTTTCATTAAAACCCTTTATAACGTTTATAGCATCTTGTCCTATCATAGAGTCAATAACAAGTATTTTCTCATCTATAGGAAAGTTTTTTTCAACTTCTTTAAGTTCATCCATTAACTTTTCATCAAGTTGAAGTCTTCCGGCAGTATCTATAATTAAATAGTCATTACTATTTTCTCTTGCAAAAACTAAAGCATCACTAATTATCTCATTTACGCTAGCATTTTCTTTTGAAAAAACAGGAATACTTATCTCTTTGCCAATTTGCATAAGCTGAGTTATAGCAGCAGGTCTATAAATATCACAAGCCACTAAAAGGGGTTTTTTATTATATTTTTTTCTTAAAAATAAAGCAAGTTTCCCAGCGGTAGTTGTTTTACCACTTCCCTGAAGACCCACAAGCATTAACATACAAGGATTTTTTTTAGTTTCTAAAGCACTTGCATCATTTCCTAAAAGCATAACAAGTTCATCTTTAATAAGTTTTATAAAAACTTCTTCGGGTTTAAGTGATTTTGAAACCTCTAAACCTAATGCTTTATTTTTAACATCATTAGTAAATTCTTTAACTATTTCATAATTTACATCTGCCTCTAAAAGAGCCATCCTTATTTCTCTAATAGCACCATCAATATTTTCTTCAGTAATTTTCCCCATACCTTTAATATTTTTTATAGCACTAGATAATCTATCTCCTAAATATTCAAACATTTTAACCTCGTTTCATACATTATTTTATCATAATATAATTAAAAAAGAAAACTATTTTCTAGTTTTCATAATCGTAAGTATAGTTATAATAATAACCATTTATATTAGCCCATAATATAATACTTTTTTCACTATAAGTTATATTATACAAGCTATAAAGCGATTCATTAGAGCTATTATCAATTTTTAAAACATTATTTTCTATACTGTATTTATAAGAAATACATTTATAGTCTTTACAATATTTTAAATTATCTTCCTCAAAAATAATTTCATATTCTTTAGTATTTTTATCATATATTAAATTACCTGAATCATATAATTTTTCATTAGAAAGTTTATATTTGCCATATAAATTTTCTTTTTTTAAAGTTCCATTAAAAGGTGCTCTTTCTAATTTTTTTTCTTTATTACAACCACATAAACATAATAACATAAATAATAATAATATAATTTTTCTTTTCATGATAAAGCCCTTTCAAAGAAATAATATATTCTATAACTACCATCTTCATAAACTGTAATTAGTTTATTATCTTCACAAAAAAGAATTTTATAAAATGGACTATATTCTATATTATCTGTATTAACAAAAATATATTCATTATTATCTCCCACTAGTTTATATTTTAAATTATAACACTTATCATTATTTTCATAGCAATATGTAAGTTTATCATTTATTTCAAATGTATCTTTTGTTAAATTTTCTATATTATGAGTTATACCATCATTAATAATAAAACTATTTTGTAAAACATATTTGCCCTTTATATCATTAACTGAATATTTTTTTGTAAAATCTATAGAATTATCTACACTATATTTTTTTTTGCATGAACACATTAAAATGCATAAACAAATTAAAATTAATATTTTCTTTTTCAATCGCAACACCCCTTTGTACAGCATACTCCGTTTTTGGTATCTAAATATTTACCACAACCTTCAGTACCTGCTAACCTACAACCAGTTCCAGTATCTTTTCTTCCTCCGCTTGAACCACTGTCTGATTCACAAGAACCAGCATAACAACTTACAGTATCATTATAGTCCCAGTAGTTACCGCATGAATAAGAACTAAAATATTTATCTACATAATAATTATATTTATATTTTACACCAGTTCCACATCTTGCTGAACAAGAACCATAACTTCCATATGAATAAGTTTTCTCATTACAATATTTATAAAAATTATAACTTATAGCGGTAGATGAAATATTACTAACATTATCTTTTGCAAATAAATATAGATTTACAGTTTGCCCGCTTCCTTCATAAGAAGAAGAAAATGAATAGTCTATATTGCAAGTATATTTATTATCATTATAAATGCAGTTATTTAAATTTATATAATTTGTACATGTGCTATTTTCTGATAAACAGTAGCTTTGAACACCACTATGTTCATCTGATAAAGTAAAACTAACATTTACTTTTGTACTATTATAACCAGATGCATTACTTATTATTTTATAGTTTTCTATTGCTGGATTATCTTTATCTACATATACATCCACTTTATCTTCCTCTAAAGGGCATGTAACTTCATTTCCTGCTTTATCTACTATCGTAAATGATGATATAGTCTCATTTACTAAAGCTTTTTTATAACTTGTTTTATATGTATAGGGTAAATATAATGACTCGCATTTTTCATTTGTACATTTTACATCTTTACTTACTACATTATTTATATCATGATAATTATTTCCATTATTTTTATTTATTACAGTATTGCATCCACTTTCATTATCAATACAACCATATTTTATTTCTTTTGAGGTATTTTTCCATGTAGTATCTCCAATATAAGAACATGTTGGTTTAATATTATCTATTTTATCAATATATACAAAATTATCCTCTTTAATTTGATTACCAGCCCCATCTTTTACACATAAATAATAATACCCATTTTCTTTTGCTACATAATCTATTTTTAATGATAAAGATGGTGATACACTTTCCCAAGCACTTACATTTTCACATGGACTATTTAAAGCGTTTTCGGAATAAACAAATGTATATCCATCAATTCCAGAACCATAATCCCCTACCGTTACTGATATATTTTTTTCTTTAGTCCATATGTCACTATTTGATACAACCAGTTTTTCTTTTATAAATGGAAGTGCTTTATCTATCATTACTCTTGTTCCTAATGATTTAATCGTTTTAGTTTTAGTATTTCCAGTTACATAAAATACATCATTTATTACATTTCCTCTTTCACTAAGCATATTACTTAAATCAAATGTTTTTTTATTATGTATTAAATTTGGATTTAAATCACTTGTCCATGTATAACTTAATAATACTTTATCACTTACTGCCTCTAAAATAAGGGCATCTTTATACCATTTTTCTTCGATTTCTTTACCATTTGCCTTAATTTTTATATCATAGTTATCTGTTAGCTCTATATCACATGAAGGATTATCTATAACCTGTAAACTTGCTTTTTCATTTTCATTTATAGTAACTATTTGACAATTTAATGATTTTTTATCTATAGGATTATAAATATTAAGTGATGCATCATCTGCTTTAAGATAACCTTCATCAATTAATGTTTTTACATATACTTTTGAACTTTCTGTGTTCTCATAATAATTTTCTGCTGCAAGTTCAATTTTAGTTTTTATATTTAAAAACTGTTTATTTAATATACTTTTTCTAATTGAGTTTACACTCAAAATCCCAATTGAAGCTATTACTCCAATTATTACTATTACACTTAATAGTTCAATTAATGTAAAACCTTTTTTATTTTTCATACTATCTACCATATCAATTATATCAAAACTATTTTTTACTATCAATAAAAAAATCATTTCACAAACTATTTTTTTCTCTAATCTATGAAATGAAATTTATTTAGTAAGTTTAATTATCCTATCATAAGAATAATTAGTATCATTAATACATTTAACATATTGCTTTAAAAAATCTATTTTATCTTGATTAGTTTTAAATATTAAATCCGCAAGTTCTAAAGCATCTTTTAAATAAAGTTCACTATAATCATATCCACTTTCTATATTATCATTTGTTTTATTTACAAAATAATCAAAATCTGCATTATCAAGTCCATTTTTTGCATAACTTATTAAGGATAAAAAGAAATTTAAATTATTTTGCCATATAACTTCATTTAAAGTTCCATTAGGGCATCTAAATTCTATAGTATTTCCTTTTTCCTTTTGGCCAAACTTATAAACATTTGTAAAATTAAGTGATTTATATCTTTTTATTTTCTTTACATAATCATAAAACTCTTCTTCAAACTTTCCATAATCATCAGGACATTCAAATATTTTTTCAAAAATATCTGATAAATCTTTAGCATTTTCTAACATAGAATCAGCATAATAATACAGTTCTTTTCTACCAGCATTATGTTCGCCATAAGAAAAGCGATATATAACTTTTTCAAAAGCAAACCAAATTAAACATAAATGATATATACTTCCCCAGTCATTATAAATTTGAGCACCAACATGTATATGTGCTGAAGCACTTTGATCTATAAAAGAATTATTTTTCAAAAAATTACAAACAGCTTTTAACTGTTCAAAAGATTTTTCATTATTTATAAGTACTGGAGACACTATTTCAATACCACTATCTAAAGAGCTATCATTACAGTAACACCATGAAGTATAATCATACCAAAAAAATTTCTTTATTTTCTCTATATTTGCATGTTCTGTTTCTATCTCAAGTCCAAATGAAATATTATCATCATTTATATTTAATTTCTTTTTATAGCTTAT
>CAKOOO010000006.1 GCA_934098665.1 uncultured Bacilli bacterium
TAATAAAAGTTTACTATGTAACTGATGATAATCAAACAAAAGATTTATATTATACAGTAGAATATTATAAAGATGGTGTAAAAGTTACAGAGGATACACAAACAGTAAAAGATACAGTACAAGTACTAAAGCCAAATACATTAAAAGTAGATAAATTAAGTATTAATACAGTAAATAAGTATGTAGGATATAAGTTTGAAAAAACAGAACCTACAACAATACCAGATACTATTGAAAATGGCAGTGTAATAAAAGTTTACTATGTAACTGATGATAATCAAACAAAAGATTTATATTATACAGTAGAATATTATAAAGATGGTAAATTAGTTGCAACAGATACAGATGTAGAACATGAAACAAAACAAGTTTTACAAGATAATAAATTAACTGTTAAAAATGATAAAATTAATACAGTAGATAAATATGTGGGATATAAATTTGAAAAAACAAACCCTACAGAAATACCTAATACTATTGAACATAAAAGTATAATAAAAGTTTACTATGTAAAAGGTACTTATAAATATACAGTAAATTATTATTATGATAATGTAATTGATAAAGATAGTACTGATACTTTCGAAGCAAAATATCAAGATGTAATTACTACTTATGAACAAAAAGTTAAAACTGGTTATGTTTTAGATAAAGTAACAGGACTTGATCTTACAATAAGTGAAGATGAAAGTAAAAATGTAATTAATGTATATTATAAGAAAGCTAAATATTCTTATGTAGTTGAATACTATTATGATAACGTTTTAGATGGTACTAAAACAGATACATTTAAAGCAACTTATAATGAAGTGATTAAAACTTATGAAGATAAAGTTAAAACTGGGTATGTTTTAGATAAAGTAGAGGGAACTCCACTTACAATTACTGAAATAACTACAAATAATACTATTAAAGTTTACTATAAAAAAGCAAGTTATACATATGAAGTTAGATATTATTTCAATAGAATTTTAGACGAAACTTTAACTGAAAAAGATACTTCACTATATGGTGATAAAATAACTACTTATATTGATAAAGTTAAAGAAGACTATATTCTAGAAAAAGTGGAAAATTTACCACTTGAAATAAGTGAAGATGAAACAAAAAATATTATCAATGTATATTATGTAATTGATGGACAAGGTGTAATTGAACCAATTGAAGATGTAGTTGAACCACCTCATACATCAGTAAATAATGGTATTTATGCATTAGTAATTTTAGTTAATGCTTTAGGAGTAAGCGTACTTATTAAGAAAAGGGAAAACTAATTAAATAAAAATGTCATAGAAATATGGCATTTTATTTTGAATAAATAAAATGGTGTTTTTTTGCTAATTATTTGGTAAAATATAAGTATAGTTAAAAAGGAATGATTGAGTATGGCGTATATTGAATTTAAAAAAGTTAACAAGGTATATAAAATGGGTGAAGTTGAAATTAAAGCTCTTAATAATACTTCTTTTGAAATTGAAAAAGGACAACTTATTTGTATATTAGGTCCATCAGGTGCTGGTAAAACTACTTGTTTAAATATTTTAGGTGGAATGGATAGACTAACAAGTGGTAATGTTATCGTGGATGGAAAAATAATTAATGATTTAAACGAAAAACAATTAATAAAATATCGAAGAAATGATATTGGTTTTGTATTTCAATTTTATAATTTAATACAAAACATGACTGTAATTGAAAATGTTGAACTAGCAACTCAACTATGTAAAAACTCTTTAGATCCTAGTGATATTTTAGATAAAGTAGGTTTAAAAAATAGAAAAAATAATTTTCCTGCTCAACTTTCTGGTGGAGAACAACAAAGGGTAGCTATAGCAAGGGCAATATGTAAAAATCCAAAATTACTTCTTTGTGATGAACCAACTGGAGCACTTGATTATAAAACTGGTAAACAAATTTTAAAACTTTTACAAGATACATGTAGAAATGAACAAATGACAGTTATTATAATTACTCATAATAGTGCAATTAGTCCTATGGCAGATAAAGTTATTAAATTTAAAAATGGAACAGTAAGTGATGTAATTATAAATGATAAACCTAAGAATATCGAGGATATTGAGTGGTAATATGAAAACTAAATTACTTAAACACATTTTTATGAAAATTAAAGATAATTATAAAAGATTTTTATCATTAATTTGTATGGCTTTTTTAGGCGTAGGCTTTTATGCAGGAATACAATCCTCAAGTCCTGATATGTTAAAAACACTTGATAATTTTTATGATGAAAATAATGTTTATGATATAAGTGTTATTTCAAATGTAGGACTTACTGAAGATGATTTGTTAAAACTTTCAAAAATTAAAAATGTTGAATTGGCTATTAATATTCAAGAAAAAGATACTTACTTAGAAATCGAGGAAAATAATTATGTTGTTAAATTAATTGAGTATAATAGTCAAATGAATAATGTTTATATAAAAGAGGGTAGATTACCTAAAAATAGTAATGAAGTTTCAGTTGATAATGCTTTACTTGAAAATAATAATTTAAAACTTGGTGATAATATTACTATTGATGGTAAAAAATACTCTATTGTGGGAAATGTAATAAGTCCTTTATATTTTTCTGCAGAAAGACCAAATTCTAATTTAGGTAGTGGTAAAGTTGATTATTATATTTATGTTTATAATGGTTCCCTTGATTTAGAGGCTTATTCAAATATTTATATAACAGTTAAGGGAGCAAAAAAATACTTAACTAATAGTGATTCATATAAAAAACTTATTAATAATGTAAAAAAAGATATTGATTTAATTAAAGATAAACAGCAAGATATTCGATATGATGAGTTATACTCTGATATAATTGAAACAAGTGAAATGTATGGTATAAGTATTGATGAATCTAAGTTTATTAAACCCAAATGGTATATTTATGATAGGCTTGATAATACTTCATATAAAGAACTTATAAATGCAAGTGATAATCTTAAAAAAATTGGTAATATATTCCCAATAATATTTTTTACTATATCAGTACTTGTAAGTCTTATTTCAATGATGAGAATGATCGAAGAGGATAGAGTTGAAAATGGTACTTTAAAATCTCTTGGATATAATAGTTTTCATATTACATTAAAATATGTAATCTATTCACTTTTAGCCACTACAATAGGAAGTAGTGTTGGTGCTATTTTCGGTTCATATATGATTCCTAATGTTATTTGGAATATTTATACAAAAATATTTTTTATTCCTAAATTTATTTATTTATTAAAAAGTGATTATAATGCCTTAGGACTTTGGATATGTATTTTATGCATATGTGGTACTTCAGTAATTGTTTGTATTAAAAATTTAAGAGAAGTACCCGCTAATCTAATGAGACCAAAAGCTCCAAAAAGTGGTAAAAAAATCTTATTAGAGCGTATTAACTTTATTTGGAAAAAACTAAAATTTTCTGATAAAATTACTATTAGAAATATATTTAGATATAAATCAAGAGTTATTACTACTATTTTAGGAATAGCAGGTTGTACTTCCCTCATTTTAGCGGGATTTGGTTTAAAAGATTCAATTAAAGATGTAACAGATTTTCAATTTAATAATATTATTAAATATGATAAAATGCTCATGACAAATGATAGTATTAATCAAATAGATATTGAAAAAGAATTACTAAATGATGATAAAGTAGAAAACTATACTAATGTTAATACTCAAAATATTAAAGTTTTATTTAATGATGAAGAGCAAGAGGTAACTATGATAACACCAGATGATTTTAACAGTATTTCTAAGTCTATATCATTAATTGATTTAAAAACAAATAATATAATAGATAATATTAGTGATAATAGTTGTATAATTAGTGAAAAAACAGCAAAACTATTAGATATTGATGTTGGAGATAAAATAAGTATTTTAGATAATGATAATAATAAATATGATATTAAGGTTTCTTATATTATAAAAAATTATATCAATCAATATTTATATATAAATAAAAATACTTATAATAACTTATTTAAGGATTATAAAATTAATTCTGTTTTAATTAGTTTAAAAGAGGAAGATAAAAATTCTAAAGAATTTGATAAAAAGTATATAAGTAATGGTTATGCATTAACAATTGTAGATAATGATGATATAAAAAGTTCTATGAATGATATGCTTTCATCAATTGACTCTATTGTTGCTATATTAATTATTGCGGCAGCATCTTTAGCTTTTGTAGTACTTTATAATTTATCAAATATTAATATAAGTGAAAGAAAAAGGGAAATAGCAACTTTAAAAGTATTAGGTTTTTATCCAAGTGAAGTAGATAAATATATTAATAGAGAAACAGTTTTATTAACTATTTTAGGTATAGGTATAGGTTTAATATTTGGCTCTTATTTAAGTCATTTTATTATTTCTACATGTGAACCTGATTATATAATGTTTGATAGACATGTATATACATTGAGTTATTTTTATTCACTATTTATAACTGTTATTTTTACGATTATTGTAACTATTGTAACTCATTTTAATTTAAAAAAGATTAATATGGTTACTTCTTTAAAAAATGTTGAGTAGTAAACAAATAAATGTCATAGAAATATGGCATTTTATTGTATTAAAATATAAAATTAATCCATAATAATGGTGATAAAATGGAATATAAAAACGCATGTAATACGTTAAGTACAAAAGACGTTATGTATCTTGAAGATATGTTTAAATGGAATTATGGAGCATTTAAAAGTATTTCTAATATAAATACTAAAGATGTAAATATTAAATAAATGCACTAAAATATGTAAATAAAATATGGAAAGTATTTTAACAATTTTAAATGATGGTAAAGTAAATGAATAATAATACTATTAAAAACAAAATGGTACAAGTTTCAAAGGAAATTAAATTAAATGATGAAGATTATTTAAATAGTGTATTAACTTCGTTTAAAGAAATGTCTAAAAACTATGGTATTGCATTAACTGAATCTAGTAATGAAGCATTATATAAAACTTTAAAAAAAACAATATGATGTAATAACCAATATGCAAAGAAGTTTATATGAGTTTATGTTTGAATATGGATGGTACTCTTTAGAAAAAGCACCAAAAACTAGTTTGGATAGTAAGTATAATACTTTAAATACTCAGTTAAAAGATTTAGAAAAATAAAAAAATGGTAAATGATATGAACTCCGTTTCTTGGACAAAATAGAAACGAGGTTTTTATATGGGAAAATTATTATTTTTTATTTTGCTTAAATACTTTAGCATTATATGATATAATAAGATATATACTAGATAAAATAAAGTAAATATGGAGGTACATATGAAGATTATTATAAATCCACAATTAAGAAAATTACATACTTATTTAAATCAAAAACATATAAAATATCAAGATTTTATGTTAAATAAGACTATCCTAAAATTTAGTTTTAGTCAGCAAACATATTTAATTTCTTGCTTACATAATTTAGATATTACGAAAGAACAATTTTCTTTTCTTTTAAATGTTTTTGAAAACAGTAATACTTTATTTTATAAAATTTTAGATTTAATCAGAAAGGGTGTCGTTTTTGGCCCAAAAGAGGTAGAATTATACTATGAGAATAAAGAAATATATGAAATTTTAGTGAATATAAAACAAAAAAATAGTAATATTGATTGCTTAAGCCAAACTTTTATAGATACATGGGGTAAAGATGTGATATGTAAAAATTATAATATTATGCCACTTTATAATTTAGATGAATTAAAAAAATATAATGATATTTTTAAAAGTAATCCTACGGTTTTAAGTGATATTCAACCTTTGCTATATAATGTTAATGATAAAAAATATATTGACAGTATTATAAATCTTTCAAATAAAATTGACATTAAAGAGTTTGTTAGTGTGTTTGTTAAATTAAATGACTCCGCTTTAAAGATGTATTTTATAGACAATCCTAACGATGTTGAATTTAAAACTTTTGTAGATAATTTCAATGGTATAATACCTTCAAATATAGCATATTATAATTTTATAAAGGATTTGATGGAAAAGGCGAATGTTTCTTATGATTTTTCTAAAAAACTACTATATTATAAGTTACTTGAAACAAATGATCTTTTGCATATCGAAGCTGGTGCATATCAAATATTATTTAATACTAGTTCACATAATGTAAGGGCGGCTTATGAACTTTTAGAAGAGGCAATTAGTAATGATTATCCCTTCCCAGATAATTTGAAATATTTATATGAATTTTATGCTGCTACAGAAAAACATAGTATGTCTAAAGATGAAATAATGGAAAAAATACATGAAAGTATTTATAGTAGCTCTCAAGGTTTTAACTTTGATGAAGTATTTACTTGGACTAAAAATTTTAAAAGTTGGCAAATATCGAAAGACATTATAAATCCCCAAAAAGAAAGTATTAATAGGTATGAAGAATATTTATATTATGATGAAAATAACAATTTAGTAAAAGATCAAATACCTATTATTAAAATAGATAATCCAAATTTTGAGGCTTTAGTTCACTGTATTTATAAGAAAGATAAAGAAACGTCATTACACTATGAGTTAACAGAAAAACTTGTTGATAATCCGAAATTATGGGAAACTACCACTACTGGAAATCCGAATATTTCAATGTCATATTTATGGAAATTAGTTAAGACATTTGGAGAGTCAAATGGTGTTTTATTAGGGTTTTCAAAAATATCTCCAGAAAGATTAGAAGGTACATTTACTAGAGATGCTGCAACTCCAACAAACCGCCTTGTAGAAGATGAATCTTTAAATTTTTGTAGTCATAAAAATTTAAAAAAATTATATGAAGCTTATGGTTCTAAACAATTTTATGATTATAACGAAATATTAACAAAACGTTATTGTGATGGAAAAGTAAATAAACCTGATTATGTAATTATAGTTAGTGGCACAGATGATATGCGTTCAATAGATACCGCTAAAAAATGGGCATCCTATTTTAAAATACCAATTGTTGAAATAGATGGTAAAAAATTAAGAGAATATCATTTCAATGAATATCATCGTATTTTAGATAGCATAAAACAAAAACATTATATTGATGATTTTAGTGTAGTTCAAAAACTATATGATGAAATAACCTTAATTAAAGGTTATAGTAAACTTTATGATTATAATGTTCCAACTATTTTTGAGGCATTTTATGAACTTACTCAAAATATTGATTTAGATAATTTTGAAAATATGCAAATTATTTCCCAGTTATTGAAAAAAATAAAAGACAGACATCCTCAACACTGGTTTTATTGTGGATATAGTTTATGTAAAGTTAATAAAAATAATAAATATGATTATGAAGATCCAAGAGTTACAGATGAAAAACTTGAACAAATAAGAGAGTATGCTGATTTTATAGAAAATAAATGTAAAGAAGTTTTAAAAACAAATGATTTAAATTTTTCTCAAGAAGAAAATAAGTTGTTATAAATTTTTATATAATAAAAGCACTAGTTTTTGATAAATATATTATTAACTAGTACTTTTTTTATTTTTGAACATATTTAATTAGTTTTGCATGAACAACCATTTTATCATTATCATTATAACATGTTGAAAGAGTAAGAATTTTATCATTTATATTAACATCAGTATTAAAATTAAATTCACTTCTTTCTTTTATTAAATTTAAAAAACTATTAAAACTTTCATCTGTAAAATCAATTCCAAGATAATCACTTGTAGTGGGAATTTTATATATGCTAAATATTTGCCATATTGAGTTTTCTTTTTCCGTGGATATTTTTATAATATAATTTTCTTCATTATTTTGCCAAGATGGTTTTAAAGTATCTTTTAAAGAACCAAACATAGTCCTATTAATTCTTCCGTGACCATAAATGATAGTGTTTTTATCATTAAATTCATTATTACGATAATCTAAAAATATCCAACCAGCATTATTATATGTTTTATCATATGACCTATTTAAATAATAATCATTGTCTGAAGTTTGGACAAAGGGATAGTTAATATTTGTTCCCATAACTTTAATAAATCCTACAGTATCAGAGTTAAATCTTTTTAATTTATTAAAGTCTATATCAATATAATTCATTTGAATATATTTAAAATAAGCATTAGTTTTATTTTCACTATTATCAAGAATTGTTTCGTTTTTGGCTTCTACCTCTGTTACGCTATAATTTTCTTTAATTTCTTTAATTATTTTATCTGTTTTATTATTGTCTACTACCCATAAAAATATTTTTATTAAAGAAAACAAAAAAACTACTAACATTACTAAAAAAAATATTAATAGACATAAATTTTTTATATTAAGTTTTTTTCTTTTTTTAATAACTTTACTTTCCATATAATAAAGTATATCATATTTATTAGACTTTAAAAATAATTTATGATAAAATTTATGTGAGGCAAATTATGAAATATGGAATTTATACTTATGAAGAAAGACTTAAAGACCCTTTTCTTCCTTTAATTGATTTTGAATATTTACGTTTTCATCCAGAATGTATTCAATTAGTATGGGAAAAATATTTAACTGATTATTCTTTTAAATCAGCTGTAAATCAAAAAATGTATTTAGATAGTATTTTTCGTGAAAAATTTAATAAAGTTTTTTCAAGATACCTTAATAACGAAAAGAGTAGATAATTATGCATAAATATTTATTTAATATAAATTATAATAATAAGATTTTTTCTTTGTTTTTAAATGAGCAAAATAAAATATATTTTTTAATAAATAATAATGGTAAATATTTTTATCCAAGTTATGAAGAATATATTTATTTAAATAATATGTATAATGAAAAAAATTTTATAAGTTACCAGCCATTAAAAATAGAAGAAAAAGTAATAATTAAAAATACCGCTGTATCACTTGCTTTACTTACTGCATTAAATATATCAACTTTTGGAAGTAAAACTAATAGGAAAATGACTATAAATAGTGAAATAGTAAGCACTCAAAATATTATTCAAATAACTTCTTTAGAAAGTTTAAATAGTATTATAGAATATCAAAATATATCTTTAGAGGAAGTAATCAATACAATAAATTTAAATAAAAATATTTCTTTAGATGATAAAAAAAGAGCCATAACTTTAATAAATACGATATATAATAATTATCCAGAATTTGATTTTCGTATTTTTAATGAAAATATGAAAACTTTAAAAATAGTAACTCTTTCTGATGAAGATATAATAGCAAAATTTTCTTCTTATATTGCAGGGTGTTATTATACAAATGAAAATACTATTTATTTAAGTAATAGCGCCACTGAAAAAGTTATTTATCATGAGCTTTCCCATACACTTTTTGATTATTACCACGCTATTGGTCCTAATGTTTATTATCACTATAATTTAGAGGGTAAAGCATTATCTGAAGCAATGAATGCAAATATTACTAGTCTTGTTTTAAATGATGAATCTTATAAAATGGAAAAAGATGTATTAAATTATTTATGTTATTTTGCATCTTTTGATATTCAAAAATTTAATGAAACAGGTATAAATGGTTTGGTTAACACTTTAAAAAATAAATATTCGGATATAGACATTAACTATATTGTAAAAATTTTAGATGCTATGTTTAATACTAGAGTTTCTTTGGGCGAAAAAATTTATTTAGATGATATAAATATTTTAGATGAATTATTTAAGTATGCTTTAAAAGAAGCAAGTAATAAACAAAATAAATATGAACCTTTTGAAAAATTTGCTAATATTTTAAGAAATACTTATACAAAAGATTTACCTAAAAAATATTTTGAAATGTATAATGATAATTTAGAAAAAAATGGCAAAAGTATTATTTCATATGATAAAGTATTAAATTATGGTGAAGGCGAAGAAAACTATACATATGCAAATGGTTATTTTCAAAAAGGTGACAGTATAAATAAAGAAGACTATTGCACTGTAACAATTGATTATTCATCAGATTTATTTAAAATTTATGCACTTGCAAATATTTCTAAAATAAATGAACCTAATTTTGTAGATAATATTATAAAAAATACTGAAGAAGTTAGTCCATATTTATATGAAGAAATTCCATTTTATTATAAAGGAAGATTTCTATTTGCAAAAAAAATTACAACTAACATGATGATTGAAATTACAAAAGATGTTAATAATGAAGTTGGTTGCAATTTATATGAAAATGATGAACTAATTTACAATAGTAATAAAAGTAGTGTAAGTAAGAGTAATTTGATTTATCTTTTAAATTATATAACTTTTGATAATAATTATATTAAAAGAATTGATCTAGCTTGCTATTTAACTAACGATTATTTAAGTAAATACCAAGAAAATAATAATTTATATTTTCCAAATAATTTAAGCAAGTAATTGCTTATTTTTTTATATAAATGAGTTTATTATAATCTACATAATTTTTTAAAAGCTTATTATCAATTAATAAGTCTTCGAGATTATTTAAAAGTTTTTCACTTACAATATGATCATCTAAAAAAGAATCTGCATCTTTATATCTTTTAACTATTTTAGCAACATCATTTAAGGATGTATCTGGGAATTGGGGAAGTATTACTTTTGCTATAGTCATTTCATTATTTTCTTTAGTAAATTTTAAACCTTTATCAATTGCTCTAATAAAGCCATTTATGATATCTTCATTTTTTTCAATATAGCTTTTTTTAGCATAAAATGTTGTGTAAGGCATTTCTCCAGATAAACTACCAATGTTTGCAAGAACATATCCGTATCCCTCTTGTTCAAGTTTTAATGCGTTTGGTTCAAATAGATTTACATAATCACCAGTTTTACCAATAAATGCTCCAGTAAGTGATGCAAAGTCAATATTATAGTTTATATTTATTTTACTTTCATCAATATTCTCTTTTTTAAGGGCATTTAGAAAATTTAATGCTGGCATTCCTGACTTTCTTCCTACTAAAATTTCTTTACCATATAGTTTTTTTAAAGAAAAGTTTTTTTCATTATTTCTTCCTAAAATAAATTGGCCATCTCTTTTAGTAAGACCTGAAAAAATACGTAAATAATCTTTTTCATTTTTATCAAATATATATATGGCACTTTCAGCACCTGCAAAACCTATATCAGTATCCCCCGATAAAACAGCTGTACTTACTTTATCAGCTCCTGGTGTTAAAATAAGTTCAAGATTAATATTTTCATCTTTAAAATAATCATTTTCAATAGCAACATATAATGGTGTATAAAATATTGAATGAGTTACCTCGGACATTTTTATAGTTGTCAAATTTTTGTTATCTTCTTTTTTAGGTAAAAAGATAATTAAACCCATGATTAGAATAAAAAATAAAAGAAAAGTATAAAATATTTTTTTCATTAATCCTCCTTATACTTCTTTGTATTATATGAACAAATTAAAATTTGTGTGAATTTGTGTTGAAAAAATTTTTTAAATCACTTATACTTTAGTTATAAAGTAGGTGCCAAACATGAAAAAAATTTTTAAATTATTAACCGTAGGATTATTTTTATTTAGTAGTGCAGTAAATGCAAAAAGTATTCAAGAAACAAAGAAGATTAACGAAGATATTATTAAAAACCATAATTTTGCATACAAATATGTTAATCCAGAAAAAATGATTGATAAAAATTACGAGTGGTTTCAAAAAAATGAATATGATGGGTCAGTTTATACAAAAGAAAGAATTACTCATAATTTTTATGAATATATGTTTCGTGAAGACGTATATAATATTATAGATTTTGATAATGTTGCTAATATAGATACCGCTTGTTATTTTATAGGGGAAGAGCGTTATAATCCTACATTAAATAAAATGGAAACTGTTACAAAAGATAACTGTGATATATTAATAAGTTATGAAAAGCAAGATGAAGGTAGCCAAGAATTTAATGTAGATGTAACATTTAAGGAAGTTACAGCGGATGAAAAAATTATTGAGAAAGCTGGTAAAATTGAAGATAGTCTTTTTGGTACATTTCATGTAGCGGACATTGATATGATAAATCATTTAATTAATTATGAAAGTGATACATCAACATTTTTTTCTAATAAAAGAGCCGGAAAAGAGTTTTCAAAATTAAAAAATGTAATTGAAAAAAATCCTGATTTTGATATTACCGTATCTTTTGAAGAAACTAGAAGAGGTATTGCTTATACAGGAATTGCTGATGCCTTAACTTATATTAAAAAGAATGGCATTTATTATGGATTTACTTATAATGGCTTTTTCCAGTCGAATATGTATTATGTACCTGTAGGAACCTTGTTAGAAGATTATGGTAAAGTTTTAGAAGATAAGCTTATTAAATATGTTAATAATGATAATGTAAAAATAAATGTAACTTTATCTGATAATCTAACTGATTTTGAAGGTGCAATGGATGTTAGTGAAGTATTAAACTTTACAATGGGTTTAAAATCCAAAGAGTACTACTCTTTAGTAAATACAAATTTTGAAAATGAATGTGCAAAATTAAAAAAATATCAACTAAATCAAAATTCATGTAATGAAAGCGAAGGCTTAATTACTGGTATCCCTTATGTACTTACAATTAATGATAAATCTTATAATATATTAGTTATTGAATTGCCTGAAAAGTATTTAGAAAGTACTGGTATAATTTCTACAGTAGATACAAAAACGGGAATTATTTTAAAAACAAAAGCAAGTAATGTACCGCTTGATGCAAGTTTAATAAGTGATAAATATAGTTTAACTAGCGAAGAATTAAAACTTATTGAAAATAAAGGTTATAAAAATGTTGATAGTTATTCACTAAAGTTATATTCAAGTATTTTAGATAAAATTATAAGTAATTTTAATGATGTTACAAATGTATTAATTCCTTATGATGGTAGTGAAGAAGGGTTAGTAGTTTTGTATATTAAGGATGATGGAACTCTTGAAAAATATGATGTACAAATAGAGGTTATAGATAATAACAAATATATATCATTTAATACAAGTCACTTTAGTAATTATATAATTGCTAAAGAAAGTATTACAAATCCAAATACAATTGATAACGTGGGTATTTATTTTGGCCTATTTGTAGTAAGTGCTTTTGCTATAACTTATGCTATTATAAAATTAAAAAAAAATAATTTAAAAAGGTAGTTTACAATTACCTTTTTTTTGTGTTATAATTCTTATATGATAAAGGGTGTGAAAACAAATGAAAAATTTAAATTCTGAAATGAAAAATTTACTTGACAAATTATACAATTTAAGAGGAGAAGACAGTCTAGTACTTGTTTCTATTGACAAAGAAAAAAATGAAGCTGTTAAAACTAAAGAAAGAACAAGTAAAAGAACAACTGAACTAACAGAGCAAATAGATAAATTAGAAAATGAAGGACAAGTTCTTGCTAAAGAAGGCGAGAATTTTAAAAGTGCTTTAGAAACTATAAGAAAAGATGATTTTGTTAATGTATTAAGAGAATTAAATATTGCATTTGACCCAAATGAAATTAAAAGACAGTTAGATGTAAAACTTCCTAAAACACTTGAAGAGTTTAAAACTGAAAAAGAAAAAGCTGAAAAAGAACTTGTTTTAGTTGAAAATGAAATGAATAAATCAATAACTAAAATTGAAGAATTAGGTATTAGAAAAGATGAAGCTTTAACAAATCAAGATAGATTAAATGAATATTTTAATCTTGCGTTAAGTGGAAATATTAATATAACTAGAGATGAGATAACTTCTTTATTAGAAAAATTTAATTTTACAGAAGAAGAACAAAGAGAAGCCGCTAAATTATTAATGTTCCCAGAGGATGGCTTATTTGAATATGAAAATGGATTGTCTAAAAATAAAAATACTAAAAGTATAAGTGATGTTATAAAAGAAGCAAAAGAAGAACCTATACTTGAACCAGCTCAAGAAGAAAAAATTGAAACATTTAATTTTGATTTTAATTTATCATCTCCAGTAAGTGAAAATACAATTGAAAATTCTGCAAAAGAAGAAAAAACTGAAACGACTAAAGATGATTTAATAAAATTATTAACAGAACTTGGTTTTGATTATTTAGATTTTACAAGTAATGATTTTGAAAAGATGCTTGCAAATTATGATGAAAAAGTAATTAGAGAAAATGCTGAATATATTAAATCACTAAATATTTCACTTGATATATTTGCTGATAATGTTGAACTACTTTATGATAAAGAAATGAAAGAAAAAATAGAAAAGTTAGTTGGATTAGGTAAATTACCTCAAGATATTTATTTAAATCCAAGTGTACTTACAAAATATGATTTAAATGGGTTAAATAATGCAATTGATGTATTAAATCAAAGTGGGCTTGATGCTAAAAGTGTCCCATTAATTGCTTATTAGAAAGGATAAAATATGTACGATATAGTAGCAAAAATAAAAGCATTAGGTCTTCCTCAAGAGAATTATCAATATATACCAAAGTTTTATGCTGCACTTTCTAATGATTTAATTACTTTAGAGGATTTAACTACAAAAATTAATTATTTAAATGAAAAAGGTATTATGATAAGTAAACCTTCACAAATTAAAGTTTTAAGTAATTCTCTTGAATTTATTAAAACTCAAGTTGAGACTGCAGAAACTAAAGGATGTTTGGACATGTTTATAATAGATCCAAGTAGAATTAATTCTCGTCAATTATTTAAAAGGATCGATTATTTAGCACAACTTGGTGAGCCACTTAAAAATGAAAATGGTAAATACAATAAAATTATTTTTGATAAAAAAGAGTTTGATAGAAAATATGGGGTAGGGTATTTAAATGAAAGTGTTCAAGAAATTGTAACTAATAATGTTGAAACAGTTGAAATACCTAGTAATGAGCCAAGTTTTATAGTTGAGGATATTAAACCTGAAAATCCAGTAAAAGATGAAAATAGTCAAATTATTCAAGATGTTCCTGTTGTAGAACAAATGGTAGAAACTGAAGAAGATAATCCTTATATAATGGCACTTTCTAAAGATCAAACAATAAGATTAGATGATGAAATGCTTGTAAAATATGAAGATATGACAGGTCATTTAAAACATGTATTAGAAAGTTTAAATTATGGTAGTGAAATTGATGAAACCAAAGCTAACAATTTAATTAAACTCCTTACAAGTGGAATAACTGATGCCAGAGAAATTTTGTATTATACAATAACATTTAATAAAAATTTAACTGATGAAGAAAAAGTTAATATATATAAAGCTATCGATGAAGAATTAAAACTTGATGATGTAGTGGAGAAAACATTATGAAATTTTTAGAAAAATTAAATTTTAGTAAAGATGATATTGATTATTTATTAGAAAATACTCCAGAAAAATTAATTGAACTTTTAAAAGAACAAAAAAAATTAGTAACTGAAAATATATCTTATTTAAAAGATTTAGGAGTTACTAATTATCAAGATATTTTCTTAAAATATTATGATATGTTCTTAATGGATAATAGTAATTTTATTTCTGTATTTTCAAAATATGAAAAAGAAGATTTAATTGAAAAGTTAAACAAAAATATAAACATAGTAGAATTTTTATAACTACTATGTTTTTTATTTTGAACTTAATCTATATACATTAATTGAGGGTTTATTTAAAAGTCTTAAATGTGGCTTTTCTGTTCCAATACCAAATGAAATGTACATATTAGTATTATTTTCATTATAATATGCATTAGAGTATATTCTTGCACCATCCTTTTTTATAAGTGCTCCCCAAAATGGTAGTCTTATTTGTCCACCTAAAGAGTGACCCGCAAAAATAACATCAATATCATATTTTTTTAAATTTTGAAATTCATCTGGTTTATGTAAAAGACCTATTACAAATGATGGAGTAATATCATCTTCATTAGATAAAATGCTTTCATCAAAGTTATTTAAATCCATAATCTTAATTGGATTAATATCATCATTAAATATATAAGCATAATTTTTATCAAGAACATTAAAACCACATTCTATTAACATATTTTTAGTTTCTTCATTATCATGATCTCCTAAAACAGCATATTTATAATCAGCATTTATTTTTTTTATGTAATCCTTTATATTATCGTAATTTTTATCATTTAAATTAACATCACCAGTAAATACAACAATATTAGGATTCTGATAATTAATACTATCTATTATTTTCTTAATATCACTACTTTTTTCATAATAAAGCAAATCAGAAAAATGAACTATTTTAAATCCATTAAATCCTTGGGTTATTTTTTCACTTTTAATTTCATATTCATTTATTTTTATACCTTTGACATTTATATATTTTGCATATAAGAAAGTTAAAGATAAAAATAAAATAATTATACATATAAATCTTTTCATATAATCTCCGCTAAAAGAAGAATTAATATGGAAAACGCATTATTAAAAAAGTGAAAGAACATTGAAGTATAAATATTATCAGTATCATAATAAATATAACCAAGACCTATACCTAAAAATGAATAAGGAAGTAAGAAGATAAGCTCTTTAGTTCCAGCACTTATTATATGCATTGAACCAAATAAAATTCCTGTTAAAATAGAAAAAACAATCTTATTATTAAATAATTTTTTGAAATTTAATCTAAATAATATTTCTTCTTCGAAAGGAGCCATTATACACATTAAATAAATTGCAAAAACTAAATTTGTATTTATAATATCACGGTTTAATTGTTCATTTGTAGCCACTATATTTCCCATATATTTATATATAATTATATTACATACATAAGTTATCAATAAACAAATAAGATATATTTTAAAACCTTTTTTTAAATATTTTTTATAATTTTCTTTAAAATCTTTAAATGAAGAAATTAAATCTTTTCTAAATATAATAAATAATATTATAGCACTAAATAAATAAATTATTGAACTACATATATTGGGATGATTATTAAGTTTTATTTTTTTAAGTATTATTGTAAATAAATTAATTGAAATAAAGTATATAAAGAAAACAGCAATAACTTTTAATAAATTTTTAATAAATAATTTTATTTTGTCCATATCTATCACCTATAATAAAATATTACCATAATATTGTTATTCTTTCCAGTTTTTTATTGAAAAAAAATTAGTAGTATGTTAAGATTTTAATAGTAGGAATAGGAGTGTATTATGAAAAAAATTAGAAATATAATGTTAGTATTACTTATATTATTTACAAAAAATGTAAATGCTGTATGTGACTATGCAAAAGAGGCTGCACTTAATAGTGAAGCCACTACAATTAAAGCAATATACGAAGAACAGTCAAAAGAAAGAGATAAAAGTGAGTATGTGTGCGGTGATGGTAATGAAGGATGCGTAGCAATGGTTGATTATTTTAAAATATCAATTTTAAATTTAAGTGAAAATTTCTATGTAACAGTTAAAGGTGATAATAATTTTAATAAAACATTTACCTCTAAAGATGCAAAAGATGGTGTTATATCATTTGATGTAACTGATATAAGTGAAATTAACACATATACATTCAATGTTTATAATTCAAGTTCAAGTGGTTGTGAAAAATTAAATAGAACATTTTATTTAACTACTCCAAGATTAAATGATTATTATGAATATGCAATTTGTGAAGATATACCTGATTATTATATGTGCCAAAAATTTGTTACTTTTGATGATAATGGATTAACGGATTTTATTACTAAAGCAAATGAATACAAAGATAATCAAGATAAGAAAAATGAAGAAATTAATAAATCATTTTGGCAAAGAATAGGCGATTTTATTATTAATAATAAAGTTGGTATTATTGTAGGCGTTAGTATTATAGCAGTAATTACTGTTGTAAGTGTAATAATTATAAGAAAAAGAAGAAAGGATATAATTTAATATGAAAAAATTAATCAAAAAAATATTATTAAGTATATTTATAGTTGTATTTCTTTCTTTAAATGTTAATGCAAAACAAGAGTTAGGACTTGAAAAATTTAATGTTTCTCATACAACCATGAACTCTAGTTTAGGCTTTGAAAATTTTGATAAACATACAGCGTCAGATAGTAGTGGAAATACTTATAATGCATATTGTGTTGCAAGAGGATATAATGCTCCAAATACTGCACAAATTTCTAGAATTTTAGGTACAGAAAAAGCACTTTTAAAATATGATACTGCCGTACTTGAAATGTTAAAAGGCGCTGAAAGTCAGGAGTATGAAGTTGGTCATATTGCACTTAGAATGTTTGCAAATGCTATAGATACTGGAAAAGATAATAAATCAAGTATTGATACTAACTACCAAAAGGAATTAAATCAAATATTAGATTGTTTTTTGACTGATGAAAACTTTATAGAATCTTATAATGCGTATACAGGCAAAAAAATTAAAAAAGGTAGTAAAAAATGTACTTATGAATCAAAAATTGAAGGTAATAACACTCTAGGTGCTGTTAAAGCCTTAATTAAATCTGGACTTGATGCTGCAAGCAATAATCTTGAAATGGCTGGTAAAACAACTGTTGAAAAGGGAATTGCTTCAGATCAAAAAAAAGAAAATGGAAAACTTTCAAAAATTGTTTCTGTTAAAGTTAGTTTAAAAGGTATTCTTACAGAAAATGATTATTTTAAGTATAAAGAATATAAATTAGAAAATAAAAATGTTAATGTAACACTTCTTGGTTATTCAAAAGATTTTAAAGATACTGTAGATGGATGGCAAGAATTATCAAGTGGAACTGACCTTTCGAAAATTGATGGTGAAAAAGCCTATAATGGGGATGTATATATAGGTTTTTTACTAGAGATGGATGCAAGTGATGAAGAAGATATTGATGAAGATGCAAAATGTGAAAATTTTGTAATTCAAACTGTATTTGAGTCAAATGGAAAAATAACTGCTGCCGTTTTAACTGGTGGACAAGGTGATCAAGCTTTTTATGCGTATATTCCTGATACAGGTAAACCTAAAGAAATAACTTTTGATTTAAATACAAGCTTATGCGAAGAAGTAACATGTGACCCAACATCAACACTTCCAAATATTTGTGAAGATGGAATTAATGCTGATGAAAATGGTAATGTTGAATATGAATTTAGAGAAGCTTATAATAGTGAAAGTGGTAAATATAATATAAAGAAATGTTTACTTACTAAAAATAGTACAGATAAGGCTGGCAATTCATATGCTTTAAAAGATGATGAAAATGCTAGTATGGTAAATGATAATCCATATTGTGAAGTAAAATGTAAAGAAGATTATAAGTTTGGTGTTCCATATAAACGTAATGCTGAAGCAGGAAGATATTTCCAAATAAGTGTTGCATTAAAGGGAACTCAAGACTGTTATACTACAAAATTAGATTATAAAAAATATACTGAAGATGTAGTCAAGAAACAAGCAGAAATTATTGATGCTTATAATGACTGGCTTGAAAATTATGAAAATTATACATTTCCTTTAGTTCAGGGCGAAGGAGTAGATTGCAGTGCAGTCGATTGTCCTTATGATGTTGATCCAAAAACTGGTAAAACAAAAAATACTTGTTCTCCTAAAGAAAAAGAAAATGCTGAATATTTAAAAACTATAATTCATAGTTACGATTTTTATAATTATGAAATTATTGAAGGTACAGACAGATGGACTATTAGTGCAAATACTGGTTTAACAAAAATCGGACCAAAATTTGGTAAATGGCTTAATAATGCAACTTGTACTCCTTCTTGTGACGTATCCAATCCATGTAAATGGGAAATGACGCCTGATGATCATTATAAATCATTAATAAAAGAATATGAGGCTGGTATTGCATCAGCAAAATCTAAATTAAAAGAATTAATTGAGCAGCTTCGTGAAATCGTTGATACATATAATTCATGTGCTGCTGATCATGATTATGCAAGTAAACAAACTGATAAATCTAAAACATATGGAAATACAGCTTATTGGGATATGATATATAATTATAATCCTGAAATAGTCTATAGCTATGATGAACCTGAACCAGGTATTTCTAGTGTAAACTGGATTAATGAAGTTTCTGGAAAAACTTGTGAACATGGCATGACTTGTGACAATATGTATAGTACTGATGCTATTGTTAATGCAGAAAAATGTGCAAATACTTCTGATAATAAAGTAAAATGTGAAAAAAGTGCTAGCGTAAATGATATAGATGGAAATTCACATGTTGTAACTTGGTATTGTGATGGTGAAATTGATAATGAATATGGTACATGTAAAGGTAGTGCAACACTTGATTATAATGATGAATATCATTGGATGGTTGAAGATGCTGATTTAAATACAGGTGCTGATTATAGAATATCTATTGGTACAAATAAATCAAATTCACTTCATAAAATAACTAAAGTTGATTATGTTAGAAAAACAGCTTCATCTAAAGGTACTTACAATACTGAAAGAGTTTATTATTCAATGCATGATGATGGAACAATTTCTATCAAAGAAACTCCAGAAAAGAAAATTGATAATGCTGATATAGTTGATGGTTTACCTGTAAGTATTAATACACCAACAGGAACGTATTATTATAAATTAACTTTAAATAATATTGGTTCATTCTATCCAGAAAAAGATAGTTTAGGACGTATATTTGGAACAGGCAAGAGTTTATCAAATGAGGTTAGATCTGAAGCAGTGGCTAAAGGCAATAAAGCTCAAGTCGGTAAAAATGAATATGCTTGTACATATGAAGTAAATCAAAATACATGTGAAGATAGTCAAGGAAATAAACATTATAAAACTGAATGTGAAAAAGGTGAAAATTGGGAAAAATGTCAAGAAAGATTATGCCCAGTAAGTCCAAAAGGACCGTTCTGTGTTGAAAAATCACAAAGTTATTATGTATGTAATAATACAACTTATGATTCAAGTTGTAAAGCTAAAAATTCACGTGAAGAAGCTTTAGCAGCTGTTGGTTGTAAAGTTGGAGAGGCTTGTGAACAAAACTTTAACTGCTGTCCAAACTGTAAAGTTGAGTGTATTGGACAATGTTCAATTACAAATAATGGTTCAAAGAAACCTGAATATGATTTTAGACCAGTAAGTCCTGGAAATTTATTCCCAACTGATAGAGATATTGGTTATAACTGGGAAAGTAATCCAGATAAATATCATAATAGTTTAGTAGCAAGAAAAGCAGGAGACACAATTACTGAAATTACAAAAAGAGCTAATGATGTTTCTAATGAAAATGGAAGTACTGATACAACTGTTGAAGATTATACTTTAAAAGTTACTATGAATGCTGATATGATTAGTAAAATCAAAGCATATAATAAAGAACAAAAATCATATAATAATGATACTATGAATTGTATAGATTATCCTATTAATATAACAAGTGAGGCATCATGTAAAGAAAAAGGTTATACATGGCAAGAAAATAAATGTATATTAAGTAATATTTTCTGTACAAGTTCATTTATTGATCAATTAATAAATGGTGATTTTGGTGGTTCTGTAAATATGAAATCTTTAGAAGGTAGAACTGCAGATATTGAAAAATTTACTACCTATACTAGTCCTTATGGAGTAAGTAATAGTGATAATTTAATTACTACAAATGATTATTGGACAATATATAGATTTAGCACATTAGATGTTAATGGCGATGGTATACCAGATGTTGGACCATCATGGAAATAAGGAGGCGTAAATAATGAAAGAATCCTATTGGGGATATTGGTTAATGGTTTTTGGAGTATTCATTATTGTAGTACTCCTTCTTGTCCAAAGTTTTACTGGAGCTAATACTCAAGATTATTATTTAATAAAAGAAATCACGGAGTCATCTATGGTAGATGCTGTAGATTATGCATATTATAGAACTTATGGAGAAATCAAAATAAATAAAGAGAAATTTTATGAGGTTTTTTTAAGAAGATTTGCTGAAGAAGCAAGTTTAGCTACAACTTATGATATTGAATTTACTGAAATATATGAGGCACCACCAAAAGTTGGTGTAAAAGTATCAAGCAAATCTGGTGCATTTAATGTAGCAGGTGATGCAACTCAATTTGATATTGTAAATAAAATTGATGCAATATTAGAATCAAGTTTAAAACCAGGAAATAGTAATGGTACTTATGATACAAGTTATAGTGATAACACTGGTACCACTACAACTGGAAATCTAAATACAACTAATCCTTCGGATGAACCTTCATCAGAAGATGGTAAAAAGGATGCTAACAAAAATAGATCTTCAGTAAGTATTAAGCAAACTTATGATGTAATTGATGTTAATGGAACAAAAGTTTATATGGACTGTGCTTGTGGTCCAATTGCTATGACAGAAGCTATTATGATGTTAGGAAAGAAAGATACTTTAAAATCCTATATTCAAAGTGAACTTGGATATATGCCAAGTACTAATGAGCAATACGCTGCTGCTGTATATATACTAATGTATCAAAATGGTTTAAATGGAAATCCATCATTACATGACTTTGGTGAAGCTAATTTCTGCGGTGGAAAAGGAACTTACGCAAGTAAAGGCAATAGTTTCCTAAATAATGTTGGATTAAGTGTTGGCAAAAATGGTGGAGATTTAGAAGGTACAACAGGAGGTTATGCAGAAGAGATTTATAAGTCATTATTAGAAGGTAATGTTGTAGTTGCTTCAATATCTAAAAATAAAGGAAGTGGTATTCCTAGTAATACTGGTCTTGCTTCAACAACTACAGGACATTACTACACAATTTATGGCTATGATAAATCAAAAAATTGTTTTAAGGTATATAATCCTATAACATATTATAAATCAGGAACTCCTACAGGAAATCAATGCGTTCCATATGATGCTGTAAATACATATTTTACAGAATATGTTTCAGTAAGTAATTAAAAAATAAAAAATTGACACAAAATTTTGTGTCTTTTTTAGTTATGTTATTGAAAATAAACTTAAAAGTTGTTATAATTTTAATTGATAGTAGAAAAGTATTTAAGGAGGATAAAAATGGGAAATTTAAAAGCTTTTTTTAAGAAAACTATAGCAAATAAAAATACGGTGACAATTTTGCTTGTTTTAGTGGGTATTGTAATTCTTTATGTTTTTTATAGCATGAGAGTAAAGGAGGCAACAACACCAATTCGTGTGCCTTGTGCAAAAGTTGAAATTCAGTCAACTGAAGAAATAACCGAGGATAAAATAACATGGGTAGAAGTAAATAGTAAACTATTAAAAAGTGCTGATATTATTCAAAGTCAAGGTGCTTTAATAGGATATTATGTTACAACAGGAACATCAATTCCAAAAGGTGGATTATTTTATAAGACTCAAGTTGTAACAAAAAAAGAATTGCCTAATTCAGTATCTGATGATATACCTGATGGATATACATTATATGGATTAAGTGTAAATAATCATACAACTTTTGGTAATTCAATATATCCTGGAGATAAAATTGACCTTTACTTAAAAGCAAATGATGAATCAGGGAAAGTTGTTTATGGTAAATTTATTGAAAGTATTACAGTTTTAGGAGTACGTGATAGTAGTGGTAAAGATGTATTTGGTTTAAATGAAACTCGTAATCCAGCAGAATTATTATTTGCGGTACCTGATGATATGTATAACTTATTAATGAGAGCTGGTTATGTATCAGGCCTTACAATGGTACCAGTACCAAGAAATAAAAACTATACACAAACTGGAGCTAATACTGTTACAGTTGAATATTTTAAAAATTTAATTAATGCTAAATCTACAGATGCAAGCGAAATGCAATAAAAAGGAGTGATTAAGGTGAAAGATTCAATATTTTCACAATTAGATTTTGGACCAATTACAGAGTTTTTAAATGATGATAACATAACCGATATTTCATACTCAAATGGTGGAAATGTTTGGCTTAAAACCCTAGATAAAGGTATTTATATGGTTAATCGACCTGAAATAAATAATGCCTTAATGGAAAAACTAGCTTTTCAATGTTCAAACGTAATGGGTACAACGTTTAATATGGCTCATCCTTTTCTAGATGCTGAAAGTACTGAACTTCGTCTTAATTTCGTTCATGAAAGTATTGCCACAAATGGAATAGCATGTGTTATAAGAAAGACACCTGCGAAAATAAGACTTAATAAAGAAAAGTTAATTAATGAAAAGTATGTTACTGAAAATATTCACAATTTCTTATTATCTTGTGTAAAAGCACACTGTAATATTATGGTTTCTGGTGAAACTGGTTCAGGTAAAACAGAACTTGTTAAATATTTAGCTTCAAATACTGAAGAAAATGAAAAAATTATTACAATTGAGGATACTTTGGAGCTACACCTAGATAGAATATTTCCTCATCGTGATATAGTTGCAATGAAAACAAATAACATTGCTTCATATTCTGATGTTTTAGTAACATGTATGAGACAAAACCCAAAATGGATACTACTTTCCGAAGTACGTTCCGCAGAGGCTGTTACTGCAGTTCGTAACTCAATTTCATCAGGTCATAATATTATATCAACAATTCACTCTGATAGTGCTGCTCATATACCAATGCGTATGTATTCACTTCTTGAAAGTAATCAAGATATTGAACAGTTTTTAAAATCTATTCATAGATATGTTCAAATTGGTATTCATGTAAAAGGTTATATGAGTGCGGAACTTCAAAGATTTCAACGTGAAATAGTTGAGGTAACTGAATTTTATGTTGATGAAAATAATGAAGCTGGAACAAATATTATTTATTCAAAAAGTTTAGATGGGAAAATTTCCTTTAATAAACCTACAAAATATTTAAAAGATTATTTTGGTGCTCAAGGAAAAGTACTTGATGAAAGTTTATTTGATGAAAGTAATAATACAGATGAAGTAAGTAAAATTAATAATGATATAGATTCATTATAGAAAGGAGTTTTATGATAGAACTTGTTATAATGCTTGCATTAGGAATTTTTATAATATTATATCGTAAGAATCCTGGTGAAAATGTTTATAAGTTTTTTGTATCAAGTGCCTCAAATTTATACGAAAAATATGCGCCTTATTCATTTAAAACGGTTAGGGCAAAAGCAAAAGAACTTGGGCAAGAATTTACAACAAGACAATATATTTCGCAAGTTGTAATTTTTGCAGGTTTTGCAGGTGTAGTTGCTTATTTATATTTTTATAATATTTTACTTTCTATTCTATATGCAATTGCGGCAATATCAGTAATTCCATATCTTGCATATTTAAGATGTCAAAGAATATATTCTGAATTTATATTTGAACAAATTGAAACTTATACAACAAACGTAATTATGGAATTTAATACAACTCAAAGTTTTGTAAAAGCTTTAGAGGGTGTTAGAGACTCTGGCATTATTGAAGAACCAGTTTTATCTGACTTAAAAAAAATGATTGATATGTCATATCAAAATGGAACAATAGATGAATCAATAGATTATTTTAATAAAAAATACCCATATTATATGGTGAAAAATATGCATCAACTTTTCTTTCAAATTACCAAAGAAGGTGCAAGAGATGCAGGTCAAAGTTTAGAAAATATGGCAATGGATATAGATGCCCTTGTTGAAGGTGTGTATAGAGATCAAATGGATAGAAAAGCTTTTCATTCAAAATTTATAAAGTTTGGTGTAGCATTATTTTTCTTGATTCTAGCGGTTCAATATATGTACGGAACAGAAAAGTATATAGAACTTCTTGATATGTGGTATGTTCAGTTAATACTTCATGCCATAATTATAGTAAATGCTTTATTTTTACTAAAAGGAGAAAAATATTATAATGAAGATGTGGGGGTTGAATAATTATGTATTATGAAATATTTATTTTAGCCACCATAATATATGGAATAATGTTTGCCACAGGACAAATAAGTTTTACTAAATTAATTAGTGATAATGAAAGTATATTTAGAAAATTAAAAGAAAGTGACTGGGATTTTTATGTTAAAGCTAAATATGGAACTTCAGTTAATCCTGATATACTTTTTAATAAAAGAGTTAGAAATGGTTTAATTACTCTTGTAATAGCGGCATTTTATGCGATGACTGGTGGAATATCTGCGATAAAATTAGTAATTGCTTGTGCTGCAGGTTATGGAGTATTTAAAATAACTTATATTGATTTAAAAGGTTATTATAAAAAACATATTGCTCAAATAGACTCTTTATTACCTCATTATTTAAAAAGTATAGAGATATTAATTCAACACTATACAGTTCCAGTGGCAATTGGTAAATCTATTAATGATGCTCCAGAAATATTTAAGCCAGGCCTTGAGGATTTAATTAATGCAATAAATTCTGGAGATGACACAATTAATCCATATATGGAATTTGCAAAAACTTATCCAGTAAGAGATAGTATGAGAATGATGAGACTTTTATATAGATTAAGTTTAGGAAGACAAGAAAGAAAACAAGAACAACTTTTAACTTTTTCTAAATCAATTTCATCTTTACAACAAAAAGCAAGAGAAACAAGATATAAAAATCGTCTTGATAAAATGGAAGGCATGACAATGAAAATGCTTATCGCTACCGGTATTGGGGTAATGATCGTTTTAATTCTTGCTGTACTAAATGCCATTAATCTGTAAATTTAAGTCAAATATATTGATAAAAAAAATAAAAATTGCTATAATAAAAATATATAATAAAGGAGGAATAATTAAATGAAAGAAGCTACAGGTGAATTAAGTACAACAGTAATTACTGTTGTTGCAATAGCTGCAATATTATCATTATTTACTGTATTTTTATATCCATCATTGAAAAATGCTATTAGAGCAAGAACTTATTGTGCTCAAGCAGTAAATTGTGTAGAAGATAATGGTAAAAGAAGATGTCATTATTATTTAGATAATATGAATGAAAGTACAAATACAATTGAATGTCCACTTCAAGATAATACAAATAGAAATGAAAGTTAAAAAGGAGTAAATATGAAAAGGGCTACGGGAGAGCTTGCAAATCTAGTTGTTGTATGTGTTTGTGTGGCTATTTTAGTAGCCTTTTTTTACTTTACAATATGGCCAATGATTAAAAATAATTTTGTAATGCAAACTAGTTGTGAAAAAGCAAAATGTTTAACAAAGCCTAATGCAGATGGTATGGTAAAGTGCTATTTAAATGGTAAAGAGTTTTTATGTAGGTATAAGGGGTAATTATGAAAGAAGGAGTAGGTGGCGTACAATTATTTTTAATTGTTGTAATATTGGTATTAATCTTTGCTGGAATTATGAGTTTAACTATGAACCAAGCAAATGCTTTTGCGGTTAAAGATCAAATAGTATCAATTATTGAAGATGCTGGTGGGTTTGATTTATCTTCATCATGTAATGGTGGATGCAATACCACTGATAAAAATCAAGAAACTTTACAAAAAATAGTAGATGCTCTTGCAAGTTCTTCATATAGACAGCAAGGTTCTTGTGAAAAAATCGAAAAATCATTAAATGAAAAAATATCTGATAAAGCACAAGTTTCAGGATATCAAAGAAATGGTGAATATACTATGAGTGGGAAAAAATCATCATTTTGTATTGCTAAAATACCCTCAAATAATGGAGAAAGTTCTTCATTAAAAGGTTATTATTATAAGATTTATGTATTTTATCAATTAGATATTCCAATAATAAATGCAATATTTAATTTTTCTGCTTTAGGAGAAACAAAATTATTATATTGGTAGGAGGCAAAATAATGAACGTTATAATTGTTAATAAAAATTCATCTTTAATTGATGGACTAAATATAGATATACTTGAAAGACTCGAGGGAGTTTTTTCAGTAGAAACACTTGCAAATAAATATAAGAATTTTTATTATAATAGAATGATAATAGATATAACTGCAATCGAAGGTTATGAGGAAATAGATAATATTCAAAAACTATCTTTAATGCTTGATGTATCTAAAATAATTTTACTTTTAGATGATTCACCTATAGTAAGTTCACCATCATATTTATCAAGTTTAGTATCTATGGGTATTTATAACTTTACTAAAGATGCAAGTAGTATTCCGTTTTTGATAAGTAATCCAAATACTTATAAAGATGTAGCTAATTTTCATAATCTAAAAAATGTTTATGAAGAACCCAAACTTAATGATAATTCAAAAAATAGTAATGTAGGTTTTATTGGTCAAAGAATAATTGGTATTAAAAATGTGACTGAACATGCTGGTGCTACAACACTTACTTATTTATTAAAAAAACACTTAGAAAAAGAATATAAAGTAAGAGCTGTAGAAATAGATAAGCACGATTTTATATATTTTAATGATCGTAATTTAGATTCAAATATTGATAGTTTAGATATAGATAAATATTTAAATAAATATAATAACAATGATATAGAGGTAATTTTAATTGATATAAATGATTCTGATGTAGAAAATTATTGTACAGAGGTTTTATATTTAATTGAACCAGGACTTATACAGTTAAATAAATTAATAAAAAATGATAAAATGATTTTTAATAAATTAAAGGGCAAAAAAATAGTATTAAATCGCAGTATTTTAAATAATAATGATGTTAGTGATTTTGAAAAAGAAAGTGGTAGTAAAGTTTTTTATAATATGCCTAATGTTGATGATAAACTAGATGATAATAAATCAATAAATAATCTATTAATTGATTTAGGTTTTACAAGAATTAATGATAAAGGGTCTTCGGGATTTAGTTTATTTAGATAAGAGTGTAAACATTTACACTTAATTGTTGACATTAAAAGGTAAAAAAGGTAAAATAAAAGTATGTAAAGGAGAGTTGTATATGAGATTATTAGATGGTAACCTTGCTGGAATTGGTACTGAAAGTGGTTTTTGTTCTACTACATCACAAGTTTGGCAATTTATTGGTAAAATTGTTTTAATTTTAAAAATTGTTATTCCTATTATGCTTATTGTTTTAGGCATTATTGGACTTGGAAAGGCAGTTTTAGCTGATGATGATAAAGAAGTTAAAACTCAAGTAAATAGATTAATTACAAAATTTATTGCCGCTGTAGTTATTTTCTTTATTCCAAGTATTGTAAGTGCTTGCTTTGGATTAGTTAATGGATTTAGTGATGTTAAACCAGACTACGATGTTTGCGTACAATGTATTACACATCCATCTGGATCTGACTGTCAAGCAAAAGTTAATGCAGCTAATAAATAGACCATTATTTAGTTAATGGTTTTTTTATTTGTATTTTTTTATAAAATATGCTATAGTATTGCTACCAAAGGGGTGAAAATATGGAAGTTGGAACTGAAAATGGTTTTTGCTTAAGTACTATAACTGCATGGCAAGGACTTGGATATGTACTTTTAATATTTAAAATAGTTCTACCAATACTTCTTATTGTTCTAGGCATTATAGCTTTAGGTAAGGCTGTTATTTCAGATGATGATAAAGAAATTAAGAAATGTATCAAGGGATTAGTAACTAAATTTATTATTGCAATTGTAATATTTTTTTTACCAAGTATTATGAGCAGTGTATATCCACTTATTACTGGGTTTGATATGGTTGAACAAGATTATGATGTATGTATGCAGTGTTTTACTCATCCAAAAGGAGAATATTGTTTAAATAAAATAGCTATTTATGAAAAAAATAATTAGTTATTTTTTTGAATTTTAAAACGAACAAACGTACTTGAATTAATTTTTTAAATATGTTATATTAATTATGCAAAAAAAATCATTTTTGTGGTAAAATAATAGGGCTTGGAGGATTAGTATGGATAAGATAATTGTAAAAGGAGCAAGGGAAAATAATTTAAAAAATGTTAATATTTCACTTCCTAAAAACAAATTAATTGTAATGACTGGAGTATCAGGAAGTGGTAAAAGTAGTTTAGCATTTGATACTATTTTTGCTGAGGGACAAAGAAGATATGTTGAAAGTTTATCTGCTTATGCTCGTCAGTTTATTGGTGGAACCGAAAAACCTGATGTAGATTCTATCGAAGGATTATCACCCTCAATAAGTATTGACCAAAAATCAACAAATAAAAATCCTCGTTCGACAGTGGGAACAATAACTGAAATATATGATTATTTGCGTCTTTTATTTGCTAGAATTGGCACTCCTTATTGTCCGGTTCATAAAATTCCTATTAAAAGTCAGTCTATTGAGGAAATGACTAATAAAATAATGGAATATGATGGTCAAAAAATAAGTATATTATCACCTATAATTCATGGTGAAAAAGGTCGTCATGAAGAAGAAATTAGTGAAGCTAAAAAAAGTGGGTACACTAAATTAAGAGTTAATGGAACTTATTATAATGTTGATGATGAAATTAATTTAGAAAAAAATAAAAAAGATAATATAGATATTGTTATAGATAAATTAACTATTTCAAGTGAAGAAAGAAGTAGAATTTTCGAAGATATTGAGGCATCTTGTAAAATGGCAAATGGTAAAGTAGTAATTATAACTTGCGATGGAGAAATAATTATGAGTGAGAAATACGCTTGTAATAAATGTAATTATTCAATACCAGAACTTGAACCAAGATTATTTTCATTTAACTCACCATATGGAGCTTGTGAAGAGTGTAAAGGTATAGGAACAAAACTTAAAATAAGTGAAGAGTTAATTATGCCAGATAAAGATAAAACATTAAATCATGGTGCACTTTTACCTATAAATTCTGATAATAATTTATATTTTAGTGCCCTTAAGCAAGTATGTAATAAATACGAAATTGATATGGATACTCCTGTAAAAAATATTCCAAGAAGTAAACTTGATATAATTTTTTATGGAACTAAAGAGAAAATTGATTTTAGATATGAATCAAAAACTGGTAGTGTACGATATGTAACAGATTATTATGAAGGTGTTGTTAATTTGCTTCAGCGTCGTTATATTGAAACATCTGCATCATGGGTAAGAGACTGGCTTTCAAATTATATGGTTGAAAGTACATGTGAAAAATGTAAAGGTACAAGACTTAAAAAAGAAGTATTAAATATTTTTATTAATAAAAAAAATATTTATGATTTAACTGATATGAATTTAACAAAACTAAAAAACTTTTTACTTAATTTAAATTTAAGTGAAGAAGAAAAAAATATTAGTTCGCTAGTTTTAAAAGAAATAATTAATAGACTTACTTTTTTAGAAAATGTTGGTCTTACATATTTAACTTTAAATCGTAGTGCTGAAACACTTTCTGGCGGTGAAGCTCAAAGAATTAGACTTGCAACTCAAATTGGAAGTAAACTTTCTGGAGTGCTTTATGTTTTAGATGAACCATCAATAGGTCTTCATCAAAGAGATAATCAAAGGTTAATTGATAGTTTAAAGGAAATGCGCGATTTAGGAAATACCTTAATTGTTGTAGAACATGATGAAGATACAATGAGACAATGTGATTTTTTAGTGGATATTGGTCCAGGTGCAGGTGAAAATGGTGGTAATGTGGTAGCTTATGGAACTCCCGAAGAAGTTATGCAAAATCCAAATAGTATTACGGGAAAATATTTAAATGGTACATTAAAAATTGATGTACCTAAAGAAAGAAGAAAAGGTAATGGTAAATTTTTAACTATTAAAAGAGCCCAAGAAAATAATTTAAAAAATATTGATGTAGAATTTCCTTTAGGAAAATTTATATGTGTAACTGGCGTATCAGGTTCTGGTAAAAGTAGTTTAGTAAATGAAGTGCTTTATAAAACCCTTCATAATTATGTATATAAATCAAAAGTAATACCAGGAAAATGTGATAAAGTTTTAGGCCTTGAAAATATTGATAAAGTTGTTATGATTACCCAAGATGCAATAGGAAGAACCCCAAGAAGTAATCCCGCAACATATGTTGGTGTTTTTGATGATATTAGAGATTTATTTACAAATACAAAAGAAGCTAAAATCAAAGGCTATGATAAAGGTAAATTTTCATTTAATGTCAAAGGTGGAAGATGTGAGGCATGTCAAGGTGATGGCGTAAAAAAAATTGAAATGCATTTTCTTCCTGATGTTTATGTTACATGTGATGTATGCCATGGTAAAAGATATAATAAAGAAACATTAGGTATTACTTATAAAGGAAAAAATATTGCAGATGTACTTGATATGAGAGTAAGTGAAGCTTTGTCATTTTTTGAAAATGTTCCTAAGATATATAACAAATTAAAAGTATTAAATGATGTAGGGCTTTCTTACATAAAACTTGGTCAAAGTGCTGTAGAACTTTCTGGAGGTGAAGCAGGAAGAGTAAAACTTTCAAAAGAACTTCAGAAAAAAGCTACCGGCAAAAGTGTATTTATCTTAGATGAACCTACTACGGGACTTCATACTGATGATATTAAAAAATTATTAGAAATACTTGATAGTATAGTAAATAATGGTGATACTGTTATTGTGATAGAACATAATTTAGATGTTATTAAAGTAGCTGATTATTTAATAGATTTAGGTCCTGAAGGTGGAGATGGTGGAGGAAAAGTAATTTTTACTGGAACTCCCGAAGAAATTATTAATTGTAAAAATTCTTATACAGGAAAATATTTAAAAAAATATTTAAAATAAAGAAAAATGTCAGATTTTAATGTCTGATTTTTTCTTTAGAAGTATAGATTTTTACCATAGTATTTGTTATAATAATTGTTATGAAAGAATATATATTTAAAATTGGCTCTTTTGGTGTTAGATGGTATTCACTACTTATACTTATTGGTGTAATTGTGGGTATTCTTTTAATTGAAAAAGAAGGTAAAAAATTTAATATAAGTAAAGATTTCTTATTTAATATGGCATTTTGGACTGTTATTATAGGCATAATTGGAGCAAGAGTATATTATGTTATATTTAATTTCAATTTGTATAAAAATGATTTAATGTCCATATTTAAAATATGGGAAGGTGGACTTGCTATTCATGGAGGTATTATCGCAGGCGTTATTGTAATAGCATTATACTCTAAAAAATACCAAATGCGTTTTATAAGAATAACTGATATATGTGTTCCATCACTTTTATTTGCACAGTGCCTAGGTAGATGGGGAAACTTTTTTAATGGTGAAGCTCATGGAGCGGCCACTAGTTTAGAACATTTAAAATCACTTCATCTTCCACAGTTTATAATTGATGGTATGAATATAAATGGTATTTATTATGAACCAACATTTTTATATGAGTCACTTCTTTGCTTAATTGGTTTTGTAATAGTTTTAATTATTCGAAGAGGAAAATACACTAAAGTTGGTACATGTACATCATTTTATTTAATGTACTATTCAGTTATAAGATTTTTTATTGAGAGTATGCGTACTGATTCACTTATGCTTGGAGGATTTAGAGTAGCACAAATAGTTTCAATTATTTTATTTTTGATAGGACTAGGTAATATTATGCTTATATCAAGGAAAAGTAAATTCGAAGATTTATACAATAATGTATACAAAAATGAAATGAGATTTTAAAAAGAGAGGAAAATAAAATGTATGATTTAATAATTATAGGAATGGGTATTGGGGGAATTACTGCTGGGATATACGCAAAAAGAGCAGGACTAAATGTTTTAATGTTTGAAAAAGGTGCCCCCGGAGGAATGCTTCAAAAAATTGATAAAATAGAAAATTATCCTGGATTTTCAGAAATAAGTGGACCAGATTTAGCAATGGATTTGTTTAACCAAGTAAAAAAGGTTGGAGTTCCCTTTAAATTCGAGGAAGTTCTTGATGTTGAAGTAACTGACGAAGTAAAAAAGATTATTACTAAAAATGAAATATATGAAGCAAAAAATGTTATTGTAGCAACAGGTAGAACTCCAAAATATTTAGGCCTTGATAATGAAAAAGATTATTTAGGAAGAGGATTAAGTACTTGTGCTAGCTGTGATGGTAATTTTTATAAAGGTGAGGATGTTGCTGTAGTTGGTTCTGGTAATTCAGCACTTCAAGAGAGTTTATATCTTTCTAAAATTGTTAATAAAGTTTATCTTCTTCATAGGGGTATAAATTTTAAAGGTGATGAGGCTTTAGTAGATAAAGTTAAAAACACTCCAAATATAGAAATAATTGATGGCGTAAGTGTTAAAAAGATTAATGAAGAAAATGGTAAAATAAATAGTGTTACATTAAGTAATGAAAATACTATAAATGTAAAAGGTGTATTTATCTATATTGGTTATAAACCTGATACAGATATGTTTAAAAAACTTGACATAACTAATATAAATGGTGATATTATAGTAGGTGAAAATTTTGAAACAGATATTGGCGGTCTTTATGCAATTGGTGATTGTGCTAAAAAAGGTGTTTATCAATTAGTTACTGCCGCTAGTGATGGTTGTATAGCTGTTTCAGATATTGAAAAAATAACAAATTAGGAGGTTTTTAAAATGAAAGTTAGAACAAGATTTGCTCCATCTCCAACTGGATATATGCATATAGGTAATTTAAGAAGTGCCTTATTTACATATTTAACAGCAAAGAGTATGGGCGGAAAGTTTATATTAAGAATTGAGGATACAGATCAAGAAAGAAAAGTTGAGGGTGCAGTTGAATTTATTTTGAATACACTTAATATGCTTGGACTTCATCCAGATGAAGGAGCTGGTGTAGGTGGTGATTTTGGACCATACTATCAAAGTGAAAGACTAGATATTTATAAAAAATATGCCGAAGAGTTAGTGGAAAAAGGCGATGCATATTATTGTTTTTGCGATGAAGAAAGACTTGAAAAGTTAAGAGAAATTGCCTCAGCAAGAAAAGTGCCATTTACATATGATGGACACTGCTCACATATTCCTTTAGAGGAAGCAAGAAAAAGAGTCTTAAATGGTGAAAAATATGTTATTCGTCAAAAAATGCCTAAAGAAGGAGTAACATCATATATTGATACTGTTTATGGTGAAATTAAAGTTGAAAATAGTGCTTTAGAGGATCAAATACTTATTAAGTCAGACGGATTTCCAACATATAATTTTGCTAATGTAATTGATGATCATTTAATGAAAATTAGTCATGTTAACAGAGGTAATGAATATTTATCATCAACACCTAAATATTTACTTTTATATAAAGCGTTAGGTTGGGAAAGTCCGGTATATATTCATCAACCACTTGTAATAAAGGCAGATGGTACTAAAATTAGTAAAAGAAATAAAGATGATAATTTAATGGATTTAATTAACAGAGGTTTCCTTCCTGAGGCAATTATAAATTATATTGCATTAATTGGATGGTCTCCGAAAGAAAATAAAGAATTCTTTACTTTATCTGAACTTGAAAAAGAATTTGATATTCATAGAATTTCTTCCGCGCCAGGATGTTATGATATTAAAAAACTTGAATGGTTCAATGCTCATTACATTAAAGAAATGGATGATGAAAGATATCTAGAGTGGATAAAACCATTTTTAAAATATGATATATCAGATAAGAGTGAAGATTGGGTAAGAATGCTACTTTTAACATATAAAACCCATATTAACTGTGGTGAAATGATTAATGATGTTGTTAAGAATTTCTTTTTCGAAGGGTATGAACTTGATGATGAATGTAAAGCATTTCTTGCAAGTGATGATATTATCCCAGTGGTAATTGACACATTTGCCCGTGAAATCGAAGCAATTAAAGATTTTACTACAGATAATATTAATATTGCAATTGATAATGTAAAGACTAGTTTAAATGTTAAAGGTAAGCTACTTTATATGCCACTTAGAATTAAGGCAAGTGGATTTATGCATGGTCCAGAACTTGATGCTTGTATATATTTACTTGGTAAAGAAAAAACACTTGAAAATTTAAGAAGGTAAATCCTTCTTTTTTAATAGACATAAATTAAAGTTTTAACCTTTTTGTTTTAATTAAAATATAGTATAATAGTTGTTATGGAAGGTGATGTTTATGAAAATTTATAATACTTTAAGTCATAAAGAAGAAGTATTTATTCCTTGGGAAGAAGGAAAGGTAAGTTTTTATACATGTGGACCAACAGTTTATCATTATGCTCATATAGGAAATATGCGTAATTACATTGGTCACGATATATTAGATAAAACACTTAGATTTATTGGCTTTGATGTAACGAGATGTATGAACATTACTGATGTTGGACATTTAACCTCAGATAGTGATTCTGGTGATGATAAGATGGTAGCAAGTGCTAAAAAAGAACATAAAAGTGTTCTTGATATTGCTTCATTTTATACAGATGCATTCTTTAAAGATTTTGATGCCCTTAATTGTAAAAGACCTGAAATTGTTAGTAATGCTACAGATAATATAGAGGAATATATAAAAATAATAACTAAACTTTTAGAAGATGGTTATGCTTATAAAGCTGGAGGTAATGTTTATTTTGATACTTCAAAATTAAAGGATTACTATGTTCTTACTAACCATAAAGAGGATGATATGGTTGTCGGAGCAAGAGAAAGTGTTGAATTTGATGCAAGTAAAAAAAATCAAGCTGACTTTGCTTTATGGTTTACTAAATCAAAATTTGATAGTCAGGAATTAAAATGGGAATCACCATTTGGAACAGGTTATCCAGGATGGCATATTGAATGTTCAGGTATCTCAATTAAATATCTTGGCGAGCATTTAGATATTCACGGTGGTGGAGTGGACAATATTTTTCCACATCATACTAATGAAATTGCTCAATCAGAAAGTTATTTAGGACATAAATGGTGTAATTATTGGTTTCACAATGAACATTTAAATGATGAATCTGGTAAAATGAGTAAAAGTAAAGGAGATATTTTAACTGTTAGCTCTTTAATAGAAAAAGGTTATAATCCACTTTCATTTAGATTTATGTGTTTACTTTCACATTATCGAAGACAACTTACATTTTCTTATTCATCACTTGATGGAGCTCAAAATGCTTATTTAAAATTAAAAAATAAAGTTTTGGCATTAAAAAATGATGGAGATGTAAATGAGGATGCCTATAAATTTTATAATGAAAGATTTACATCTTGTCTTGAGGATGATTTAAATACCGCAAATGCTATAACACTACTTTATGATTTATTAAAAGATGAACATCTTAATGGGACTACAAAATTATCCTTAATTAATAAATGGGATGAAGTTCTATCACTTGATTTAACTAAAGAAAAAACTCATGGTCTTGAGGAAGAATATATAAAAGAAATGATAGAAAAAAGAAAAGAGGCTAAAAACAATAAAGATTTTGCTTTAGCAGATTCTATAAGAGAGGAACTTTTAAAACAAGGTATACTTTTAAAGGATACCAGAGAAGGGACAATTTACGAGGTGAAATAATGGATATAATGTTATTTTTAATAATTTTGGTATTACCCTTAATCGCAGATATATTTGTAAAAATTAATTATGGAATATATCAAAAAAAGGAAAATGAAAAAGGACTAACAGGAGCAGAGGCTGCTAGAAAAATACTTGATAAAAATGGTCTTGATAATATTTATGTAGTAGCCACAAATGGATATTTAACAGATCATTATGATCCAAAAAGAAAAGTAATTAGACTTTCAAGAGCAGTTTATGAATCAGATAATGTTGCAAGTATTGCCATAGCTTCTCATGAGTGTGGCCATGCAATTCAAGATAAAGAAGGTTATTTATTTCTAAAATTAAGAGCATTAATTTTCCCAGTTGTAAATATTGCAACATCAATATCTTACTATATAATTTTAATTGGCTTTATTTTTGAAATGCTCGACTTAGTTTATGTTGGAATAGCTTTAACTTCTTTAGGTCTTTTATTTCAAATAATAACTCTACCTGTGGAATTTAATGCAAGTAAAAGGGCTGGAAAGGAAATTAATAAATTACATTTAGCTAATGAAGAAGAAAATTCTGGTATAAAAAGAGTTTTAGTTAGTGCCGCTCTTACATATGTTGCCGGAGTTCTTACAAGTGCAATTCAAATATTAAGACTATTACTTTTAACAAGTAGAGATAGAGATTAAATTACCATTTTGGTAATTTTTTTTTGAGGAACTAAATTAACAAATTTACATGAATTTGACATTTTTTGTAAAAAATGCTATAATTTTGTCAGTATGAGGGGGAAATTTTTAATGAAAAATAACAATGTTGTAAAAAACGATAAAAAATTTAATTTAAATAGGCCTATTACAGGTGTAATTAAAAAAGATAGAATATGGGAACAATGGTATGATCCTGAAAAAATGAAGGAAAAATTACCTAAAATGAATCAAGCCGATTATGAAGAAATGTGTAATAAAAATTATCCAAATGATATTATTTTAAATAATCGTGGCCTTAAAAAAATCACTAATAGTGAGTTTATTGCTATGCGTAATAAATTTATTCGTTCTTTAAAAGCAATGGGTATAGGTAAGGGAGATAAAGTAGTATCAATTGCACTATCTACTCCTGAATTAATAGCTTTTAAATATGCATGTGCTTATGTTGGCGCCATAACTGCTCATTTAAACTTCATGGAAGATAAGGATAAAATGTTTAAACATATTAAACTTTTAAATCCTAGTTTAATTATGTTTCTTGATATTTTAGAACCTAGCGTGAGTGAAGTTTTAAATAGTGAAGAATTTAAAAATGTTAAAATGTTAAGACTTCCAGTTTCAGCATCAACTCCAGTTTTAAATGATGAAAAATTTAAAACAGCATTATTTACACTTAATAATAAACTTCAAAATAAAAGTGTTAAAGGTGCTATAAGTTTAAATAGGTTTATAAGTTATGGAAATTATTATAATGGACGTATGGAAAGTGTTTATGAAGATCATCTTCCATCAAATATTGCATTATCATCTGGAACAACAGGTGAAAGTAAAGCAATACTTTTATCACATGATGCTAATAATGCTCTTGCTAAACAACATGAAATTGCTGATTTAGGCCTTAAAAGGGGAGAAAAGAATTTAGCACTTGTTCCACCATTTTTAGCATTTTGGGATGCAGATATAATTGGTATGGCAATGAGTCTTGGACTTGAAAATATTCTTGAAATGGATTTAAGTTATGAAAGTGTTCCAAAGTATTTAGCTAAACATAAACCAAATTATGGTATATGGAGTCAATATTTATGGGATTCAGTACTTTATGATAAAAATAAAGATGAATATATTGGAAATCTAAAAAAAGTGGTTATTGGTGGTGAAAGACCTGATATAAACCAAGTTAATAGATTTAAATCTGAAACAGGTATAACTCAAGAAGCTGGTTTTGGTGCTAGTGAAATGGATTCATGTTTTAGTGTAGCTCATCCAAATTGTAATATGATTGGTTCTTCAGGACTACCACTTCCATTTAATAATGTAATGATTAAAGATAGTAGTTTTAATGATTTAAGTTATAATGAACCTGGTAGAATTTGGATAACAGGACCAGCGATGATGAATGGTTATTATAATAATCCACAAATGACTGATAGTGTAATTTATACTGATAAAGATGGTGTCAAATGGTATAATACAAAAGATTTTGGTTTTGTTCATGATACAGGTAGTTTATTTGTTCTTGATAGAGATCAAAAACCACTTGAAATCAATTCTAAAGAGATAAATTTAATTTTAATTGCCGAAAAAATTAAAGAATTACCTTGCGTTAAATTATGCAAGTTAAATCATAAAGATGATAAAATTGTTTGCCATGTATCTTTTGATGATTTATGTAATAAAACAAAAGAAGAATGTACAAGTGAACTTTTAAATTATATAGATAATGTCTTTACAGCGGAAGAAAGACCATCTTACTTAGTTATTTATCCATCACTTCCTAGAACTCCTCTTGGGAAAGTTGATTATCAAACATTAGACAATCTTGCAAATAATATTGAATGTGAAACAATTGAACTTGAAAAAAATAATATAAAAGTTTTACATAAGTAGTTTAAAAAAATAAAAAAATATGTTATTCTTATACTAGGTGGTAGTATGAGGGATAACATATTTTTTTCAGTAGTAAGTTTATTTTATAGTATAATGATTATTATAGTATATTTTTCTAAACAGAGAATTGATAGTGATGAGAACGCCATTTATAAAAGATTAGTTTTAGCAAATTTTTTAGGACTTGTTATAGAAATATTTCCCGCTACTATAGCAATTAGAATTATTAATAATTTTAATCCCAAATTTGCTATATTTATATTAAAATTTATTTTATATTATTTTATAGTATGGATACTTTTATTCACATATTATATATATGTTATTAGTTCTAAAGATAGATATAAGGAAAGAAAAATTTATTTAAGCAAAATAAATAAAATGAAAAAAATTATGTATTTTATTTGTATTATTTCAATTATATTAATTACTTTTTTACCATTATATGCAAATAATGTAAATTATACATTCGGTCCAAGTGCTAATTATGTATATTGTTTGAGTGGAATAATGATTACATTTATATTTTTTATGCTTATTAGAAATTTTAAGAATATTAGAACTAAAAAGTATACACCCGTATTTTCTTTTATCTTTCTTGGTATTGTAACTATGGTTGTACAGTATTTTAATCCCGAGCTTACGCTAATGATTCCCATGGAGACATTTGTAACATTTTTAATGTATTTTACAATAGAAAATCCGGATGTAAAAATATTAAATGAGTTATATAAAAATAAGGAAATAATGGAATCAAATTATGAAGATAAATATAATTTCTTATTTGAAATAACTCAAGAAAGTAGACATCCACTTAAAAATATGGAAAATATATGTTTAAGCTTAAATGATGAAAATGATATAAAAGTATATAAAGAAAAAATTAAAGATTTATTAATTCTAACTAAAAGTTTAGATTTTACAATAAATAACGTAATGAATGTATCTGCACTTGATGCTCAAAAAATAAATATAGTGGATAAAAAATATAATTTAAAAAAATTATGTGAAGATTTAACAAAAAGAGTAACTTTAGAAAATAAAAAAAATATTGAATTTAAATATGATATACCATTTACAGATTTATATTTATATGGTGATGATATGAAACTAAAACAAGTACTTTATTCATTAATAGTAAATTCATTAGAAAAAACAAATGTTGGATACGTTGAATTTAAAGTAAATAC
>CAKOOO010000007.1 GCA_934098665.1 uncultured Bacilli bacterium
CTCACAATTATAAATTTTTCTTTTAATATAAGGTATCATTAAAAATTGACCATTTCGCATACATTCATAAATTTGCTTATTATAACGATTAATTTCATCTTGTCTAATTAAAAGTCCATATTCAAGCATACCTTTATAATATTTTAACTCATCTTCAGTATATTCCATAAACCCTCCTTAGGTAATTAATATTATACTATAAATAGTAATGATTTTAAATAGGTAAATGGTATAGTATTAGTACCTATTTTTTCCTAGTCATATATTCATAATCAATTTTTAATATATTACATAATCTATACAAAAAAAACTCTATTAACATTTCTAGTTTTATCATTTTCAATACTACTAAGGGTGGAAATAAAAATATTTGATAATTTTGATTGTGTTTTTAAAGATAATTTTCTATTTATTCTATCTTGTCTAATTAAATATCCAATTTTATTTATAAACATTCCTCCTTTACTTAATTTATTGTATAAAAAAACAGACCATAAATTTATGATCTGCTCGATTAATTGTAATTTGAGATTAATTTATATCAAATTCAATATAAATTTTTTCTGCGACATTTGATGAGTATGGAAGATTTTCTTCTGAGGTAAAATACCTTACCAATCTATATTTACCACTCTTTAATTTATCGTATCCATAAGTCCAATCAATTGTTTCTTCTTTTTCTTCATTTGTTTTTATATTATATAAAATAGCATTCCAAATCAAAGTTTCTTTTGGCTCTAATGAAACATATTTGCCATTTTCGTATTTTTCTAACGAATATTGTGGTCCATAATAGTATGTTTGATCAGTATTATTTTTCATAAGCAAGGTTAATCCACTATTAGTTAATGTATTGTTCTTAATTGTCATTAAAATACTTTCATTATTACTTCTAATATATTTTTCCATTGAATTATATTCATCGCCATTTATTCTATAAATTCCATTATAAGGTATTTCAATATACATTTTCCCATTTTTCTTGTAAACAAATAATGTTGATTGCTTATCATCTTTCAAATCAAATTCAATTTTTATAATATCTTCTGCATTTACTGGATAGTCTTGTATGCTTTCTTCATCTGTAGTTCTTCCTTTACCACTACCACTCAATACATAAATAATATCTTTGATTTCTTCGGTATCTGTAATTTCTTTTTTATTATCATTTTTTTCAAATAAAATGCTCTCAACATTTTCTTCTTTAGGAATTGATAATTCGTACTTTTTCTTTCCTCCACACCCTGTTATTCCTAAAACCATAAACCCACAAATTAAAATAGTTAAAATTGTTTTTTTCATAAATACCATCCTTTCAACAAATTCCAATTTTTTACTTTGTTTACATTTTATATTATAACATTTATTGCAAAAATTATAAAGAGGAAACTAATTTGTTTCCTCTTCGTTTATTTTTTCAGAATTTACTTCTTCAACTTTAGTTTCATCAATAACTTCAGGTTTTTCATCCATTAAATTTTCCTCTAAAGCTTCAGATGCATCATTTTCCATAAATTGTTTTTCTAAAGCAATATCAATATTTGAATATTCTTTAGCACCAGTACCCGCTGGGATAAGTTTACCAATAATAACGTTTTCTTTTAAACCTTTTAAGTAGTCAACTTTACCTTTAATAGCAGCATCTGTAAGTACTCTTGTAGTCTCTTGGAATGAAGCTGCTGATAAGAATGAATCAGTTTCAAGAGATGATTTAGTAATACCAAGCATAATTGGAAGTCCTTTAGCAGGAACTCCACCTGCAAGAAGTACTGGTTTGTTTCCTTCATTAAATGTTTTAAGTGAAACAGATAAGCCCTCAACAAATTTAGTATCTCCTGGATCTAAGATTCTCATTTTATTAATCATTCTCTTAACAATAATTTCAATATGTTTATCGTTAATATCAACACCTTGAAGTTTATATACACTTTGAATTTCTTTTAGAATGTATTCTTGAGCAGTAAGTGGGTCAGTAACAGCAAGTAATTCTTTAGGAGCAATAACACCTTCAGTAAGTTTATCTCCTGCTTCTACTTTATCACCAACACTAACTCTAAGTTTCATATTATAAAGTGTTGTATGTTCTCTTGAACCAGCATCGTTTGCAACTGTAATAATATGTTTACCACCGTTTTCCTCAATTTTAGTTACAGTACCAGTAATTTCAGAAATAGTTGCTTTATATTTTGGAGTTCTAGCCTCAAATAATTCTTCAACTCTTGGAAGACCTTGTGTGATATCATCTTCACCAGCAACTCCACCTTTGTGGAAGTTTTTCATTGTAAGCTGAGTACCAGGTTCACCAATTGATTGAGCAGACATAATACCTACAGCTTCACCAGTTTCAACTAAGTTACCTGTAGCAAGGTTTCTACCATAACATTTTTGACAAACACCGTTTTCAGTTTTACAAGTAAGTGAAGAACGAATTTCAACTTGTTTAATGCCAGCTTTTTTAACTTTTTGAACAACAGCTTCAGTAATCATTTCACCAGATTCACATAATACTTTCTTAGTTTCTGGATCAATAATCTTTTTAGCGGCAAATCTTCCTAAAATTCTTTCTTCAAGAGGTTCAATTACAGAACCATCTTTATCATTTAATAAATCTTTAACAACTACACCATGGATTGAACCACAATCATGTTCTTTAACAATAATATCTTGAGCTACATCTACAAGTCTTCTTGTTAAGTAACCAGAGTCAGCAGTTTTTAAAGCAGTATCGGCAACACCTTTTCTTGAACCATGTGTTGATAAGAAGAATTCTAGAACTGAAAGTCCTTCCATAAATGATGATGTAATTGGAATTTCAACTGTATCACCATTTGGTTTAGCCATTAAGCCTTTAAGACCTGCAAGTTGAGTAAAGTTTGTAACCTCACCACGTGCTCCTGAATTCATCATCATGAATATTGGATTATCAAAATCACCAGCACTCATTTCTTTAAATTCATTTTTAACGTTTTCAGTACATTTAGACCAAATTGTAATTACAGCTTCATGTCTTTCTTCTTTAGTAATAATACCACGTTTAAATTGTTTATTAACTTTATCAACTGCAGCTTTTGCCTCTGCAATAAATTCTTCTTTTTTATGTGTAGTTTTGATATCAGCATAAGATACTGTAATACCAGCTATAGTTGAATACTTAAATCCTTGATCTTTTAATTTATCAAGCATTATAGATGTTTCAGTAGTACGATATCTTTTAAATACTTGAGCAATTAATGATTTTAATGTTCCTTTTACAAAAGGTGATACTAAAGGCATTTCTTTAATAGCCTGTGGAATATTAGTTCCAGGTTCCAAGAAATATTTCATTGGTGTAATACCTTCGATATTATCTTTTGAAGGTTCATTCATATATGGGAATGAATCTGGGAATATTTCATTAAATTTAAGTTTTCCTACTGTAGTAACTAAATATTTACCTTGTTGTTCATCAGTAAATAACTTATGTTTAAATGAACTTGCTGGTATAGCAATTCTTGTATGTAAAGTAATTTCTTTTCTCTCATAAGCCATTAATGCTTCATTTTCATCTTTGAATACTCTACCTTCGCCTTCTTCACCAGCTTTTTCAATAGTTAAATAACAGTTACCAAGTACCATATCTTGTGAAGGTGTAACAATTGGTTTTCCATCTTTTGGATTTAAAATGTTGTTAGCACCAAGCATTAGTAGTCTTGCTTCAGCTTTTGCTTCTTCAGAAAGTGGTACGTGAACAGCCATTTGGTCACCATCAAAGTCGGCGTTAAATGCAGCACATACAAGTGGATGTAGTCTAATTGCTTTACCACCAATTAATATTGGTTCAAATGCTTGAATACCAAGTCTATGTAGAGTTGGTGCACGGTTAAGCATTACAGGATGCTCAGTAATAACATCCTCGACTATATCCCAAACACATTCATTTCTAGTTTCAATTAATTTTTTAGCTCCTTTAATATTATGAGCAAGTCCACGTTCTACTAAACCATGAATAACATGCGGTTTAAATAGTTCAAGGGCCATTTCTTTTGGAAGACCACATTGATACATTTTAAGGCTTGGTCCAACTACGATAACTGAACGTCCTGAATAATCAACTCTCTTACCAAGTAAGTTTTGTCTAAAACGACCTTGTTTTCCTTTAAGCATTGAAGATAAACTCTTAAGTGGTCTATTAGAAGATGCTGTTACACTTCTTCCACGTCTACCATTATCAAGTAGTGAATCTACAGCTTCTTGAAGCATTCTCTTTTCATTTTGAACAATGATTGATGGAGCTCCAAGTTCAAGTAATTTTTTAAGACGATTATTACGGTTAATAATTCTTCTATAAAGGTCATTTAAATCAGATGTAGCAAATCTACCACCATCTAGTTGAAGCATAGGTCTTAGCTCTGGAGGTATAACTGGAATAACATCAAGTACCATCCATTCAGGCTTATTACCAGATTCAATAAATGAATCTAAACAATCAAGTCTTTTAACAAGACGTACTCTTTTTTGTCCAGTTGTATTTTCTAGTTCTTCATGAACTTTTTCAATTTCTTTTTTAAGGTCAACTTGTTTAAGTAGTTCCTTAATAGCTTCAGCACCCATTCCAACTTTGAATGTATTACCATATTTTTCATATAAATTTCTATATTCTTTATCAGAAATAGTTTGTTTATGTTCAAGTGGAGCTGTTCCTGGATCAATTACTACATAACTTACGAAATATAATACTTCTTCCAAATCTCTTGGAGACATATCTAGTACAAGACCCATTTTAGATGGAACACCTTTAAAGAACCAGATGTGAGAACATGGTGCAGCAAGTTCAATGTGTCCCATTCTTTCTCTTCTTACTTTAGAAAGAGTAACTTCTACACCACATCTATCACATATAATATTTTTATATCTAAGTCTTTTGTATTTTCCACAGCTACATTCAAAATCTTTTGTAGGTCCGAAAATCTTTTCACAGAATAATCCGTCTCTTTCTGGTTTTAATGTACGATAGTTAATTGTTTCAGGTTTTTTAACTTCGCCATAAGACCAAGAACGAATCTTTTCAGGGGATGCTATTGAAACCTTAATTCCCTTAAAGTTACTAACATCTATCATTATTCTTCACCTTCCCCTTCCATATCATCTATATCATCTGGAAATTCCAAATCATCAAGTGATGGTTCTTCATCTTCATCATCAAAGTCATCTTCCTCTTCATCAAATGGTTTACTTGGTTCAGGAAGTACTTCTTCATCAGTAGATAAATCAATTTCATCAATTCTTAAATTATCATTAGATTCATCATCTTTTTCTTCAATATCTTTAAATTCTAATAATTCATCATCATTTGTAAGAACTTGTACATCTAAGCATAATGCTTGGAATTCTTTAACAAGTACTCTGAAACTTTCTGGAACACCTGCTTGATTAACAAGTTTACCTTTTACTAAAGCTTCATAAACTTTAACACGTCCTACAATATCATCGGCTTTAACAGTTAAGATTTCTTGAAGTACATGGGCAGCACCATAAGCATAAAGTGCCCAAACTTCCATTTCACCAAATCTTTGTCCACCAAATTGGGCTTTACCACCAAGTGGTTGCTGTGTAATAACACTATAAGGTCCTGTTGCTCTTGCATGAAGTTTATCATCAACCATGTGATGAAGTTTAATCATATACATAACCCCTACAGCTATTTTATTATCAAATGGTTCTCCAGTACGTCCATCGTAAAGAGTAATTTTACCATCTGGGCTCATTTTAGCATCTTTCATCTGCTCAGAAACATCTTCCCAAGTAGCAGAATCAAATACTGGAGTAGCATAATGTCTACCTAAAATTTTACCAGCCATGCCTAAGTGAAGCTCTAAAATTTGTCCAACGTTCATACGAGATGGAACACCAAGTGGATTAAGCATAATGTCTACCGGACGACCATCTGGCATAAATGGCATATCTTCTTCAGGAACTACTAAAGAAATAACACCTTTATTACCATGTCTTCCTGACATTTTATCTCCAACTTGAATTTTTCTTTTTTGAACTATATATACTCTTATAACCTTTTGTACACCTGCCGCAAGTTCATCAGAGTTTTCTTTTGTATAAATTTGTACATCATGTACAATACCATCAGCACCGTGATCAACACGTAATGATGTATCCCTTACTTCTCTTGTTTTTTCGCCAAAAATTGCATGAAGTAGTTTTTCTTCGGAAGTAAGTTCTTGCATTCCTTTTGGAGTAACTTTACCAACAAGAATATCACCTTCTCTTACTTCTGTACCAATTCTTACAATACCATCAGCATCAAGATTTTTACGGGCATCTTCACCTACGTTTGGTATATCACGAGTAATTTCTTCAGGTCCAAGTTTTGTATCACGACATTCAATATCATAATGTGAAATATGAAGTGAAGTATATGCATCATCTTTAACAAGTCTTTCATTTAAGATAACGGCATCCTCGTAGTTATATCCTTCAAATGTCATGAAAGCAACTGTCATATTTTTACCTAAAGCAAGCTCTCCTTTATCACAAGATGGACCGTCTGCAATAACTTGTCCAGCATGAACTTTATCACCTGCTTTAACAATTGGTCTATGGTTTACGCAAGTTGATGCATTACTTCTTTCAAATGTAGAAAGATAATATGTATCATTTGATTTACCATTATTTATAACAATTTTTTTACTATCAGCATATTCAACTACACCTATAGTTTTAGAAAGTACACAACTTCCTGATGATGATGCAGCAATATATTCAACACCAGTTCCAACTATTGGAGCTTCACTTGTAAGAAGTGGAACGGCTTGTCTTTGCATGTTTGCACCCATAAGTGTTCTTTTGGCATCATCAAATTCCAAAAATGGAATACAACTTGTTGTTACCGCAACAACTTGGCTTGGTGCAACGTCTACATAATCAACTTCTTCTCGTTTAACTATTACGTTATCACCGTTAACACGTACAAGAACTTCATCATCAATAATTTTATTATTTTCATCAAGTTTAACTGTAGCTTGTGAAATGTAATAATCTGTTTCCTCATCAGCAGTCATATATATAATTTCTTTATCTACAACACCATTATTTACTTTATGATAAGGAGTTGTAATAAAACCATATTCATTTATTTTTGCATAACCTGCAAGTGAAGTAATAAGACCAATGTTTTGTCCTTCTGGTGATTCAATTGGGCATATTCTTCCATAGTGAGATGAGTTAACATCTCTTACTTCCATACCAGCTCTTTCTCTTGAAAGTCCACCAGGTCCTAAAGAAGAAAGTCTTCTTTTATCTGTAAGTTCTGCAATTGGATTAACTGCATCCATAAATTTAGAAAGTTGTGAAGAACCAAAGAACTCTTTTAAAACTGCCGTAACTGGTCTAATATTAATTAGTGTTTTAGGTGTAACATTTTCAATTTCTTGAGTAGTCATTCTTTCACGAATAACCCTTTCCATACGAGCCATACCTACTCTAAATTGATTTTCAACAAGTTCTCCAACTTGTCTTACACGTCTATTTCCTAAATGATCGATTTCATCTTCATTTCCAATATTATAATGAAGTCCAATATAATATGAAAGTGATGCATAAACATCTGGAATAGTAAGTCTTTTTTCAGTAACACTACTATCTGTTCCAATTAAAGTAAGAACTTTTTTACCATCAATTTTATCATAAACTTTTAAAGTTTGAATCATTTTATAATCATCAAGTTCTTCATTAATTGTAGTTTCTTTTAAGTTTAAGCCACCAGCAAAAGCAACTTTTAATTTTTCTAGAATATCTTTTGTAATTACATCACCTTTTTTAGCAATTTCTTCACCATTAAATTTTATATTTTCTGCTAAAGTACATCCAAGTATTCTTTCACAAATAAACATTTTCTTGTTAAATTTGTATCTTCCTACTTTTGCTAAATCATAACGGAATCTATCAAAGAATCTAGTTATTAATTGGTTTTTAGCACTATCTATAGTTGCAGGTTCTCCTGGACGAAGTTTTTCATATATTTCAAGAAGTGCTTCATCAGTATTATTGGTAATATCTTTTTCTAATGTATTTTTTACAAATTCATTATCGCCAAATACTTCCATAATTTCTTCGTCAGTAGATAGTCCTAGTGCACGTAAAAATGTTGTAACAGCAACTTTTCTAGTACGATCTATTCTTACATAGATTACACCTTTAGCATCTGTTTCATATTCAAGCCATGTACCTTTATTAGGGATTATTTCTCCACTAACAATTCTTCTACCATTTTTATCTATTTCTCTTTTGAAATAAATAGATGGAGAACGAACAAGTTGAGATACAATTACTCTTTCAGCACCATTTATGATGAATGTACCAGCATCTGTCATAAGTGGTAAATCACCTAAGAATATCTCTTGTTCTTTTACTTCACCAGTTTCATGAATGTAAAGTCTTGCCTGCACTTTAAGTGGTGCAGCATAGTTAACCATTCTCTCTTTTGCTTCCTTAATTGAATATCTTGGTTCATCTAAAGAATAGTCAGTAAATTCAAGTGAAATATTTCCAGTAAAACTTTCAACTGGAAAAAGATCCTCAAATACTTCTTTGATTCCATTTTCAATGAAATTTTGATAACTTTTCTTTTGGATTTCCAAAAGGTCTGCAAGTTCAAGAGTGTTACTTGATTTTGCGAAATTAATTCTTTCGCGATAGTCTCCGAATTTTTGTTTTTTATAAGCCACGATCTCACCCCATAATCTTATTTTTTTTGGACTATTTTTATGTTAAAAATAAACACGTCGACATTTAATAATTTTAGCAAAAAATCTTGCTAGTTGTCAATACATTTTACATGAGAATATGTAAAAACCTTTATCTTTTTCTAAAATATTTATTTCAAAGTGTTCACTTAACATTTTTTTTATACTTTTAGCGCCTTGATCTTTTCTCATAACAAACCAAAGCTTACCTTCAGAGTTTAAATGATTTTTAGCTCCCATTAAAAACTCTAATACTACATTTTTACCAGCTTTAATCGGCGGATTTGTAATAATAATATCATATTTATCATTAATATTTTCATATATATTACTTTCAAAAACTATTGCACTTACTTTATTAGCCACTATATTTCTTTCACATAAATGAATAGCTCTTTTATTTATATCACACATTGTAACATTTTTACCAGTTATTTTACTAATAGTTATTCCTATTAAGCCATAGCCACACCCTATATCTAAAACAGTTTCATAATCAGATTCGTTTTTTAAAAATGTTTCTATTAAAAGTCTACTTCCATAATCTAAATGGTTTTTACTAAATACGCCATTATCACTAAAAAAATTTATGGTTTGTCCTTGACATTCATAACCAAGCGTTCTAATTTCACTTTTTAAATTTTGATTATTTGTAAAATAATGATCCATTAAATTCCCTTTTCTTTTCAAACTAATTTTATTATATAAAAAAAGGCATACTAAATCAAGTAGCAATGCCTTATTTTACTAAATAAAACTTTTAATAAACTCCATAATTAAACTAAAACATACTAAGAATAATATTATATATAAAAGTTCTTTTCTAGCAACTTTTCTTTCAATTTCTGATATATTATTCATAACTAACCCCCTTAGTTATTCATATTCTACCATATTTTTATAAAAATGTCAAATTTGTGTAAAGTAAACTTGTATTATATTTCACTTAATCTATAAAAGATGGTAAATATTTATTAAAAAAATCTATTTCACCCTTACTCATAAATTTATGTTCATATCTATTTTTGTAATATCTTTTTAAGTCATTTATATAATCTTCAGGTATATCTTTTTTTTCTATTATTTTAAATATTCCAACTTTATAAAGTTGCATAAATTCTTCATAAATATTTACTTTTTTTACACTTGTTAATTTTACATCATTTAAAGTATAGTAATAATTAAGATAAGGAATTTTTTCGTTTTTGACATCTGAACTAAAAATATTTTCAGGAAGTACCGCACTATAGATATAACCAGTCATATCTTTATATATTTTTCTAAATAAATCAGAATATAAATTTAAAAATAATATTTCATTTTTTTCGTTAGTAATAAAAAGATTAATGTATGTATTTGCCATTTTCATTAAAGCAAAATTTTTATTTAAAGTCATATATACCTTTTTATCAGGCATATCTTCAACTTTTAATATTTTTATATCAGATTCTTTTGCACTATAATAATATTCTTTCATATTAATTTTACCTAGCTAAATCATTTAAAATATTTACTACAATATTTTCATAATAATTAAGCATTTTTCCATTATGTTTTGTTTTAATATCTTTAATAAAAGTTAATAAATCATCAAGTTCATCATCATTTAAGAATGAAATAATACTTTTAAAAATATAATTATTTTCTAATGTAGTAATAATATGCACGGCATCTTCATTTTCTTTTATATCACTACCCTCTAAAACAATATTTTTACATACATCCAAAAAGCTATACTCAAAAAAGCCTTCATTTTGATAAACAAGTGCCATTTCACTTTCTAGTAAATAATTTTCCATATTATAGTTTTCATATGAATATTTTGTAAGCATTTCATAATAAGTTTTCTTTAAAGTATTATAAAATTTTGCATTACTTTTTTTAATGCCTAGTTCATCACGAACTATTACATTTTTTGTATAGCACATTGCATTATAATAATAAGCATTATCATATACACCATAATCAGTAAAATTATAACTTATATCTTCTTCATCATTTTCATGTCTATAATCATATAAATTTAATATAAGTTTACTTGCTCTTATTGTTTCATCATCTACGGTGGACATTGTAAATAATATATCCACTAAATCAACAGCATAACAAAGTTCATCATCTGTCATACTATTAAGAATAGAGTTTTCAATTTTCTTTAATGAAAGAATAAATTTACATACTAACTTAATATTTTCTTTATCTTCATAAAATAAATAAGTTTTTAATTTACCATAGGCATTTTTAATTATTTTATCAATATTAATTAATCTTTTAAATTTATCATTATTTTTCACATTAACACCTTATAGTTATACTAACATAACTATTTTTAAAGTGCAAACAAAAAGTCCTATAATAGGACTAATTATTAAGGTTCAACTACTGGGCTATATTCAATAACTGCTTCGAAGTTTTTTTGACCATTTTGGATTTGATTATGACGTAAATTGCGAAGTGTTACTGAAGTCATATAATATTCATTAATTTTGCCAGTAGCTTTAGAGGCAGTAATTGATTTATTTTCAACTAAAACTCTTGAACTTCCATTTGTATCTACTGTAATATCATAAGAAGAATCAAGTACATAACATCTGTTATTTAAAGTATCAAAGTAATCAGCAACCCATACATTAGTATCTGTCTCTTCACAAGTATTTACATCAGTTACACCAGCAACAAGTTCTCTTTTTGCATTATAGCATTTTCCTAAGTTACAAGATGATGCACTTGTTTTTGTAGTATCAGCTTTATAAAAATCAAGAACTAATTCTGATACTTTATCAGTTTCCCATAAATAAGTATCACTAGCGGTACATGTATAAATGTCAGTTAAAGATGATATCTTACTTCCTTTAGTGTAACAATGATAATTTTTTCCATCAGGTGTTGCCCATATTTGATTTTCTCCGATGCAATCACTTTCAGTTTCTCCTACAGATTCAGTTTTTGCATAACACATTCCTGAAGTATACTCCATGTTATTAGTGTTTACTTTTAAAGAAATGTTATAACTTCTTGTTTTCTCTGTCTCAGAATTTGTTTGAAATGTAACACTTCCGTAAGTTTTACTATTTAAATCTTGACCAATTTTATCTTCTCCAAAATTTTCTAAATTAGCAACTATATCAATTGGATCTCCTGCTTTAATCAAGAACATATCACTTGAAACTTCAGTTGAAACATTAATATTACTTTGCTCATTACCACTTATTTGATTTGCTAAATATGCAAATGTTGCTCCAATAACAACAACTATCATAGTAACAATAGCAATAACTGTTAAAAGTACTACATTACTTTTTTTTGAACCACTTTCATCCATATTTTTACTCTCCTTTTCTATTATCAAAATAATCATATAATATTTTTGTGTTTTAGTCAATAAATTAAAAATTATTTTTTTAAAATTATACATTTTTTTGAAATTTTTTGATATTATTTTATTAGGTGAGAATTGTGATATTGAAATTAAATGAAGAAGAATATATAAAAGTTAAAAATACTAGTTCTTTTTTTAAAAAATTATTAGGATTTATGTTTAAAAAAAATTTTGATTATGCACTATTTTTTAAGCATACAAATTCTATTCATACATTTTTTATGAAAGAAAATATAGATGTTATTGGTGTAGATAATCATGGAGTAGTTATTTATAAAGCCATAAATGTTCCTAAAAATAAAGTAGTAATTATAAAAGAAAGCATAAAAAAAACAAACATTATTGAAATGCCTGCTTTTAAAGGTAAGGATTTACATTTATACGAAAAACTAACCTTTATACGTAAATAGATAATCGTTTATTGCTACATCATCACCAGGTTTTGCACCCATTTGCTCTAATGTTTCTTCAACACCCATTGCACGAAGTATTCTACCAAAACGTAAAACACCTTCTTCTTCTGTAAATTTTGTCATGTTAAATAATCTTTCAATTTCTTTGCCTTCAACTACCCAAGTATCACCATCTTTAGTAACTGTATAAGGTTTTTCTTTTTTAAATTTAATATATACGTTATCTTCATATTCGTTTTCTTCATAAACACAGTTTGATGTTTCTTTTAAAGTTTCATTTATTTTTTCTAGCAAATCATCAATTCCTGTCATATTATAAGAACTTATTTCATAAACAGTTTTATCTGGATAAGCCTTTTTAAATTCTATTAAATTTTCATGACTATCTTCCATATCCATTTTAGAGGCTACAATTATTTCTTTTTTATTTGCAAGTTTTTTTGAATATTTTTCAAGTTCACTACGAATAACTTTATAATCATTTACTGGATCATTTCCCTCAAGTTTTGTCATTGATACCATATGAATAATAATTTTACATCTATCGGCATGGCGTAAAAATTTATCACCAAGGCCAACTCCTTCGCTAGCTTTTTCAATTAAACCAGGAAGGTCCGCTAAAACAAATGAATCGTTATTTTTAAGTTTTACAACTCCTAAATTCGGTGATAAAGTTGTAAAATGATAACTTGCTATTTTAGGTTTTGCAGATGATACTACACTTAAAAATGTTGATTTACCTACACTTGGCATTCCAACTATACCTACATCTGCTAAAACTTTAAGTTCACATCTTAAATATCTAACTTCCCCTTTTTCACCATTTTCCGAAAATTTTGGAGCTGGATTTTCATGAGTTGCAAAAGCGCGGTTTCCTCTTCCACCTCTTCCACCATGAGCTACAATAACAGTTTGGTTATCCTCTATAATATCGTCTACTATAAGACCCGTGTTATCATCATAAACAGTTGTTCCAAGAGGAACTTTAATAATAATATCTTCACTATTTTTGCCATACTTATTTTGACCCATACCATTTTCGCCTTTTTTACCTTTAATAATTTTTTGAAAACGTAAGTCAACTAAAGTTTTAAGTGATTTATCACCCACAAAAATAATATTACTTCCTCTTCCACCATTTCCACCATCTGGTCCACCCATAGGTACAAATTTTTCGCGTCTAAATGATGTACATCCCATACCGCCATCGCCAGCCATTAATTTAACTTTTACTTCATCTATGAACATATTATCTTCCCCTTAAACCTAATTTTATTATATCAAAGTTTTCTTTTTTTGCATAGTAAAGTATTTCTTTTACCATTTGAGTTAAAACATTATTACTTTCCTCTATCATATTATTTTCCATAAAATATGCATTCATACATCTAGTATAAAACATATTATTTTTTAAAATACTTTCTTTACCATCTAAATAAAAATCATAATGCATTTGTAAATAATCAAAAATTTTGTTTATATAATAGTTATAACTTTTATCATTTTCTTTAGGCAAATAAATTATTCCATCATCAAATAAAGGTGCAAAAACATTAATATTTATTTTGCAAGGTAAAGTAAAAATTTCATTTTCAATACAAATACTATACATAATTTCCTCCTTAAAAAAAATGCCATAAGGCATTAATTTTCATAAACAGATACTTTTTTCTTATCTTTTCCTAATCTTTCATACTTTACAGTTCCACTTACTTTAGCAAATAAAGTATGATCTTTACCCATGCCTACATTTGTTCCTGGATAAATTCTTGTTCCTCTTTGACGGTAAATGATGCTACCTGCATTACAAGTTTGACCATCAGAAAGTTTAGCTCCTAATCTACGACCTGCTGAATCACGGTTATTTTTAGTTGAACCTTGAGCTTTAACGTGAGCAAATCTTTGAATATTTAAACCTATAATTAACATATCTTATTCTCCTTTACTATTATTTTTTATATCTACTTTAATATTTTTAGGATAACTTTTTGCAAGTTGAGTAAGTAAAGTCATCATATTTTCAATTAAAGCATTAGTAATATTATCCTTTAAAACAATTTTTATTTCCATATATTCATCATTATCTGAAAATAAAATACTTTTAGGATTAATATTTAAAAGTCCATTTACAGTAGTATAAATTATACTTGATACGCTAGCACAAACTATATCTTTGCCTTTTTCAGCATATAAAGCATGACCACTTATTTTTATTTGGCTTTCATTTTTTACTATTTTAATCATTATTAACCATTAATTTTTTTAATTTCTACTAAAGTATATGCTTGTCTATGTCCTTGAGTTTTTCTAAATTTCTTTTTAGGACGATAATGGAATACTCTTATTTTTTTACCTCTACCATTTTTAATTACTTCAGCTTCAACTGATGCACCTTTTACAAATGGTTTTCCTGCTTTTCCATTAACATATAATACTTCGTCGAATGTAACAGTTTGTCCAACCTGTGCATCTAATTTTTCAATATAAATACGGTTAGATTCTTCAACATAATATTGTTTTCCACCTGTTTTAATTATTGCTTTCATTTCTTTTCCTCCTTTTCATAAGTCACACCTTTAAGGTAAAATAATTTTTTTAAAACCTTTTTAGAGTGGATGAAATGACTTAAAACAATAAAATCTTATCAAAAATACATCTTTAAGTCAATATTTTTCCATATATTTATCAAAATAAAAATTTTATATAGAAATTAATTATTTATTGTGGTAATATATAGTTGCAATTACCCAGTAGCCAAGCGGTAAGGCATCAGGTTCTGGTCCTGACATTCCATGGGTTCGAATCCTATCTGGGTAACCATTAAAACAAAAAAGAGTCAAAAGCTCTTTTTTTTAAAATTTACTAGGATTAATGGTTATTTGAACTTCAACATTTTTATTTAGTACATATTTATCATTTATTTCGTTTAGTATTTTTAGTACATCTTCTTCATTTTTATATTTTATAGCAATTTGGAAATGATAAATGTTATTTACTTTAAATAGTGAGGCTGGAGTTGGTCCTAAAATAACAATATTTTTATTTAGTTTATTAGATAAATGTTTTTTTATTATATTTGCCTCTTTTGAAGAATATTCATAAGATTTACTTAATACTTTAATTAAGGCAATATAGCAAAATGGTGGATAATATAGTTTGTGTCTAATATCAAGTTCATATTTAAAAAATGAGTCATAATCATTACCCTTTACATAATTTAAAACTTTATTATCAGGGTTAAATGTTTGAATTACGACAGTACCTGGCTTTTTACCCCTTCCTGCTCTACCACTTGTTTGATATAACAGTGAAAAAGTTTTTTCATTTGCCCTAAAATCTGGAATATTTAAAGATGTATCTGCATTTATGATTCCCACTAAAGTTACACCTGCAAAATCAAGGCCTTTACTAATCATTTGTGTACCAAGAAGTATATTATATTTTCCCGAAGCAAACTCATCAATTATATTTTGATAACTACCCTTTTTTGTTGTAGTATCTTGATCCATTCGAATAACTTTTGCTGACTTAAATAAGTTAAATATTTCTTCTTCTACTTTTTGAGTCCCTAAGCCTAAATAATTAAGAGCGTTTTCATGACAACTTGGACAAAGTTCATCCTTTTTTATATTATAAGAGCAATAATGACACCTTAAAGTATCATTTGACTTATGATAAGTAAGTGTAATATCACAGTTTGGACATTTATAAGTATAACCACAATTTGAACAAGTAATAAATGTAGAAAAACCACGTCTATTAAGAAGTAATATTATTTGTTCATTTTTATTAAGCCTATCATTTATTAAATTAATTAACTCTTTTGAAAAAATATTGCCTTTTTCTTTTTGCATATCAACTAAAATAGTTTCAGGAAGTGGATTATTATTAGCTCTTTTTTTAATTTCCACTAAGGTATATACGTTTTTTAAAGTTCTTGCTTTTGACTCTAAAGAAGGTGTTGCACTTGCAAGTACCAAAGGTATATTATTAAGCTTTGCCCTATACTCAGCAACTTTTATAGCATCATACCTAGGAAGTGAGTCTTGCTTATAACTATCAGAGTGTTCTTCATCAATAATAATAAGCCCTAGATTTTTAATTGGCACAAAAATGCTTGAACGTGTTCCTACAACAATTTTAACTTCCCCTTTATATATTTTCATATATTCATCATATTTTTCACCTACAGAAAGTCCTGAATGAAAAATAGCAACTTTACTACCAAATCTTTTATAAAATCTTTGAACTGTTTGAGTTGTTAAGCAAATTTCCGGTACTAGAACAATTACTGTTTTATCATTTTCAAGCACTTTATCAATTAGCGCCATATAGCTTTCAGTTTTACCACTTCCTGTAACGCCCTGAAGTAAATACACATTATAAGAGTTTAATCCTTTAGCCATTTTTTCAAAGGCTAGTTTCTGCTCTAAATTTAATTTAACTTTATTTACTAAGTTATCACCAATATTTATACGATATTTTTCCTTTTTTATTTCTTTTATAATACCTTTTTTGAGTAGAGTATTTAAACTACTACCAATAATTTCTTTTTTTAAAACACTTTCTTTTTCTAAAAGTAAATCTAATATTTTAATTTGACTTACATATCTTTCATTATTAATTATATATTTATTTACTTCATCTTTATTTTTATTTAAAGTAATAAATGTATCATATTTTTTATAATCTTTTTTATCATTTTTAATTTTAAGTGCTGGTGGAAGACATACCTCAATAGCACTTATCAAAGTACATAAACTTTCTTTTTTTAAAAAATAAGCAAGTTTTAACTGTTCTAAAGATAAGATAAAACTTTCATCTATATTTAATATATCTTTAACATTATAAGAATAAGTTTTATTATCATTATCAAGATTTAATACAACACCATTAATTACATCATTATTAAAGGGAACAATAACTTTCATTCCAACTTTAATTTTATCCTGTAAATGAATGGGAACATTATATGTAAATATTTTATCAAGCACCTTTACTGGATATTGAATTATTACGCTTGCCTCCAATTAAAACCCTCCTTACTATAAAAATTAATATTATAAATGCTATTATAAAAATGTAATTATTTAAAATAAAATTAGAAAAATTTGCAAATTTAGGTATAGTCATTAAAACTACTCCATATATATCTTTTTTTAAAACAATTTTTCCATCAACAAAACTATTATTATCACCTTTAGTTTGATACTCATTATCACTTATTACTTTAATAATTCTATGAGTATTAACATTATTTTCATCTTGAAATGTAATTATATCATTAACTTTATAATTATCAGTTTTTTTAAGTAAAATTAAATCACCAGGATTAATACTTGGAATCATGCTCATGCCAACATTAATAAAACTGGTATAGTCAAGTATGTAGGGCACTTTTTTTAATACATTTTTTTGATAGACTATTAAAACTGTAAAAACAAATATAGTACTTATAATAATTGTTAATAATATTAATAATATTTTTTTTATTATTTTCACTTATAAATTACCTTTCCTCATGATTATAACATTTTTGTTTTATTAGTGTAAATAAAAAATATGTTTAAATTTAACTCACAAAAAAAGACTAGATAATTCTAGCCCTTATTTTGCCTATTAATTTAATGCGTCTTTTAATTTGCTACCAGCTTTGAAAGAAGCAACTGTTTTTGCAGGAATTTTAAGTGGTTCTTTAGTAAGTGGGTTGATACCTTCTCTAGCAGCTCTTTTTTTAGCAGAGAATGTTCCAAAACCAACTAAAGTAACTTTTCCTTCTTTTTTAAGTCCAGAAACAATTCCTTCAAGACAAGCGTCTAATGCACGAGTTGCATCAGCTTTTGAAAGCCCAGCTTTATTAGCAATAAATTCTACTAATTCAGTTTTAGACATGTGTTTTACCTCCTATATGTATTTTATAAGGCTTTACCTTACAAATTAAAGATATCAAATTTTTAAAGGAAAATCAATAAAAAAAGTGCATTTTTTATTTGTTTTTGCACTTTTTTTAGTTAAATTACAATTGCAATTAAGTTATTTGCTCCCTTATTAACAATTTTTGTAACTGTATTTGCAAGTTTAAAGCGAGCATTCTCCGGCATAAGTGCAAGTTTTGCTTCAATACCCTCTTTAACTATTTGTTCTAAACTTCGACCAAATATTTCACTTTGCCATATACTATTTTTATCATTTTCATAGTCTTTCATTATATAATCAATTAATTCTTTTGACTGAATTTCTGATCCTATAATAGGCTCAAATGTAGATTCTACATCAACTTTTATTAAATGAAGACTACTTGCTTTAGCTTTAAGTTTTACACCAAACCTACTACCTTGTTTGATAATTTCTGGTGTACTTAAATTCATATCCTTTATAGTGGGATAAATTATTCCATAACCAGTATTTTTTGCCATTTTAATTGCATTTTTTATATTTTTTAGTTCTATCTCATTTTCATTATAGGATACAAACATACTTAATAAATTAGATTTTAGTATTTCTTGTCCACCAATTGCATCTTTTAAAACTTTGGTGTAAAGCTCACTTGGACTTTCAAGTGTTATAACTACATCTCCAGTTCCCGCTGAAAATGATGATATATAACTTTTTTCAATATATTCACTTTGCGTAAATAAATTATTTATACTTTCAACATCTTTTAGTTTATTAATGTTATAAAGTATTTCTCTTATCTTATCCATATAATGATTTTTAATTTCATTATCGTTTGGTAAAATATCAATCCATTTTGGAATTTTAACATTTATATTATTTACAGGGAATTCATATAAAGCACTTCGAAGCATGTCTGTAAACTCACTTTCATCCATTTTATCTACACTTTTACATATTACAGGAACATTATAATCCATTTCCATTTGTTTTGCTAAATCTTTTGTTTCCTTACTTTCTGGATGAGTAGAATTTAAAACGACAATAAACGGTTTACCTATTTCTTGAAGTTCACTTACAACTTTTTCTTCGGCTTCAATATAATTTTCTCTTTTTATTTCAGTAATACTTCCATCTGTTGTTACCACAATTGCAATTGTTGCATGATCTTTAATAACTTTTTCTGTTCCAAGTTGAGCTGCTTCGGTAAGAGGAATATAATCTTCGAACCATGGGCTTTTAACCATACGTGGATTACCATCAGCATCTAAAAATCCTGTGGCATCATTTATTACATAACCTACACAGTCAACAAGTTTAATATTAGTTTCAAACTCATCAACTTTAACTCTAGCTCCCGAAGAAGGAACAAATTTTGGCTCAGTAGTCATAACCTGTTTACCTTGAGCCGACTGTGGTACCTCATCTAAGCATTTTTTCTTTTCATATTCATCAGTGATATTTGGAACCACTAAATTTTCAATAAACCTTTTTATAAATGTAGATTTACCGGTTCTAACAGCTCCAACAACACCAAGATATATTTCACCACCTGCTCTTTTACTTAATGAGGCAATTACATTTTCATCTTTCATCAAATCACCTTTTCTATTAAAGAGTATGAAAAAAAAAGAAAGTTATTACAAAAACTTTTTTACCTTGAGTATTAGAAAAAAATATTATATAATTGTTATAGTAAAGGGATAGTGTGCTATGTATAGAGAATTTGATTATGATAATAAACCAATAGTAGATATTGTTAATGAAATTATTGAAGATGCTATTAAAAAAGGTGCATCAGATATTCATTTTGACCCTGAGGAAAAGGGTATAAATGCAAGAATAAGAATAGATGGTGAACTTCATGATTATTGTCGTATTCCAGATAGCGTTAAAAAGAATTTAACTACAAGAGTTAAAATAATTAGTGGTATGAATATAACAGAATCTCGCCTTCCCCAAGATGGTGCAATTAAGCATCTAGATAATGGAAAACAATTAGACCTGCGTGTATCTTCCCTACCAACTATATATGGTGAAAAAATTGTTATAAGAATACTTGATTATTCAATGAGTTTGGCGGGTCTTGAAACACTTGGCTTTACAAATGATAACTATGAAAAAGTTAAAACTGCCTTAACTAGTCCAAATGGAATTATTTTAGTTACAGGTGCTACAGGTTCAGGTAAAAGTACAACTGTATATTCAATGCTTCAACTTTTAAATAAACCTCAAACTAATATAATTACTGTTGAAGACCCAGTAGAAATGAAAATGAAAGGTTTAAATCAAGTACAAGTTATGAGTGAAATAGGACTTGACTTTAATACTACACTTCGTTCTATTTTAAGACAAGACCCTAATATTATAATGATCGGTGAAATTCGTGACGATGAAACTGCAAGAATAGCTGTTAGAGCCTCTATCACAGGACATTTAGTTCTTTCTACAATACATACTAATAACTCACTTAATACAATTGAAAGACTTCTTGATATGGACGTTGAAAGATACCTTTTAGGTTCTGCACTTACAGCAATTATTTCTCAAAGACTTGTTAAAAAGTTATGTCCAAAATGTCGAAAATCAAGACCTACAACAAATTATGAGAAAAACTTATTTAAAAAAGTTCTTAATATAGATGTACCGGCAATATATGAAGCTCAAGGCTGTGATGAGTGTTTTGATGGTTATAAAGGAAGAGTTGCACTTCATGAAGTACTACTTCTTAATCAAGATATTAGAGATGCAATAATAAATAATGCTAAAAAAGAAGATTTAAGAAATTTAGTTTATAATAAAGATAATACAAAAACTCTTTTAGAGGATGGACTTTTAAAAGTTATTAATGGACTTACCTCTATTGAAGAAGTTGTAAAAGTAATTGACCTTGATACAGACTTTGGGGAAAATGATATAGAAATAAGAAATGCATTTTTAGGTAAAGAATTAAAACAAGATGAAGATAATCTTAAAAAAGAACAATTACAGTTTATTGATACATTATAAAAACATCAACTTTTTGATGTTTTTTATTTTATAAATTTATATTTTTTACAATTTTTGTATTACTCTGCATTTTAAATTCATCACATTATTTTTCTTGACAAAACTAATGAAAAAATGTAAAATTTCATTAGTTTTGTCAAAATGTTTTATTAAAAAAATCTACATATTACTGTAGATTATTATAAACTTTTGAAAGCACTTCATAACCATACTTTATAGTTTCTTTATAAAATAATTTAACTTCATTTGAAAATACTTCATTATTATTAAAATAAGCCGGTACTTCATCAATGATATTATATATTTTTTCTAAATTTAATAAAGGAAATATTTTTAAAAGTATCCTATTACAGTCTTTATATTTCATACTTTCTATTAATTTATATGGATTAATTTTTTTACCATTTTCCTCAAACATTGAAACTCTTGATAAATATGCAGATGACATAAATTTTTCTTTATTATTTAATATATCACTTGCTTTTTCTTTATCAATTTTATTATAAAAAGATGAGCCATTATCATATACTGGTGCTAAAGAGTATTTACCTTTATTTTCTATTAATCCAAAATTTCCATAATGTCTATCATTATTATTTATTAATGCATCAATAATAAACATATTCCAAAATCTTTCTATAAATTCATCACTTGGTACAAGACCATTATTTTTTATTCTATCTATTGTATAATCTAAATCTAAATTTTGATTTTCTTCATAATCAGGATTAAAATTATTTACTATTTCTAAAAAAGAATAAAATCTATCATTAATATCAGTTTTAAAGTTTTTACAAGCAACCACTAAATATTTTTTAGTTTCACCATTTCTATTTATACCTTCATAACTTCCAAGTATACATTTATGTACTGGTACACCAACACTTTCATATATTTTACTTCCTATATATTCACATATAGGACTATTAGTATATGATATATTAACTTTTTCCATAGAACTGGTACTTTTACCAAACTTTAAAATCCATTTCTCGTTATTATATATAATACCTTTTTTAGAACCAGCTTTTCCATCAAAATATTCATTATCACTTTTACAATTTGTAAAATCTATTATATCCATAAAACCTCCCTATAAATTAAATTTCTTACATAAATTATCAAAATCTTTTTCATTTATTTGCCCCCAAAGTAAATCTTGTTTAGCAGTAGAAAGTAATGCATCAGACCAAGCATCATATTCTACATAAGAACCATCATTATAATATAAATCTTCGAGTAAATCAATTATATATCCCATATTCTTTGGAATATTAAATTCTATCTTCATATCATAATTAAGATATTTTCTATCTTTCCAATAATTTTTTTCTTTCATAATTACTATCCAATTCTATATGCATTAGTAGATGTTCCATTACCACCAACTATTTTTAGTGTGCTTGCATCTAGATAAAATGATGAACGAACGGCAAACTGATTACCGTCGACGCTATATGTAGCGCTAACATGACCATCATCACGAATAGTAGACGCACGATCCGAATTCAAGGCATACGGGGAAATAAGCCATTCGGATTTGTTTGAACCCCAACTAGACTTTTGTGATGTAAATAACCAATCATTATTTTTACAATCACTATATGATGAATCACTCCAATTAGATAATTCTTTTGCTCTACAACTTGATTTATTTGTTATTGTACCTCCTACTGTTGCATAACCATAATCACTAGGATACATTAACCCTACTTTTGCATATATACTTGCTGGATTACCACTGTATATTGCACTTGTATTTCTTTCCTCAGTATATACTGTTAAAGTATTATAATTGTACTCACTCGTCCCTCCTAAATGCCATTTTGCATTTACTATTGAACTAGATAGTTTACTATTTACTCCACTTGTAGCAAGAAATGTACTTAAGTAAGTTCCATTAAGTTCTGCATTCAGTGTTGATTTACTCCAATTATTAGATTGATTTGAGGATGACCCACTCCAATATTTACCATCTGTTCCACCATAGTTATTTGTATCTATTACTTTTAATAGTTTTTTAATTCCACTACTATTTATTCCATCATTTGAATACTCTTCATCAAAAAGTCCTATTATTCTAAATAATAATGAAGTATCTGAACATGTACCTTCTTTTTGATTATCTAAACAGATGTAGTTATTTGGATTTGCTCCTTCATATCTTATTCCATTTTCTTCAAATATATCTGTGTTATTTGGTGTCATTAAAGTTTCTATTGTCTTTTCAGTGTTTGTTTCATTATCACAATTAATACTATCTTTTTCTACATAAAAGGTACCTGAAAAAGTTTTACCTGCTAGTTTATTTTGATCTTTATCAAGATTATAAAAAGCCATACTAATATTCCATGATTTTGTTGTACCTGTAGTTGTAGCATCAGATATTGTAGCATTTTTTACAACTAATCTTTTTGAGTTATTTATCCAGTTACTATCTATATTAAAGTTTTTTTCAAGTGAATAATCACTTGTTCCATCTCCACCCATTTTTAAAGTAAGCTCTTTTAAAAATGCATCTGTAACAGGTGTAGAGGTATCTCCATATATACTAGAATTTTGATTATATTCATAATATATATCAAATGTACATGTAGTTTTTATTTTAGGATTACCACTTGTTAAAGTAACATCTAAAGTAGTATTATTTTCAATAGCCTTTGTACCAGCTTCATATTGAACCATTTTTGAAGGTGGTATAACAATATTTAAATCTACTCCACTTGTTACAAATGTAGCATTTGCACCAACATCTATTGTAATATTAACTTTACCTTTAGATATATTTTTGTTAAATGAACCAAAGTATGCAAAAGATGCACCAATAATAACTATTAGAAAACAAAGCATACTTACAAGAGAAATAATTTTTTTATTATCTAAACTACTATTTTCTTTCATAATAAAACCTTCTTACCTTATAACAATAGTATAACAAATTTAAATTCAAAAAAAAAGATGTATTTTTACTTTTTTACACCTTTTACTTCATTAAAATTTTTAAGTACATTACTTTCAAAATTAGTTATTTTTTTTGATTTATTTTGATATTTTTTTATACCTAATTCAATTATTTGAGTAAGCATATCTTTATATGGTATATCCCATAAATAAAATGATAATGAGCCAGGAATAATATTAAGTTCATTTAAATATAGTTTTTTATTTTTTTCATCATATAAATAGTCTATTCTTACTACTCCATTTGTATTAAGTACTTTTGATGCTTTTATACTAATATTTATAATTTCCTCTTTTAAATTTTTTGAAATCTTTGGATTAATTATTCTTTTAGCACTAGCCATACCTTTTACTTTTGAATTTGTTAAATATTTATCATTAAATGATAAAATACCATCATTTGCTTTAACTTCTTCGATTAAAGATGCTTCATAATTAAAATTATCTCCGATAGTTGAGCAGTTATATTCTTTTAAATTATCTACTACTTTTTCAACTATAATTTTTTCATCATAATTAAGTGCATTTTCTATAGCAGATGAAATATCTTTTTTATTTTTAACTTTAGTTATACCTACACTACTTCCAAGCCTTGCGGGTTTAACAATAACTGGATATGATAAAGCATCAATACTTAAAAGTACTTTTTCTTCATCCTTTAAATAATCACTTTCATAAAAATATATATAATCAGTTACATTTATACCATTTTCTTTTAAAAGGGCTTTTTGAATTACTTTATCTTGACCTACTACGCTTGCGTAAACATCACTTTCTGTAAATGGTGCTCCAATAGTTTCTAAATAGCCTGCGATAGAGCCATCTTCAGTACCATATCCATGTACAACTGGGAAAAATATATCAATAGTACTTATAGCATTATATGGCAATTTAGTTTTTATTAAACAAAAAGTATTATCTTTTTTAATAATAACTACTTCCGTTAACTTTTTAATTAAACTATTTAAATCTTTATAACTTTCAATATTTTTAAGAATATTTCCGGTATAAAAATTTCCTTCTTTTGAAATATATATTGGCACCACATCATATTTTTCTTTATCAATATTATTAATAGCTTGAATAGCACTTATTATACTTATTTCATGCTCAGTTGAAACTCCACCATAAATAAAACCTACTTTTATTTTCATAAATTTCCTTTCTATTTTTCTAAATATAAATCTGGTAAATCATTTTCAATTAAAAGAGTAACATTTTTTCTTTTTACACCTTTTATAACATCATTATATGCATCATCAAACTTATTAAATACTTTTATATCTGCGTTTTTGTTTGTTTCTAGTATTCCTTTTACAATTGGATTACTTCTTTTTTTACCAATTAAATAAAATTTATCACAAATATTTGCCATATCTTTTCCAAAATTATAATTTAAATTATTTTCTTCTTTACCCATTTCTACCATACCTGGAGTAATAATAATTTTTTCACCTTCCATAAGTGATAATACCTCTAAAGCATTTTTAGCGCCAATTGGATTAGAATTATAACTATCATCAATTATTGTAAGGTTATTTACCTTCTTTATTTCTAGTCTATGAGAAATGGGTTTTATATTACTAATACCTTTTTTTATTTCTTTTAAAGAAAGACCGAGTAAATATGCCATAAGTGAGGAAGATAATATATTATAAATATTTTTTTGACCTAAAAGTGAAGTTTTTACATTTATTTTTTCACCCTTTATATATAAATCAAAAGATGTACCCTCAGCTGTTATTTTAATATTTTTAGCATATGCATCAGCTTTTTCATTTAAACTAATATAATATATTTTTGCCTTAGAAGAAACCTTATATTTTTTTATATATTCATCATCTTTATTTAAAATTAAAATTCCATCACTAGGTAAAAAGTCTGCAAGTTCAAATTTAGTTTTTAAAATATTTTCAATAGTTTTAAATGTTTCTAAATGGCACGCACCAATACTTGTAATAATACCATATTTTGGCTTAACTAAATTACATAAATATTTTATTTCGCCTTCTTTTCTTGCACCCATTTCACAAATAAAATAATCATTAAAAATAGTTTTTTCTTCGTTTATTGATTTTAATATTCCATTTGGCGTATTAAAGGACTTTGGTGAGCAAAAGCCTTTGTATTTTACACTTAATATATCATTTAAAATCATTTTAGTACTAGTTTTACCAAATGATCCTGTAATACCAATAACTTTTATACCGTTCATTTTATTTAATCTATCTAATGCTTTTTTCTTATATTTATTAAATATAATTAGTTCAACAGGTTTTAAAATAAATATAATAAGTATTAAAATTAAATGATTTTGTGATGTATATAAAAGCATATATGAAATAAATTTTAATAAACTAAGTTTATATGAAAAAAAGCCTATTAATATATAAAATAATACATCTAAAGAAAATATTCTTATAAGTCTTTTTGTAAAACATAAAGGAAGTTTTTTATTATAATTTTTATAATTTAAAATACTTGAATAAATTAATATAAATAGTATTACATAAAAATAAATATATAAAATAGGATTTAACTCATTAAAAAGTAAAAGTGATATTGGAAAAAGTATTTTTAAAAAATAAAATGTTATATTACTTTTTATATTACTTATTAAAAAGTTAAAATATTTGCATTTATCATTATAACTATTTTGTTGAAGCATTGTAAGGTAAAAAAGCAAGTCAAATACGTAATAAATGTTAATTAAAATAAATAAAATATATTTCATATTATCACCTTTCTATTCTAAAAAATTATTTAAAATATATATAGTATTATTTAAGTTTTCTAAATAAGCATAATGTCCTAACCCAGGATAAATAATAAGGCCTGCATCATTTATTAAATTTGAAAGCACTTGGGCCTCCTTTAAAGGAACCACTTTATCACACTTTCCATAAATCAAAAGAGTTGGCGCTAAAATTTTTTTAGCATTTTCAGTTAGATCTTCATTAACTATTTTTACTAAACTACCCCTTAAAATTTCACTTGCATTTTTATAATCTGTAGAGCCCCATTTATTTTTAAGTTTTTCTATAATAGGCTTTAAAATTTTTATTTTTTTTATAAATTTATATACTTTTACTTTAAATAAAGTTTTTTTGCTTTTACTAGGTCTAAATGGAGATGAAAATAAAACTACTTTTTTTGTTTTATACCTTGAAGCATAACAAATTGCCACTCTTCCACCAAAAGAGTGGCCAATAAGTACAGGATTTTTTATCTTTAAATTTTCTAAAAAAACATGTAAAAATGTAGCATAATCATTTGCAGACCAAAAACTATCTGGTTCCTTTGACTTACCAAAGCCTGGTAAATCTAAAACAATTATTTGATATTTATCCTTAAAAGGACGTCCAACCATATCCATCATCTGAAGATTTTGTCCCCATCCATGAAGAAATACAATAACGCCTTTCTTATTATTTCCATAAGAAATATAATTTACATCTTTTATATTCATAACCACACCTTACTTATTTAGGGTAATTATATCATATTTTATTTAAATAATGCACTATATATTTCACTAAAATTACTAACCATAACTATTTCAATATTACTTAAAATTTCGCTATCAATATTTGCAAGTTCTTCCCCATTTGCTGATGGTAAGAAAAATTTAACTATACCATTTTCCTTCGCTGCGATAATTTTTTCCTTTAAACCTCCCACTGGAAGAATATCACCTTTTAAGGAAATTTCACCAGTAAATGCAACATTTCTAGGAAGTTTTTGTTTATTAAATAAAGATAAAATAGCGCAAGCAATTGATATTCCCGCTGAAGGTCCATCTTTTTTTATACTTGATGGTGTAAAATGTAAATGTAAATCGTATCCTTTTAAATCAATATTATAATTTGCTATTAAATATGAAATTATTACATAAACACTTTCTTTTAAAATTTCGCCAGTTTGACCAGTTATAATAGTTTTACTATTTCCTTTGTATTTAGCTACTTCAATATGAGATAATCGCCCTCCTACAGTAGTATATGCTAAAACATTAGCAACTCCACATGTATTAATTTCAGGTATATAATCATTATTTTTATTAATCAAATATTTATTTGCATGTAAAATAGTAACATTTTTTACATTAGGTTCATTTACAATAACTTTTCTTATAAGTCTTTCTAAACATCTTTTAAGTTCTCTTACACCTATTTCTTTTGTATAACCAGAAATAACATATTCAATTACTTCATTATTTATTTTTAAATCACAGTTATATTCCTTCAAAATGCTTTTTAATAAATAATTTTTTGCTATATGAATTTTTTGAGTGAGTGTATATGTATCCATATAAATTATTTCAAGACGGTCCTTTAGTGCTGGCGGTATTTTATCTTCTTCATTTGCCGTTAATATAAACATTACTTTAGATAAATCAAAAGGTTCTTCAATATAATTATCTACAAAAAATTTATTTTGAGTTTCATCAAGTATTTCAAGTAAAGTTGATGCAGGATCGCCCTTATAATCTTTAACCATCTTATCTACTTCATCAATTAATATAATAGGGTTTTTAACTTTACATTTTATTAAAGATTGAATAATTTTCCCAGGAAGTGCTCCAAGATAAGTTTTACGCGTACCAATAAGCTCAGTAGAATCATTAAGTCCACCTACACTAATTTTTACAAATTCTCTATTTAATGCACTAGCAATAGACTGAGCAATACTTGTTTTACCAACACCAGGATATCCTATTAAGCATATAATTGGTGCTCTTAAATTTTTATTTTTCTTTAGTAAAGATACATATTCAATAACTCTATTTTTTACTTCCTCAAGGCCATAATGACTTTCATTTAAAGCACTATTTATTTTGTTTATATTTAAATTAAGTGTAGTTTCTTCATTCCAAGGAAGTGATAAAACAGTATCTAAATAATTTTTAATTACAGATGACTCTGGACTAAACTCTGAGCATGCATAATATTTATTTATTTCATTAAGTAGTTTATCATTAGTTTTTTCAGGTAATGCTAAAGAAGATAATTTATCCTTTAATGACTTAATTTCATTATCTTTAGTAAAACCAAGTTCATTATTAATTTCATTTAATTTTTCTTTTAAAATGTATTCTCTTTGACCATTTTCCATTTTCTCTTGGAGTTTTTCATTAAGCTGTTTGTCAATATTACTAATATTTATTTCTTCGCTTAAATCATCAATTAAACTACTAGCTCTAATAGCTGGATTAATTGTTTCCATGAAAAATAATTTTTTCTCAAACGAAAATGGTAAAAATGAAGTAATTATATCTGTTAAAATGCCTAAATCACTAGTATCACTTACCTTTTTTAAAATTGAATTAGATACATTTTTATTAAGTGCAATATATTCCTTTAGTAAAGATACAAGTTTTCTTTTAACTGCCGTTTCATTTACTTTAGATATTGTAGGAAGCTCAATGACATTAGTTTGACATTTTAAAACATTAGTATTTCTGTTTTTAAAATATTTTTCAATACTTACTCTTTCTTCACCCTTTAAAATAACACGTAAACGTCCATTAGGAAGTTCTACCTTACTTTTAACAAGTGATACAACACCAACACGAGGAAGATCCTCAAGGGATGGTGAAGACTCCAAACTATTTTTTGGTGCAATAACTAAAACTTTATTTAAATTATTTTTACAAGATGATTTTATAACATTTTTAGATAATTCATTACTTAAATCTATTTTAATTTCTTGATTAGGAAGAATAATGAGTTCATTTAAAATAAATACAGGTAATAAATTATTCATAAATGCCCTCCTTAAAATTTAATTTTTATTATAAATGTCATTAACAATTTTGTAAATACAAATTACACTTTCTTGACACTTTTTTATGAAGAAAATTTATAACAAGAAAAAAAGAAAATAGTTTTCCAATTTTTATATTTAATATTTAACTACAAATTAATAGTTTTTCATTTAGTATATCCAGTATTTGTTTTATTGCACCAATTGTATCTTCATAACTTATATTTTTTATATAATTAAGTTTCTTACTATAATTATTAAATAATTCTTTTAAAACTATACTATCTTTTATTATTTCAAATATGTTATTTATATATTCCATGCTAAAATTTGTTTTTCTGTGTCTAAAAGTTCTTTCTATTGCTTTAATAAGTGTATTATTATTTATTTTATTTTTATGATTATTTACTAACATATATAAATCATAAAAATCTTTTCCTCTTGTAGTAGTAATATTTTTACTAATAATACTTTCAAATTTTTCGGCAATTATGGTTTCAATTGTATATGCCATAATATTAATAGTTTTATTTTCAAAAATAGAATTATATTTATATTTTATTTCTCTAGGAGTAATTATATCTGCTGTAGTTACTTCTATAAAAAAATGTGTCTTTAATTTATCAAATTCTCCATAGACATTTATTCTATAACCATTGTATTTGTCTTCCTGCCTAATATCTTTAACACTTTCAATTCTAAAATTTAAGCCATCATTTATATTTATAGACAGTATTTCTTCAAAAATTATTTTTACATACTTTTCATTTAATGGTATACTTTTTAAAGTTGCATCTATATCTTTAGTTGTTCTCATCTCACTTCCGATAATTGATGAAAGTAATACACCACCCTTTAAAATAATGTTTTCTTTATACTTACTTTTTTCTAATCTCATTAATACATGTTCAAAGAAAAACATTTGATGAAGATGTAATGATACATCATTATTTCCATTAGCTCGCTTCTTTATAAGTGTATTAAGTTTATCACTGTTCATTATAAAATTACCTGCATAATTTCTGCTACTTCTTTTTCAATATTTAATTTTTTTGAATATTTAGCAAGTTTTAACATATCTTTATCTTTTCTTTGAGCATACCATTTTAAAGCTTTAGTGTATATTTCTTTATCCATATGATTTTTATCTTTAATAATATCACAAATGGTTCTTTCAATATCATAACATTTAATATCCATACCAAATGGTGATTTTATAGTTTCTATCCCAATACTAAAAATTCCCCCATCTACATAATGAAGTGATACAGCATCAATATTTTGAAGCGAACCACCATAACCACGAGGTACAGTAATATCAAAATAAAGCGGTGTTCTATCTGACAAATCATGTAAAAATAAAGATGTGCTATAAGAAAAAATAGCATTTTTACTTTTTGAAATAATTTTAAAATAATCATCATCAACCATATTGGGTAATGAATAATATCCAGTTGATATTTTTTCTAATAAGCCACCATCACATAATCTTTTTAATGCCATTTTATTTAATCCATTATCTACTACCTCTTTAGTAGTAATATATCCATCATTTTTTTGTGCTAATTGCAAAACTTTTTCTAAATCACTCATAATTACACCTTTCTTGTAACAATTATACAATATTAAAATAAAAAAGGAAATAGTTTTTGTTACTTTTTAAATTATTTTTTTAATATTTTAATTTTTAAAGTAACAATTGAATTATAAAAAAATGCAAGAAATATTTCTTACATCTAATCATTTTTATTTTTAAATTCAAGTATAATTGGTGTTCCATCAAGTTCAAAATTTTTTCTTATTTGATTTTCTAAATATCTTTCATAAGAGAAATGAACTAACTTTTTATTATTAACTTCAAAAGTAAATTTTGGGGGTTTAATACTTGTTTCAGAGGCAAAATAAATTTTAAGTCTTTTACCTTTATATGAAGGTGGATTATGCATTTGGACACTTTCAATAATACAGTCATTTAAACTACTTGTGGTAACTACCCTATTATGAGATTCATATGCATTAATAACCTGTGGCATTAAAGTAGAAAGTCTTTTTGATGTTTTTGCAGATAAAAATACTACTTTTGCATAAGATAAAAATTTAAATTCATTTTCCATTAAAAGCTTCCATTTTTTTAACTCTTCTTCAGGATTTTTAACTGTATCCCATTTATTTACACAAATAACAATAGCTTTACCTGCAGTAGTTATATAGGAAGCAATATGTTTATCATGCTCTATAATACCCTCTTTAGCATCAAGAACAAGTACACATACATCGCTTCTGTCAATAGCTTTTAAAGAACGTAAATAAGAATATTTTTCAATTTGTTCATATATCTTACCTTTTTTTCTCATACCTGCAGTATCAATAACAACATATTCATTACCATCATATTTAAATGTACTATCAACAGCATCTCTTGTTGTACCCGCTACATCAGAAACAATTAATCTTTCTTCTTTCAAAAGAGCATTAACTAAACTTGATTTTCCTACATTTGGTCTTCCTACAAAGCAAAATTTAACTCTATCATCCTCTTTTTCTTTTCCTTCACTTATGTTTTTTTCTAAATAAGCATTAAGTTTATCAAAGCCAATATTATGTTCTGCAGAAATTGCTATTATATTTTCAAAACCAAGTTCATAAAAATTATATAAATTATTTTGTCTTTCTTTATTATCTGCTTTATTTGCTAAAACTAATACATTTTTATTTGATTTATGAAGCATGCTTGCAACCACTTTATCTTCAGTAGATATTTCACTTGTGGCATCAACAATAAATAAAATTAAATCAGCTTCATCTATAGCAAGAGTTGCTTGAGCTAAAATATCTTTATTAAAATCACCATTTTCTAAAGAAAGTCCTCCGGTATCAATTAAATGAAATGATTTATCCTTTAAATGAACTATTCCATAAATTCTATCACGTGTTACTCCTGGAGTATCTAATATAATTGCTTTTTTTTCTTTTATTAATCTATTAAAAATAGTACTTTTCCCTACGTTAGGCTTGCCTATTAAACAAACTGTTTGCATATTTCCTCCCTTTTTAAAACGTTATTATACACAAAAAAATGTAAAATAACAATATATATTATTTTACTTACAATATAAATTTAAACTACTATATTTACTATAATCTGCCTCTTCATTTAAAAGGCTTTTATTTTCATCATTTTTTATAATGCATGCATATACTCGGTTATTTTTTAAAAATATTTTTACTTTTAAATTATTTATAACTATATTATCTACATTATTAGTTACAATATTTTTACACTTACTACCATTTTTATAACCAAGAGGACTTTTTGCATCTTGACTACATGCATAATTATTATATGATGATGGGTCTATTTCTTCCTCACTTTCAAAATAATTTTTTACAATTAAATCGCCAGCGGTAAGTTCTTTAGAAAGTTCATCTTTATTATCTTCACCCCAATTTTCTGCAGAAGCAATAATTTCTGATAATTTATCTGTAAATAATTTTTGATTAATTTGTCTTTTTACACCAGTAACACTTACTAAACCAATTGTAGCAACAATACTCATAATAACAATTACCGCTAGAAGTTCAGTTAATGTAAATCCTTTTTTATTCATATATATTCTCCTTTATAAATAACTTTCTATAATTTTTAAAACATCCTCTCTGCCTTTTTTAGTTACGGTAGAAAATGGTACAAATACATCATCTGCACTTAGTTTTAAAGTATCACAAATAAGTTTATCTTGTTTAGCTCGACCATTTTTAGTTATTTTATCATATTTAGTGGCAACTACTGTAATATTTAAATTATAATACTTTAAATAGTTATACATTAGTACATCATCTTCAGTAGGTTTATGGCGATAATCTACAAGTAAAAATACTCTTTTCAAATTATCTCTATTTTTTATATAATCCTCTATCATTAAACCAAATTTTTTTTGTTTTTCTTTTGATACATTTGCATAACCATATCCAGGTACATCTACAAGATAAAATGTATCATTAACTAAATAGAAATTAAGTGTTTGCGTTTTACCTGGTTTTGAGGATGTATGAGCAAAGTTTTTTCTTTCAATAAGTGAATTTATAAAACTTGATTTTCCTACATTACTTCTTCCCACAAGTAAAAATTCTTTTTTATTATCATCAGGATATTGAGATACCCTTACTGCAATATTTGGTTCTTTAACCGATAATATATCCATTTTTATCACCACTTACATTATAAATGAATTTAATAAAAAATACAATAATTTGTAAAAATGATACTTTATTTATATTTTAATTTGCATACTATTTCTCATGAGTCTATACAGCTTTGAGACAATAGAAAACGCCGTCCATGTTCTAATAAAGTTATTTAGACTTTTAAAAGAGTTTATTTTAGCTTTATTAACATAGATAGCGTTTCCACTTTAGCAATAAATTGGTAACGTGAAATTCTATCACGTTCCTATTTATAATATAACATATTTTTATGTTTTAATACAAATTATTTTTTTAATTTTCTGCTTTAGCACACTCATCATCAATATTTACAATATATGGATTACTAGCACTTCCATCTCCACTTTCATATTTAACACATGATTTTAGTGAAATAACTGGTCTTATATCCCCGCCAACATATCTTATAGATATATCATCAATATGACTTGTATTATAATTATCACCAACTACTATCATAAACATTTTTGCATACGTATCTGTACTTGCTGGTGTCATAGTCCACCATTCATCTTGAATAAGAGTTCCTACACTATTGTAATAGTACCATGCATATTTTGAAAATGTCCTTGTAGTTCCCATTGGTAAACCTCCCATATATAAATATTCATCAGCAGTCATTAAAGCTATTCCATATTTTAATTTTCCATTACCGCCTGATGAAGTACTTACAGAAAATTTATCATCAACAGCTTGTGTAGTTTCTATTAAACCAGTTGATGTATTTTTAGGATTACCACCACATTTGAAAGTAGGAGTTCCAATATTTTGCCACCACTGTCTTGCATAGCCTCCTAAAGTATCACTTGAATACTGACTTCTATCATTACAATATATTGCTGTTTTACTTATATACTTGTCATAATTTTTTAAAAGCATTTTTTCATACCAATTATCAATTTTTTGCTTTGTCCCTGAATTACTAGAATTTTTTCTACTATTTTCTAATGAATTTGTTCCTCCACTCATATATCCTATTGCCCAATATGCTGAATAACTACTATCACCAATTTCCCAGCCATAACCTCTTCCGATACTTGCGCTTGTAGCATCAGGACTTGTACCAGAATATAATAATCTTATACTGCCATCCTCGTTACTTCTAATTATTCGCCAATACATATCGCTTCCGCTGTTTACAATTTTAGTTGCGGTTGTAGTTGACTCATCATCTGAAATGCAAACACTCTCATACGTTACACCACCGTATTCATTATCACACCTGTACCAGTCAGTTTCCCATTTTCCAAATTTTACCCAATTTTTTTGAGGATTACCAGAATAATAATAAACTGTTTCGCCAATTCCATCACCATTAATATCTTCAGTCATAAATGACGAAGAAGTACTTTCTTGTTTATATATTTTCCCTGTAGTGTCTTCGGTATTTTCAGATACAGTTGTTTGTGTAAGAACTACTGGATTATCTAGTAGTATTTGTTCTAGAAAAGATTTTCTTGTATCAATAACATTTTCATATTTAACTATATTTCCCGCACTATCTTTTACCCATAGATAATATTTACCATATACATCTAAAGTTATATTTAATGAATATGTTTTACCACTTATACTTGTCCATGTTGTTGGTTCATCTAAAGTTGTTGTTATAGCATAACCTAGTAGATTTACATCATCACTAAATGTTGCTGTTATTGTATTATTCGACACACTTACATTACTTATTGTAGGCACTCCATCATAATCAAAATATAAAGTACATTTATCACTACCTTTTGTTTTATATGTTACATAGCCATTTACATTATCATATTCATATATTTTACCATTATTTTCGCAAAAACTTTTTTCTTCATTTAATACATAGCTTCCTTTTGGAATATTATTTGCATTTGTATAACTACTTGAATTATTTTCTTTTACATATATTGCATAACTTTTATTTATTAATCTATTTTTATTATTTAAACTATTTACATTATTATAAATTAAGATAATTACTATTAATACAATAATTAATAATGGTAATACTATTTTAATTTGTTTTTTCATTTTTCACCTACTTCATTAATCTATATGGATTTGTTTTTGAACCATCCGTTTCAAGATTTAACATTGCTTGTGCATCTATATAAAGTGATGGCCTTACAGCATATAACGCATTTGTTACAGCTTTTCCACCTTGAACATAACCCGCTGAATATATAATGGCAGCATTTGCATTATTTGATGATATTGGATTTAAAACCCATTCTCCACCATTTAAAAATGTATTATTAAAAAGCCAGTTATATGTTTTACATGAATTATATGAATATAAAGTTGTTGTTCTTGAACAAGTAGTGGCACTATTTAATGTTTCTGATGCCGCATAAGCATAATCACTTACATACATAATTCCTACTTTTGCATATATACTTGCTGGATTACCACTATAAATTGCATTTGTATTTCTTTCTTCAGTATAGTTTCCACTTGCTGTAAGCGTTTTATAATTTGAACCAGATATTCCACCTAGATGCCATTTTGCTTGAACAACATTATTTATAAAGTTTTGATTTATATTTGAAAGATTATTTAATGAATTTAAATATGTTCCATTTAATTCTATTTTTAGTGAAGCTGTGCTCCAGTTATTAGATTTATTACTATTCCAATACATCCCTGATGAACCATAATTTGTATTTTTAATTAGTTTTACTACTGATTTTGTACCACTACTATTTGTTCCATCAATAGAATAGTCTTCCTCGAATAAACCTATTATTCTAAATAAATAATCTTCACTTGTACACTCACCTGTTTCTTTATCATCAAAACATATATAATTGTCTGGATCTTGTCCTTCATATCTTAATCCATTTTCATTTTTAATAATATATTTATATGAACTATTTTGTGATGAGGTAGTTTCATTTTTTACTACTATTATTTCGCTAAAACTTCTTCCGAAAATTATTTCATCTGATACTTTAATATTATTTGCACTATCTTTTACCCATAAATAAGGTGTATCTTTTGTTATTGGTATTGATAAAGAATAAGGTGTTTCATTAATACTTATCCACTCTTCAGGTTCAGTATCACTACTACTTGATAGTCCATAATAAGATAATGATGCATTATCATTTATATATGCAGTAAGTTTATTATTACTTGCATTTATATTTTCTATTGTAGGTAAAGTATTATCTATATTTTTATCTACATAAACATTACATATAGTTTTTGTATTTGTTTTTATATAAACTTCACTTCCTATAAGATATGAAGTAGCACTTGGACTACAACTTGTTTTACTTTCATTTATAGTATAGTAATACCCTGTTTCATATAAAGGAAGCTCTCCCATCTGTTTATAATTTTTATCATCAGTACTTTCTATTTCCTCTTGTACAAATAAATTTACTTCATAATCATCTATATATCCATCTATTGCATCAAAATATACTTTACATGTTCCCTTTTTCGTGGTCTTAACATTAAATATATTATTTTCATAACTTTCTATTACAAGTCCATCATCACAACTACTTTTACTTTCATTATAACTATATGAATTAGAATTAGGTATGTAATAAGATAATGTATAAGTATTTGTTCCATTACCACTACTATCTTTATCTTCTCTATAAACTTTTATTCTTACATCACTTTTATCTATTGAGGCTACTCCTGCGATTATTAAATTACTTGACCTATTTTGATAAAATGAATATGTTATTAATGTTATGCTTGATAAAACTGTTAATATTATTATAACCAATATTAACATATTTCTATTTTTATTTTCATTAAATTTATTTTTTAATTTTACAAATAGACCTTTCATTTTATTACCTTTCTTTAGTATGTTATTTATTATTTAAATAAATACGAACAATTAAAATTTTTCCAAAATTTAAATCTTAATTTTTTGCCGTAAGTACGTCATCAAGTTTTCTTATATTAGGTAGATTTAAGAAAATAGACATGCGTAATTTCGTTATTTAGGCTTTAAAAATTATAAAAAATGTTGTATTATTTAATAGTAAGATACGTAAATACGAGGTAAGATTTTCTTAAATCTACCTACTTTAGGAAAATACGAACAAGGTAATTACTAGGATTATTTGCTATAAACTTATTTTTTTAATTTACACTTAAAAAAACACTAATTTTTTTAGTGCTTATTTGATATTTTGTAACATTTTGACATGTTCTGTCGAATTTCTTGATTTTTTATTTTTTGTATATATAATAACTACTTGAACGTGATAAAGCTGGCGTTGCCACCAAATTTCAGGGGGTTAAATATCTGAAATGAGGATGATGCTTATGTCTAAAGATAAGATAATTAAAATCGAATTTTTATTCATACTGTTACAGATTTGTTTTTACAGCTTTGAGACAATAGAAAACGCCGTTCATGGTGTAGTAAAGTTTTTTGAGCTTATAAAAGAGTTCATTATAACAGTACTAGCCTGAATAGCGTTTCCAAATCTTAAAAACTTTTGGTAACGCGAAATTTTATCACGTTCACCTATTTATAATATAACACGTATAATGTTAAACATAAAGACTTCAAGTTAAAAATTTTGATTTCTTTATGTTTTTTGTTATTATAACA
>CAKOOO010000008.1 GCA_934098665.1 uncultured Bacilli bacterium
TCATTAAACCATCAGTTTTTAAAACTGGTCTAATGCCATAATAATTTTTAATATTATAATTTCTTATACTATCGCTTGTGTTTTGCTTTTTATTTAGACTTTCATAAGTAGTTAAATACGAATTATTTTCGCCATATAAAAATTTAGTAAAATCTGTTTGAGATGCGCCTATTCCTTTTTCTCTAAAAACATTTAATTTATAAGGCATTTGTATTTCAGGTTCTGAAATAAATGTTAAGTATACTCCATTATTAACAGCTTTTTCTTCCATAATAAACTCCTTCCTTTTTTTAAAGTAATTTTATTTTATAACTTTCTTTTTTTAGTTTTCTTACTTCACTATATTTAAGGTCAATATGTAACCTATAAATTTCTATTAAAATACTATCTAAATATTTAATAATTTCATTACTTTCCATATCACTATAATTAGTGTTTATTTTATTAATAATATTAGAAATCTCATTGTTAAATGGATCAATATCTAATATTTCTTTTTTAGTTTTATCTATTTCAAATAAAATCATTGATAGATAATTTTTAATAGGTTCTTGATAATTAATTTGCATTTGCATATTTATATAATCATTTATAACACTTAATATATCCTTTTTATTTAAATAATTTCTTATGCTAAGTAGTATTACATTTAAATATGTTCTTATGCTTATTATAAATTTTTTCATATCTTCATAAGGTTTATTATCATTTGTTTTAAGATAGTTTTCTATTTTTTCTTTTTCTAATTTCAAATAATTTCTTAAATCATCAGTAATTTTTTCATTAGTAAAAGGAAGAATGTTATTAGATAAAAGGTAAAAGTCCTCCTCTAAAGAATTTGATATCATTACTTCTTCTTTATTTAAAATTCTTAATAAAAGATTTACTTCATCAAGCATATCATATACTTCAATATTTTTTTCAAAACCACTATATAAACTATCCTTTAGAATATTAAGTTTTACTAAAAGATTATTATAAAGCCCTTCCTCACTTTGAAGTGATAAACCGCCCTTTAAATTTGCTAATTCTTCGTTATATTTAATTAGTATTTCATTAACTTTATTTTTTACGTTTTCTTTATCAAGACCAAAGTAATCTATAGATAATATTTCTTCGATTATATCATCCGCCATTAAAGTTGTTTTATTTTCTTCTTGTTTTTCTTCAAACTTTTCTAACTTTTTATTTTCTAATTCATCAATTACAAAATGAACATTATCATTTTTAAGCATTCTTTTTAATTTATTTTGATTTTTTTTAGAAAGCTGTGGTCCACATAACGTTATTTCAATGTCTTTTAAAGATGCTTTTTTACAAAAGTCATATAAAAAATATTTCCATTTTTTATTATCAAACATAAATTCTATACCTGGAACATATTTATCAAATTCTTTGTTAAACATATACTTTCTACTTTTTTTACTATCTAACTTTTTATCTAACAATATAAAATAATTTAAAAAATCTAAAAGTTCTTTTACGTTTTTATAATTTAATGTTAATTTACTGTTTTTATCAAATATATATGAAAATTCTCTATTACCAATATTTATAATATTTTTAAATAACGCCTTGTTACAAGGAATTTTTAAGTTAATAATTTCATTAAACGAAATCAATGAACGGTAAACTACTTCGCCATCAAAATTTTTATCAAAAACAAGTTGATTAATCTTTCCATCATAATTTACTAAAAATTTTTCTATGTATTTAACTGTTTTTGGAATAAATATATTATAAAGAAGATGCCTTTTATATCTTAAATCATCCGAAAAACATTTTATGTTTCTTACTTCCCCTGGAATATCTATTTTTATTAAAGTTTTTGGTTTTTCTAAAATTATTTTCCCATTTTCATAATTAATGTCTATTTTTTTTATATGATTTGGAAGTTCAATTTTTTCGAGAACTTCATTAAAAATCTTATATGATGCTTCATATAAATCTGTTCTGTCTACCTCTTTAACATCAAAAATTTCAGGTAATATAGTATCATTTAAATAATCATTCATTACACAAGTTTTCATTAACTTTTTATGAAGAATTTCTTTAACAAAACTTTTTGTATAAAAGGTATTAAGGCAAGTAAAATTATTACCATTATCTTTCCACTCTAAAGGAACTAAATTATAAAAGTTTTTACCATCGAATATTATATCATCAGGTAAGCCCTGAACTTCATATTTTTCTTCATTAGTGGGTTCAATTTTTTCTTTCTTTTTGCAGTTAATTGTATCTACTTTAGGTATTAAAGAAACGCGTTCGTACTTTAATTTATCTATTAAGTTTTTATCTTTGATTAACCTTTTTTCAACTCCAAAAAAATATTTATTATTTTTAAATTTTAAAGTACTTTTAAATTTATCTATATTCCCCTCAATAAACATTGTAAGAAGTCCATCTTCATTAAAATCTAAATAAAGTTTATCCATAAATCCCCCTTTGGCATGGATTATTTTATCATAAATAAGCTTATTATACAATAATCAATGTAAATATATTATTTAAAGTAGTAATAAATAAAAAAGTATGATAAGATAATTTTAAGGAAGTGAAAGTGTGAAAAAATTTTTTATAACATTACTTATTATAGGTGTGTTAGTTGGAGGTTTTTTTGGTTTTAAAAAATATAAAGCTAATAAAATTGAAGAAAAACGTATAGCGGATGCTAAAAAAACTTGGCATGTAGAAATACTTAATGATTACATAAATGTACGTGATCATGCTGATAGATATTCAAACATAATTGGTAAAGTTGAAAAAGGTGGGATATATAAAGTTATTAAAAATGATTTAAATGACCCTAACCTTTATTGGTATTATGTACAGCTTCCCGAAGGTAAAAAAGGTTGGATAGCAAATAATACGTCAGGAACATATCTAAAGGATGTAGATAATCCCCAGGATATTGCAATACCTATTATAAAATTTAAGGATAATGTATACAAAGTAGTTAGTATAAATGATATTAATTATAACCATTTAATTGCATGGGATGATAAAGATGATTATACAATAACTCATGAAGTTTACCATGAAGTTGATACTTTAAGAAATATCAACCAATACTGGATAAAATATACTATAACTGATGCATCAGGAAAGCATTCCTCAAAGACACAAAAAATTGAATTTGAAAATGATCCAAGTGAAGATGAAGTAACATCATTTGCCTATTATGACCCAGAATAAAAGCTTAAGAAATTTTTCCTTAAGCTTTTTTATTTGAATTTCCATTCTCTAACTTCTTTTATATCTATACCATATTGTTTTATATATGTACTATGTTTTTTAAGCATATCTTCACAGTACTTTATTACTTGTTCTTTACCTTTTATTTTAACATATTTTAAAGCATTAATTACTAAATTAAATCTATCAATTTTATTTTGAACTCTCATATCAAATGGTGTTGTAATAGTGCCCTCTTCCATATAACCAAAAACATGCATATTTTGATTATCTCTATTATAAGTAAGTTCATGAATAAGATTTGGATAACCATGAAAAGCAAATATAATTGGTTTATCTTTAGTAAAAATTTTATTATATTTACTATTTGTAAGTCCATGAGGATGTTTATCGTTTGAAACAAGACGCATTAAATCAATAACGTTTACTACTCTAACTTTTAATTTGGGAAGTTTTTCTTTTAAAATCGTGGAAGCTGCAATGATTTCTATATTAGGTGTATCTCCACATGATGCTAAAATAACATCTGGTTTTCCTTCATCATTTGAACACCATTTAAAAATTCCTACTCCTTTTGTACAATGCTCTATTGCCTCTTTTATTGAAAGCCATTGATATGATGGATGCTTTGAGGCAATTACTACATTAATATAATTTTCGGTATTTAAGCAGTGGTCCACAGTGGAAATTAAAGTGTTTGCATCTATTGGAAGATAAATTCTTACTATTTCACTTTTTTTAGTAACTATATGATTTAAAAATCCTGGGTCTTGATGAGTATAACCATTATGATCCTGCTGCCATGTATGACTTGTTAATATATAGTTAAGTGATGGAATATCTTTTCTCCATGAAATTTGATTACACATTTTAAGCCATTTTGCATGTTGCGATGCCATAGAATCTACAATTCTTACAAAGGCTTCATAAGAGTCAAAAATACCGTGTCTACCAGTTAAAATATAGCCTTCGAGTAAACCCTGGCAAACATGTTCTGATAAAAATGAATCAATTACTCTACCTTCATTATTTAAATATTCATCATATGAATAAATATTTCCTTCGAACTGTCTATTAGTTTTTTCAAAAACACAGTTAAGTCTATTTGATAAAGTTTCATCCGGAGCAAATAGTCTAAAATTATTTGTATTATTATTTATGACATCCCTTAAATATTTACTAAGCTCAATCATATCTTGTGATTTTACATCACCATGATTTGTTTTTACTTCATAACTTGTAAAATCAGGTAATACTAATTTTTTAGGTTTTAATCCACCATTTGCATATACACTTGCACCCATTTTCTTTGTATCAACAGGAAGTATCCATCTAACTTCTTTTTTTATTTTACCTTTTGCATCAAATAAGTCTTCGGGATGATAACTTTTTAGCCAATTATAAAGTAAATTTAAATCATCATCATTTTTTATTTCAAGTGGTACTTGATGTGCTCTAAATGTTCCTTCGATATTTTTACCATTTACTACTTTTGGACAAGTCCATCCTTTTTTTGATTTTAAAATTATAAATGGATAATAAAATCTTTTGTATTTTCCTTTTGCATACTCAAATTTAATTTTATTAAAGCGTTTAATACTATATTCTAAAGCTTTTTGCATAGTATCAAACGGATTAAAAAGATTGGTATCTACAATAATCGGTTCATATCCATAACCATAAATTAAACTTTTTAGTTCTTCTTCACTAATGCGAGCAAATATTGATGGGTTTGCTATTTTATATCCATTTAGGTTAAGTATTGGAAGTACAAAACCATCTTTTTCAGGATTAATAAATTTATTTAAATGTAAACTTGTGGCAAGTGGACCTGTTTCCATTTCGCCATCTCCAATAACGCACGCTGCAATTAAATTTGGATTATCAAGTACTGCACCATAAGCATGTGCAATGCTATAACCAAGCTCGCCACCTTCATTAATTGAACCAGGTGTTTCCGGTGCCGCATGAGAGGGAATTCCCCCAGGAAAAGAAAACTGTTTAAATAGTTTTTTTAGTCCTTCTTCATCTTCACTAATATTTGGATAAAATTTTGTATAAGTACCTTCAGCATATGTATTTGCTACCATAGCATTTCCACCATGACCTGGACCAGAAATATAAATCATATCTAAGTTATGCTTTTTTATTAAATAGTTTAAATTTGTATATATAAAATTTTGTGATGGTACAGTTCCCCAGTGACCCACTAGTTTCTTTTTTATATCAGTCATTTCTAATTTTCTTTTTAAAAGTGGATTATCAAGTAAATATAACTGACATGCAGATAAATAATTTACTAAATCAAAATATTTTTGTAAACTTTCTATTTCATATTTTTTTAACATATTAATCAAACCCTTTACTATAAATAATTATACAAAAAAAATATTAAAAAAACTAGAGGTATTTTAGTTTATTAAATAATAAGTACAATTTTAATTTTTATAATCCATTACTTTTTAACTAATAATATTTTTTATTTTTCTTTTTAAGATTAGCATTCTAGACTTCTAAATAACTGATATATTTTGATAATTTATAATCGTTAATATACTCAACTTTACCTTTACCAGTTCATATTGGCTTCCTGAACACAGGAAGCCAATAAGAATCATTACTATTACCATTTTGTGCTATTAAGTAACAAGCATATCTGAATAATTTATAATCAGAAACTTCTCTTTGACCACCTTTACCTAAATTTATCATTTTTCCCACTTGGGAAAAATGTTCTAACACATTATTATTGCTAACATTACAAGCAACTTGTGCACTTTTTAATACATTGCAAAATTTATCACACCTTTTATACTCCAATACTTTTTGTAGTTTTCTAGCATACCAATATTCATTTCCATATTCATCAATATGTTTAATGCTTTCAAAAATTGTTTCATTATAATTTTCTAAATTGTTTTTCATTTTTGACCATTTTGCCGGCACCGGCAAAATGGTCAAATTAAATAATATATCAAGTTAGTTACTTTTTAATTAATAAGTTTTTTTCTTTTGCTAATTCTTTTAAACTTTTTTTTGGTGATGGTAAATCTTCAGGCATAGTACCTCCTAATTCTTTAATTGCATTTCTTACCTTTTTGCCAACTTCAAAGTGAACCGAATTTGCAGTATACTCATTATCTACATTATCTCTTTTTAATTTAGCATCTGTTTGAGCAATTCTAAATATATTATCTGCAAGTTCTTCACTACCCATATTATCAAGTATGTCTTCTCTATATCTTAATTTTTTTCTTTTAAAAATATCATCTGCTGTTTCACCATTATATAGGCCTTTATAACCAGCATTATGAAACCTTGCTAAATCTTTTACTCCACTATTAACTGCTGTTTTATTTAAATTATAGTTTCCTTTTCTTGCCTGATTTCTTCGATATAATCTTTTTTCATCTTCGGTTAAACTATTGTATTCTTGCTCAATTAATTCTTGTTTTCTTGTTTGAATAGCAAAATAAGTTTGAGCAAGGGCAATTACTTTTTTTCGACTATCACCATTTTGAGCAATAAGATAACAAGCATATCTTGATAGTTTATAATCATTTAATTCTCTTTGAGTTTTTGAACCTATTGAAACCATTTTCCTGACATCAGGAAAATGGTCCTGTAATTTATAATTGCTACTTATACAAGAACATTTTGCTTTATTTATTATCTTTTCAAAATTTTCCCATTTACTGTACTCTAATACTTTTTGCAATTCCCTAGCATACCAATATTCATTACCATATTCATCAGTATGCTTAATACTTTCAAAAATTGTTTCATTATATTTTTCTAAATCGTTTTTCATTTTTTTACCTCCTTTTTAACAATTTAAATTTATATAAATTGTAGTAAGGTAATTTTACCCCCTACACTTATATTATTACCGGTTGAAAACCGTTTTCCTTTTTTTTTAGAGTAAATTTGTTAAAAAAAGTTAAAGTTTGACATTTTTTTGTAAAGCAAGTATATTTTATTAGTCATAAAAAAACTAGAGTTATCTCTAGCAATTTTACTTTCTTTTAGCATTTGTTAGCATATCTTCATTAATATAAATAACTTTCCCACCTGGAGGACAAATTTCAATGTTTCCAAAAACCATCCATATTGCATCAACACTTTTTTGGGGCATATTTGCATAACCATCTGTAAAAATTATTTTATTATCACATCTATTTGTAAAAGCATTTACGGCAACATCAAAATTAGTGCCACCACCACCCTCAAAGGTCATATTGTCAATATCTAGTTTGCTTTTTATTTCTTTAAATCCATAAAACCTCGTATCAAAACATCCAACTTTTATTTTCGAAGCATTTAAAATATTTTTACATTCTTTTAAAAAACTTTTTAAAAGTTCTTCATTAATAGAACCACTTGTATCAAGAACTATTTCTGTTTCACAGTAAAAGTACCTTTCAAGTGTTGGCATTAAAACACCATTTTCAATATATGCATTTTGATATGACCAGTCAACATCACACTTACAATTTTCTTTCAAAAGGTATTGCCAGTCTATATAGTTTTTACTAGTTCCTATATTAGAAAGATGAATATTTTTTTTATTTTCAATTATTGATGTAGAAGATAGTTTTTCTTTTAACTTCTCAAGTGCTTTTCTTTTTTCGTTAAGATTTTCCTTAAAACATCTTTTTTCACTTATCTTATGTGATTTTTCATTAGAACTATTTATATTATTTGAAATAGCATCTTTCCATATTTTATGATTATCATGGCCACTTTCACTATAATTATTTTTAAAATTTTCTTTATCATTTTTTAAAATTTCATAAAGCCCCTCACTATCATATTTAATAGCTCCATTTATATTAGTAGCTCCATTTACCATTTTAAGACCATCATTTTTTAAAAACGCATTAATTACAGCATCTGTGGCAATATTCCAAAGTCTTTCATCTTTATCCTTACTTCTTAAAATATGGTTAAAAGCAATATGACATACTTCATGAGCAAATACAAATAATTTTTCACTATCATCTAAAGTATCCATAAAATTTTTGCTATAATATATAACTTGTCCATCAGTCGCAGCAGTTTGTACACTTTCCATTTCTTTATACTTTACATTTGAAATAACTCTTCCAAAGAAAGGATATTTTATAAGAAGTTTATTTTTAATTTTTTCAATATCCATATTAATCCTTTATATGAGCCATTAAACCATATATTTCTTCATTAATATTAAGATTATTGTAAGTAACAATTATTACTGTATCTTTGGGAAGTCCAAAAGTAGATATTTTTTTTGCCTTTAAAAGTTCTTTAAATTTTAATTGTTCTTCTTTAGTAATACTATCAATTTTATCTATAACTAAAATTTTAGTTGCATCAAAAAGAGGACTTAACCATTTCGGAGGAAAATATGCATTTTTCTTATAATAGCCAACAAGTTCTTCTTTTTCGCATGATGCAGGTAAATAAACACTATTAGGAAATACAAAATTATCTGGTACCTTTATTAAAATTGGACATACATTACTTTTCATATAACTATACAGTAGTTCTTTTTTTTCTTCACTCATAATTTTCTTTTCCCTTCCATTTCATATTCTAAAACCATTTCCAGTTTTTCTTCATTATTTTGACTCCATAATAAGTTAAATAATGATAAATATTCTTGCCCTAATTTTTCTATAAAACATTTTACCACTTCATAATATTTTATGTCTATATTTGTAAGACTTCCTACGGTTATATATTTTTCAGCAATATCCATATTTAGCATTTCTTCAGTAATATTACCGTTTATTATATCATTTAAAGTTATTGTTTTTGTTTTACAAAAATGACAAAACTCTTTAGTTATTTCATTTCCTACCAAAGCTCGAATCATTTCTGGTTTTCCAGTTTTATAAAGTATCTTTGAGGCCATTTCCCATTTTCTTGGATCAGCATTCGGTTTTTCACCAGTATATTCACTTCGAAGAGATGATCCATTTGTATATGCTATATAAGATATTATTGCTGGATGAATATTATTTTCACTTGCCCATTTTATCCATGATGGTGTAGTTGTTTTTATATATACATGTGCAAATCTATTAAATAATGGCTTAGATAATTTATTTGCACTTATACTTTCTTCCATTTCATTTCCTGCTGCTACCACTCTTGCATTATCCGGTAGTTTCCATTTACCATTTACCTCTTTACCAAGTATTATATTAAAGGCTATTCCTTGAATACTTGGTAGTGCATTTGTAAGTTCATCAAAAAATAATATATGATTTTTATCTGGTTCTTTTTCACAAATACTTTCTAATTTAATAAGCCATGTCGGTTTTATATCTATCATTTCATTAGTAATTGAGTTATATACACTCTTACCATTTAAACTATCAGGTGTTGCATTACATAAATAAATCATAATAGCATTTTTATCAAGGGTTTTAATTCTTGCACTTTTACCTTCCGAAGAATTACCATGTAAGAATACCGCCACATCACTTTCTATAGCTCCCTTTATAATTTCTTCTTCACTAACATTTTCAAAATCAAAATTATATGTATTATAAGTTAATTTATTAATTTTTTTATTAACAAATTTTTTTTCTAAAGCAAATAAATCTTTAGCCATATATTCATCCATAAACTTTTTAATAAATGTATTTTCAAACTTACCATCATAATAATTATTTTGAGAAAATTTTATATTAGAAATAAGACCATATTTACAGATAAATGTTTTTGTTTCATCATCTACAAGCCACTGTACAGGTAATATCTCAACCCATATATATTCACTATTACCATAACTTTTATTATTAAATATTACATCACTTTTATTAAGAAAATTTATTTTACATCTTACAAAATATCTATTATCAATAGTATACTCTTTTAAAGTTTCTACTTTATCAGATAAAACATAAGAAAATGTAATTCCAGTTTCCTTTAAAGTTTTATTAAAAGTTCTATTTAGTTTTATTTGCATTTCGCTCTCTGGTACATTTTGTGGATATCTACCAAAATCGATTATTTTTTCATTATCTATAAAACGCATATTATAATTTCTCAAATTATTATAAACTTTTTCATTTCTAAAAATTGGTCTTATTACACCACGTTCATATTCTGGATTTACGACAATTTTTCCACCCTTAAAGTCAATACATATTACTTTACCTTTGGGTGCAGGACTTTTTGTATATGCAAGTGAAAAGTTACCATATTCACCATTTGGGCCAAGTCATTTTCTATAAGAAGCACCGCTTAAATAAGCAAAATCTGTTGATTTTGTTTGTGCTCTATAACTAGGTAAAATTGTTAATGTAAGTGGGCCCCATACATTCTCAGTCACTAAAAGGTCTAAATTAATAATATTTTCCATATATCCCCCATAAATTTATGATTATAATACCATATAAAAATATCTAATACAACTAATAAAATATTAAAAAATTTCTAATATTTTTTAATTTTTATATATTGAAGCAATAATTCTTGAAACTTTTATTCCTTCGATAGCACTTGTGGTAATTCCTCCAGAATAGCCAGAACCTTCGCCAATAACATATACTCCTTTTATATTGCACTGCATATTTTCATCTCTTTCAAATTTAACTGGACTACTAGTTTTACTTTCAACAGCAGCAATAATAACATTATCATCATCAAAGTCTTTAATTTTTTTTCCAAAATAAGTTATAGCCTCTTTTAAAGATTTATTGATATCTTCATCAAATACTTCATTTATATTTGCATAAGTATATTTTCCTTTAATGCATAAATTACTAAAGTTTTTTGTGTTTAAAGTATTATCTTTATAATCTTTAAAAGTTTGAATTAACACATCACCATTTCCTAAATTATATGCTTTTTTTTCTAAATTTTCTTGATATTTTATTCCTCCTAAAGGACTAGTGCCAAAATCTTTTTCGTTAACAGAAACAACAATTGCACTATTAGCACATTTACTATCTCTTTTTGCATAGCTCATCCCATTAATAGATAAAAAACCTTTTTCACTAGATGAATTTACAACATATCCTCCAGGGCACATACAAAATGAATAAACACCTTTGTCAGTACTTGCTTGATAGGTTAATTTATATTCTGCGGGTGGTAAAAATTTATTTGCTTTTCCATATTGATTTTCATTAATTAATTTTTGATCATGTATTATTCTAATGCCTACTGCAAATGGTTTACTTTTAATATTTACACCTTTTTCATAAAGAAGAGTAAAAGTATCTTTTGCACCATGTCCTATAGCCAAAATTAAATTATCCGTTTTATAAATATCTTTATTATTAATAACTATACTATCTATTTTGCCATCATTTATTAAAATATCAGTTAGCATACTTTCAAAATGAATTTCCCCATTATTAGATATAACTTTTTCACGCATATTTTTTACAATATCCTTTAGTTTATCTGTACCTATATGAGGATGATTTTCATAAAGCACGTTTTCATCAGCACCATTTTGATAAAATATTTCTAAAACTTTTGAAATAAGTCCCTCTTTATCCTTAATACTTGTCATTAATTTTCCATCAGAAAAAGTTCCCGCTCCACCTTCTCCAAAAAGAACATTAGAGTTTGCATTTAATTTATTATTATTCCAAAAATTAATTACATCTTTTTCTCTTTCTTCAATGCATTTACCTCTTTCAAAAACAATTACTTTATAGCCAAGTGATGATAAAATATAAGAAGCAAACATACCCGCAGGACCAAAACCAATAATTATAATAGGACCATTTAGTTTATTTTTACCAGTAACTTTAATTTCATTAACAATAGGTTTGTACTTTAAAATATTTTCATTAAATTTAATTTTTTCATTTGATTTAATTACTACATCATAAACATAAAATACATTATTTTTATTTCTCGCATCAATTGATTTATGTAATATTTTTTCTAAAGTAAAATTATTAGTTTTAATTTTTTTAAAGATTTCTTCATTTAAATTTCCCTTAATAACACTTACTTTAATATTTCTAACTCTTATCATTAATATCCTTTCCTGAAATTAAGCCAGTTATAAAACACTCCATTAAATTATAGCCACCACATTTACCAGTTAAATCAATAATTTCGCCGATTAAATATAAATTATTAGTTAACTTAGACTCCATTGTATCAAGGTTTATTTCTAAAAGAGAAATACCGCCCATAGTAACCTGAGCTTTATCATAATCATTTGTGCCAAATACATTTAAAGTAAATGAAGTAAGACTATCCTTTAAAAGTTTCTTTTCATTTTCAGTAAGACTTTTAAATCTTGCGTTTTCATTAATTTTAGTTTTTTTAAAAATATATTTTAATACTTTATAATTAACTATACTTTCTAAAGAGTTTATTAAACTTAACTTAGGTAGTTTATTAAATCTTTCTTCGAAAAAATTATTAGTTTCTGGCAAAAAATTTATTTTTAAAGTAAGATTATCCTTTTTAACATAGCAACTTAAATTAAATATACATATTCCAGAGACCCCATAATCAATAAACTGAAGTTCACCTTTTTCTTTTGCTAAAAGTTTATCATTATCATATAGACTAACACTTGCGTTAAGTCTAACACCAGAAAGTTCCTTTATAGGATTTGTTTTTATTTGCGTTAAACATGGATATAAATTTGTTACACTATGGCCAAAGCTTTTAATTAAAGAATATAATTTACCATCACTACCTGTTTTAGGATAACTTTTTCCACCACTTGCAATAACAAGTTTATCACATTTATACTTATCATTTATTATATATTTATTATCTATTTTTTTAATATCAATAACTTCTTCATTAAAAATAAACTTAATGCCTTTATTATTACATTTTTCATAAAGTAAATTATTTACACTTGAACTATTATGTGAATATGGATAATAATAACCATTTATAATATCTGGATATATACCAATTTTTTCAAGTGAAGAAAACATTTTATTTTTATTTTTTTCATTTATAATATTTTTAATAGCATCCATGTTTTCTGAGAAATAACAATTTTCCTCAAAATTTTCATTTGCATAATTACATCTCCCACTTCCTGTTAGTAAAAGTTTTTTTCCAGGTTTATCATTTTTTTCAATTACTATTACTTTATTATTTTCATTTTTAGCATTTATAGCGCACATCATCCCTGATGGACCAGCACCAATTATAATTATATCCATATTTTCACTTCCCTATTTATTATATCAAAAAAAATCCTAAAAAGGATTATTTTAAAGTAATTTTTCTAACCATTGGCTTTTCTATAGAAACATCTTTATTTTTATCTAAATATCTTTCATAATTATAAACTTCTTTGTATTCTACCATTTTAGATAAACTTTCATATTCCTTTTCAAGTGTTTCTTTTTCCTCGAGAATAATTAAACTTTTTCCTGTAGCTTCAGTTATTTGCTTTTTTAATTTTCTTAAGCTACCAAGAAGTTCATTTAATGTAACATTTGCACAAACATTAAGACCTAAAACACAAAAAGCAGCAGTTGGATTTGAAAAAGTTAAAAATACACCACAAATAGTAAAAAATGTAATAATTATGTTTAAATAAGTTCTTATAAAACTATGAATATCTTTTTTTGCTATAAAACTAGATAAACTTTCTAGTTCTTTTTGTTTTTCCTCGAGCATATTTTGAAGTTTTAACATGTTTTCTGGATCACAAGAGCATTTAATCATTTTTATATTACCATTTTCATTTGTAACAGCATAAATATTATCATTTAAATTAACATATTCTTTATTCATAATTTTCCCCAGATAAATGGTATATTATCATAAATAAAATTTTATATCAAGATTAAATCACCTAAAAAAAACCTTAAACAAGGTTTTTATTTTGACAATAAATCACAAACTAAATTAGATAGTTCTGTTGGATTATCAATAGGAAGTCCTTCAATTAATTTACTTTGAGCATATAATACTTTAGTATATTTTTCAAACTGCTTTTCATTATTTTTATATAATTCATTTAATTTAGAAAGTATTGGATGATTTTCATTTATTTCAAGTGTTAATGATGATGAAACTTTTTCGCTATTTGGCATTGCATTAATCACTTTTTCCATTTGTGTAGAAATAGCACCATTACTTGTTAAACATACTGGATGATTTTTAAGTTTATTAGTTATTTTAACATCACTAACTTTATCCTTTAAAATATCTTTCATTTTAGAAAGCATATCTTTACTTTCTTCATTTAATTTAGAAAGCTGTTCTTTTTCATCTTTAGTGTCTAAATCTAGTGATGAATCACATACATTTTTAAAGCTTTTTTCCATAAATGTATTAATTGCCCCAATAGTAAATTCATCAGCATAATCAGTTAAATATAATATATCATAACCTTTATCCTTAACCATTTCCACTTGAGGTAATAAATCTATTTTTTCTATAGTTTCTCCGCATGCATAATAAATTTCTTTTTGCTCACTATCCATAGAGTCAACATATTCTTTTAAAGTTATAAAGTCTTTTTTCTTTGATGAATAAAATATTAATAAATCAAGAACTTTGTCTTTATTAATGCCATAACTTCCATATATACCAAATTTAATTTGATTACCAAAACTTTCAAAGAATTTCTTATAACTATCAAAATCTTTAGTAAGAAGCTCTAGTAAAGCACAGTGCACTTTAGTTTCTATTCCTTTTGCTATGCCTAAAACATGTTTATCATTTTGAAGTGTTTCACGAGATATATTTAAAGGAATATCATCAGTATCTATAATACCTTTTACAAATGAATAATAATCAGGAAGTAGTTTTTCACATTTATCCATTATAAGTACGCCATTTGTATAAAGTTCCAATCCTTTTTTATATTCTTTATAATAATAATCAAATGGTGCATGTGATGGAATATATAAAAGTGCTTTATAATTTTCCAGTCCTTCAGCATTATAATGAATAACTTTTAAAGGTTTTTCGTAATCTGAAAATTTTGAGGTATAAAAATTATCATATTCATCAGGCGTTATATCTTTTTTATCTTTTTTCCATAATGGTTTCATAGAGTTTAATGTTTGAACTTCTTTATATGTTTCATATTCATCTTTGCTACCCTCTTTTAAACGAGAGTTTTCTACTTCCATCATAATTGGATATTTAATATAATCACTATATTTTTTAATTAAGTTTCTTATAGTGTATTCTTCCATAAAATCAGAATATTTTTCATCATCAGTATCATCCTTTAAATAAAGAATAATATCTGTACCATTTTCTTTTTTCGTAGCTTTTGAGGTAGTATAGCCCTCTACACCTTCGCTAGCCCAAATATATGCATCATTACTTTTAATTTTTTTAGAAATAACTTCGACTTTTTTTGAGACCATAAATGCAGAGTAAAAACCTACACCAAACTGACCAATTATTTCATTATCTTTACTGCCAGGATTTTCCTCTTTAAATTTTAATGTTCCACTTTCAGCAATTGTACCTAGTGCTTTATCAAGTTCTTCCTCACTCATACCTATACCATTATCAGATATAGTTAAAGTTCTATTATCTTTATTTACTGAGATAAATATTTTTAAGTCTGCTGGATTTATACTTATCGAGGCATCTTTAGACTTTTCAAAAACAAGTTTATCTATAGCATCACTTGCATTAGAAATAAGTTCACGTAAAAATATTTCTTTATTTGTATAAATTGAGTTAATCATTAAATCAAGTACTCTTTTACTTGATGATTTAAATTCTTTCTTTTTCATTTTTTTCATCTCCAATAATGTTATAGCACACAAAAATAGCACTTGTCAAGTTAAAGTGCTATTTACTTTAATATTCTATTACATTCATTATTTCTATCAATAAAATCAAATGAATTAGTACTTAAAATTTCTCCTTTCAAAGAAAAATCAATATGTTTTACTTTTGTATTTACAATAAGACTATCAGAAAAATTTAAAGTAAGCTCTAATGCACAAGGAATAGATGTCAAATAAGAAAGTGATGGAACACTGATTTTTAAAATATCATTTGAAAATTTTGTATTAAATTTATGAGAATGTCCCCACAAATATATGGGCACAAACATATTTTTTCCTTTACCAAAAGTTTTATGATATAAATAAATATAATCTTTCTTAGGCTCTAAATCATATTTTATTTCAATTAAGCCTTTATAATAGTTTAATGGTACTATATCATGTCTATAATTATTTAATAAATTAATTAAATCAACTGATTTACGTTTTATAAGTGAATAATCATGATCTCCTAAAATAGAAAAAGTTAAAATATTTTCATCATAAGGATATTTTTCAATTAAATAACTTGCTTGCTCAATAGGATTTTCAATAGTTTTTTCATGTATACCAAATGTTCCATCAATTAAATCTCCAGTACATAAAATTATGTGAATATTATTTTTTTTAGCATAATCATAAACTTTAGATACAAGATTAATATCAGAAAGTTTGTTTCCAACATGAATATCTGATATGACCATACATTTTAAACTATTTGCATCCTTTTGAGTAAGTATTGTCTTTTTTTGACTATCTATGTTATCAGAAATTTCTTTGCACTTTTTATATGTTATATTACCATCAGAAAAATATTTTCTTTTTTCTACATAACCATTATTTTCTAAAGAAAGTATCATTTCGTATAATTTCTTTTTAGAAATTGAAAGTATTTCACAAATTTCATTAGCAGTTTTATTTTCCTTAAATAAAGTAAGTAGTTTATCATTTAAATTAATTTTATAATCTATAAAAGAATCATATTTTTTACATAATGAAGATAAATACCAACGCATTTTAGGAAAAACTCTTTTATATAAAGCATCTGATATTTTTTTATCAGATATTTTATTATAAGTATCTAAATTTTTACCAAACTTTATATATAAAATTTCTTTTTCATATGGTGATAAAAATTCTATAATATCCTCGATATCATTTTTGTTATATCCATAAAAATAATCATTAATTGTTTTCATATATCCTCCTATTTAAATTTAACTCTTTCTCTTGGTTTAATAAACATATCATTTTTTCTTGCTAAATAATAGTTTTCTATGTACCTTTCATTAAATTTGCCCTTTAAATAAGTATCATTATCACAAATTAAATTAAGAAATAAATCTTTTTTAGTATCCTCGCAAACATCTATTCTTGTAAGATAATCATATAAATCTTTATTATTAATATTTAAACAAATATCTATAAGTTTTAAATATAAAATTATATTTAAAAGTATTTCATCATAATTTATTTCTCCATTAGGCACCCTAAACTCAATTGTTTTATATAAATTAGATAAATTAATTTCATAATATCTTGAATAATCTTGTAAAAGAAAAAGTAAATTTGTAAAACTTTTTATATCTTTTGCATTATCAAAATAACCAGATTTAATATTAGATATTAAAATATCATTTAAGGGCATTGCATAAATTGATGCATTTTTTCTAAGTAATGTACCTTTTCTATTTGAAAGTAAATAAAATATATTTTGATTATTTGTATATAGTTCATATAACCTTTGAAGTTCCTCTTTAGTTTTAAAACATGAAAAGCCTACATGTATATGACCAGCACAGCTATTATTAACTTTTGCATTAATTAAAGAAAGTAAATTACATATATATTTTATTTTACCAAGACTTTCCTTATCATATTTAAGTACTGGTGAAGATACCTCAAAGCCATTAGATATAGATATTTCCTCTTTAAGGATAAAATCATTTAACATATTATTTAGTTTTATAAAAGCAGCACTATACTTATGAATACACTCAAATTCTAAACCAAAAGTATATATATTAGAAAGTTTTATAGGATAAACATTTTTACTTGAAACTATATCTTCATTACTATAAATTATCCTTTTAAATTCAGCACTTTTAAAATAATTTAAAATAGTTTTATCTTTCAAAAAAGAATATATTTCGCATAATAAATTATTTGTTTCTTCAATAGAAAATAAATCTTTATTTAACTTAAATAATTCATATTTTATTTGATAATCTTTTACACTATAGGTAAGTTTTTTTCTATCTTTAAAAGAAAGTTCATCATTAAAACTTAATACCATACCTTTTTTCATCGAAGAAATAATAGCTATATTATCTAAATCTAAATTAAGATATTTAGTTTTTTCATCATCAGGTAAAGTAAGTACATATTTAAGTAAATCATTTTTATTAAGTTTACCTAAATTTTTTTTAAGTATTTTTTCATTTTTAATAAGTAAATAACAAGATGATATAATATCAAAGTCATGAAGATTTTTAATAACTTTTAATATATTTTCATCATTTTTAAAATTTTTAATTTCATTATAAATTATATAATCTTTATCCGCAGTATTATTGTCAAGTGATAAAATAAGTTCACATTTTAAGTTTTCATCTTTTATATTTTTAATAATAAGTATTTTAGAATAAAAGTTATCAAAATATAAAATTAGTTTTTTATAAAATCTTTCATTATTAAAACTAAAACTAAATTTTTCATTAGAATATAATTTATTAAAATTTTTACATATAAATAAACATACTTCATAACTAGTTAAATAATTAAAAAGAACTTCATCATCCTTTATTAAAGGTAATGTATTTATTAATTCATTATATGTTATCACATTATCCCCCTTAAAATAGGCTTTATTATACACTAAAAATATTTATTTGTCCATATAAAAAAGGCATACTAAAAAATTACTTTAGAAAAAAACGAACAAGATAATTACTGGGTTTATTTGATATGAAACTATTTTTTATTTTACATAAAAAACTCTAATTATTTTTAGTGCTTATTTGCTATTTTGTAACATTTTGACATGTTTTGTCGAATTCATTGATTAATATTTTTTTATATGTATAATAACTACTTGAACGTGATGGAACTGGCGTTGCCACCAAATTTCAGGGGGTTAAATATCTGAAAGGAGGATGATGCTTATGTCTAAAGATAAGATAATTAAAATCGAATTTTTATTCATACTGTTACAGATTTGTTTTTACAACTTTGATGCAATAGAAAACGCCGTTCATAGTGTAGTAAAGTTTTTTGAGCTTATAAAAGAGTTCATTATAACAGTACTAGCCTGAATAGCGTTTTCTAATTTGAATTCGAATTAGGTAGCGCGAAATTTCATCACGTTCACCTATTTATAATATAACATATTTTTATGTTTTGTTGCAAATTATTTTTTAACTTTCTACTATATATGGATTATTCCATGTACCATCACCTGATAATTTTGCTTCAGAGGATAGAGAAACTGAACCACGGACGCCATAATTAAGATTCACATCACCATTACGCAAATCACCCGAAGAATATACACGGAAAACACCAGAAAAATTACTATAACCAGAGAAACCGTTAGGCGACCCAGACCAATAAGCTTGACCTGTATATAAATAATATGAACTATTGCTAGTATGATTATTATCTGCTCCAGCCATATTTATTTCATCTGCCGTTATTAAACCTACTGGATAAGAAAGTGCTTTATTTGCTACGCTATATTTATCTAATTCATTTGCACATTTTAAACTTGGTTCTGTTTTATTTCCCCATATTCTTCCATAACTGCCATAGTTATAGGTTGTTCCTGTTGATGCCCAATTACTTATTTCTCCATATGTACCTGTTTCACTTGTTGATGCAGTTCTGTCATAGCAAAATGGTGTATCTACTACTAATTTTGATGCTGTTTCATCGATATATAGTGTTGTTGTCTTATACCAATTTTCTAATGTGGTTTTGATGTCACTATCTTTTGCTAGACCATGTTGTTTCCCTATTTCATATTTATATCCTACATATTCAGAACTTCTAGCACTATTATTAAATGCACTTGTACTTATTTGTGTACCGGTTCCTGTCATTACTACCTTTTGACTTTCTGTTGGTGCTGTTGTTCCTGTATATATTAATCTTATTGAACCATCGCCATTTATTCTGATTATTCGCCAGTATATTGATTCACCACCTACTTCACCAAACTTCAACCAATTATTATCTACCGCTCCTCTAAAATAGTATGACATTCCAAGGTCATCTTTAGTGCTATACATCCCTTCATTGGTTGTTGCACTATCTGTAAATGTTGGTGTTCCTTTTCCACTTATATATGCTTTTGCTTCATCTACGGTTGTTGCACCGTTGCCATTATCTAAAAGTATGGCATCATAAGCTTTTCTTGTGGGAAAATAATAATCAAAATATAAATAGCATTTATCACTTCCTATAAAACTAAATCCCACTACACCATTTACATTATCATAACTAGTTATTTGTCCATTATTTTCACAATGTGTTTTTTCTTCATTTAAAACATAATTACCTTTAGGAATATCTTTTGAACTTGATTTTGTATAATCTGTTGCGCCATCTTCTTTTATCATTATAGATAGTTTTTCTTCTTTAACAGGTTTATTTTTATTTAAATTACTTTGCTTAAATTTATAGATTAAAATTAAGCTTAAAACTCCTACTAATAAAAATACAAACAGCACTATTTTTTTCTTCATCATACACTCCTCTTTTTCCCCGTAAGTACACCATACTTTTTTCTTATATTAGGTAGATTTAAGAAAATTCCACCTCGATTTTACGTACCTTACTATTAAATTATACATTAATTTTCATGATTTTTAAACCCTTTTTAACGATTTTACGTTGTCTAATTTTCTTAAATCTACCTACTTTAGGAAAATACGAACAAGATAATTACTGGATTTAATTGATATGAACCTATTTTTTTATTTTACATAAAAAAACTAAAGAATTTTATCTTTAATTTTTTATAAGTTTATATGGATTATCAATTGTACCATCACCCTCAACTAAAGCTGTTTTAATAATGGTAATAACTGGTCTAATACTTCTTAAATAAGAACCAGATAATTCTATAGAAACCATACCATTTTCAGTAAGTGTAAATGGATAATACTCACCTGAAACAATTTTTGCACTACTCATTAAATAACTATCATTAGTTATGTTTTCATTATATAGATAAAATGATTTATTTTCTTCAGTTGGACTAGCGCCAGCAAAAAGTACTTCATCTACTGTCAAAAGGGCAACTTTCGAAGAAACTTTTTCACTTAAACATATAAGAGAGGGAATATTATCTTTAATAACTCTTGTATAAGCATAAAATTCACCATCATTTAAAAGTATATCATTGCAATATTTTTGAGTAGCTAAAAATGATGTATAACTACTTAAATTAATATCTATCCATGAGTCTAAATATGCTTTAATAACACTATCTTTATAATAATATTTATCATTTGTATCAATATATTTTTTTAATTCTTGTGTTTCTCCATCAAGAACAAGCCTTACACTACCATCTCCATTTATTCTTACTATTTTAAATTTTAAATCATTTATTAAAACATTGTTATTTGTAACATTACCCCTAAAATAGTAAGACGTTCCATAATCATCTGTAGTCTTAATAAGACCTTCATCATTTAAAGCAACTTCTTTTCCTACTTCAGTATCACTTTTTTCTTTAATAGTATTATGTTTTAAAATGGTTTCTGCAAAAGCACTTGTATCTAAACTTTCTTTTTCTATATTAATTTCTAAATAAACTATTTCATCACCATTATTAGAAAAAGATAAATCATAATCTTGTATTTCACCACTTTTAATTAAAATATAACTAGATATTATTTCATTATGTTTTGGCATATCATCAATAATATTAACAAGTTTATTATCTGTTAAAGTATATTTTACATTTTTAACATTTTTTGGATTAACAAACTCTATATAGTAATATTCATCTTCATTACCATTATTTATAATTGTAATTTTAGTTTTCTTTGTTTTATCTATTTCCAGTTTATTTCCATCATGATAATTAATTGATAAATCACCGGTTATTTTTATATCTCCACCTTCATTTTTATAATTTTTATAAACAAAGTAAAATATTAATAACACAAGTGATATTATTAGTAAAAACATTATAAAACTTAATAATCCCTTAAATCTTTTTCTCATACTATCCTACTTCTTTAAATAAAGTATATCATTATATTATATAAAACAAAAGAAAAATTGTGATTTTAATAAAAAAAGGTTATTTTTTTATAACCGGTTTAACTATTTCTAAAGTTTTTACATATTCATAATTATTTAGTGTAAGTGGTAAACTTTCAAAATTTTCTATTTTATTTAAATACCCTATTTTATGTGACCAACTGTTATCAGCATTTTGCCTTACAAAATGAAAATCATTTTTGGAAAAGAAAAATGCTATTTTATATCCATTATGAACATTTTCTTTATCATAAGATGATTCATAACTATCTATTTCAAGAGTTTCTAAATCTTTTTGAAGTCCATATAAATATTTATTTAAATCAGGATATGCTGATATATTATTACTTAAATAACCAATATGTAACCCAAGTTCTAATTTTTCATTTGAAATACCTTTTGGATTAAATAAATCAAGTGCATAAGAATAACAGTTACCATTTTTATATATAAGTGCATCATTATTAAATACCGGACTATTTGTACCAAGTTTAATAAGTAGTTTTAAATAGTCTTTATAAAGTTCAAAATATTTTGGATTATACATATCAAGTTTTATTAATTCATTATATATTTCATATAATTTTTGCATTGTTACCCCCTTTGATAAAAAAGATTATACCATAAAATGGTAGATAAGCAAAATTTATATTTTTTTAATTTAAGTTTGAAGTACAAATACATAAGAATAATCTTAAATTATCTTTATTTTTCTAAATTTGCTAGTCTTTTCTTTAATAAATTTAATACCCTTGTATAATAACTTATATCATAAATATCAAAATTTAGACAAGGGCTTATATTTTCATATTCATATGAACCAACTTCAAAAGTTATAGATTTTTCTTTTATGCCAATGTCATTTATTTCAAAACTTGCTTTATCAAGAATATTAAATATTTCAGTCAATGTTTTAATTTCTTTTTTACATTGATCTTTTGTATAATTTAAATACTTATCATAAATATATAAGTCTTTGTCATCAATTAGTTTCTTAATGTATTTTATAACTTCAGTATTTGTTAATCTATTTTGATAATATTTCTTTAATTCTAAATGAATTTGTTTACTATCTAAAGCATTTAAGTATTCTTTTAAATTATCATTTAATACTGCATTAACAATATTATCTTTTTTATATAAATCAAATTCACTTTTTAATGAATCATATAATGTTTTGTCTAATTTTAAATCTTTTACTTCAGGATAAAAATTATCTAAATTAAAATAACTTACTACACATTTTATTAACGTACTAGTATCAGTATTTATAATTTCATCATTACTAAATTTTACATTAATCATTCCATTATAATAATTTGCTCCATTTAATATATTTTGAATAAAGTATTGCATTAAAATATTATTTTTCATATTCTCTCCTTTTAATTAAGTATAACATAAAAAACAAGAAATATTATCTTGTTTTTTCAATTTTATCATCTTGGTTTAAATTACCCAAATATAATAATACCTGTTCCAATTGGCTTTTATCAAGATTATTTAAAATATAACTTTTAATTTGTTCAAAAGTATAATCAAAGTCATAAATACTACTTCTTGGAATTGCACCAAATTGTGCTTCTTGTGGTGTTGGATAGAATCCGTGCATATCATTTGTTGGATTATTCAGATTTCTATAAATAACTTTATTTTTTTTATCGTATTTATTTGGATAATGAATATGAGAATGTGCTTCACTATAAATACTTTTAAAATTATAAACTTCAACTGAACCATCCCAACGCTCCTGAACAATTTGCATTTCATCATTTGGCGTGATATATTCTAATTGCATTTTTTTAACCTCCTTTCCCCCTCTATATCAACGCAAAGTTTTTGCGTTTGATAACTATCTAACATTGATTTTATTACTTCAACGCTTTTATTTAAACCATAGTATACTGAATTTATTAAGTAAGTATCATCAAATGTAGAATTCAATAATTGCTGATATAAAAAATTAATTTGAGAATTAACAATTTTATTTTCGTAAAATAAACTACTTGTTAAAAAGTAAACTAAAGCTTTTTCTGATTCCTCATCTTTAAAAGTTTCATAGACAATTTTAGAAGAACGAATATTAGAGTCAATTTCATCAGGAAAAAATTCGTGTAATTTATTTTTTTCATTTATTGAAATTTTTTTTAAGTACTCACTCATATTCATTATTTTAGTAACATCATCATTTATATTATTTCGATAACGAATCTGTAATATATGGTTTATTTCATGTAATAATAAACAAAAGTAGTCAATAATTAACTGGTTAAAACTAATAAAATTTAATTTATAGGCTGTTTCTATCAAAGAAGTATTTAATATAATTTGCTGATATTCTGGAACATATACACCCTTACATTTTAGATTATCATCAAATGTAACTTTTCTTAAATAATTATTATCAATTTGATATAAGTCTAATATTTCAAATATAAAATCAATACTTTTTAAAGAACTTATTTTATTTGTCACTAAAAAATTCTTATAATAACACAATAATTTTTGCAAATCATAATTAGATTTTAAAATCATCTCATCCATATTTTTCCTCTTTATTTAAAGATTATTATATTCTTAAAACAAAAAAAGTCAAGTATAAGTTATCATTATTTTAATAAATTAATATTAATTTAAATTTGAAGCACAAATACATAAGAATAATCTTAAATTATCTTAATTTTTCTAAATTTGCTAGTCTTTTCTTTAATACCCTTTATCATAAATATCAAAATTTTAACTTAAAATTGACTTTTAATTAATACTTTATATTATTTCTACTAAACTATCAAAATATCTAGTATTTTCATTTAAATATATTTTAATTTTATTTTCATCTATTAATCTATTTATTAAATAAACATATAAATTATCATGTAAATATACGCTGCCCATTAGTTTTCCTACTAAAAATGATAACTTAACTTTTCCAAGTTTTTTTAAAGTAGACATAATATAATCATCATAAAAATCTATTGAAACAGATTTTACTTTACCATTTGAAATTACTCTTAAAAAAGTATTCTCATAAAGTAATTCATCCCATGTTTTTGCATTATTTAATATTTCATTTTTAGATAGTTTATGTTCAAGTAATAAAAGTTTTTTTAATTCCTCACTATTCATTGCACTAGGGGAAGGACAATCAGCATTATAATCATCAGCATATAAAACATATAAATCATAGTCATATTTTTTTATTATTGAGCTTATGTAAAGCATAATTAAATATGAATAAATATCTTTTCTACTTGTCCATACTCTAATTTTATTATGTTTATTAATATTATCTATAATTACTTCATATTCTTTTTTAAAGTTTTCATTAGTATCAGGTAATTTAACTATATAATTATCCACATTTGATAAATCCCCTATATTAAAAAGTGTATTAAACATTAAAATATTATTATTTATATTACTTTCTTTTACCCCATTATAGCAAGAATTACCAAATACTATATCAAGCGTGTTCATTTTTACCTTTATATTATTCATTTTTTTAATTAATTTAAATTTTTCAAATACTACAAGAGTATTATCATTAAATGCTGGGTTATAACTTTTAAATAATCTTTCATGATTTTGTTTCCAATTTGCATAAGAGCCTTCCCCCTCTAAAAAGGAAAGTGATTCATCTATATCTTTAAATTTTAAAATTTTATAATCTATGGTTTTAATAATGCAGGCTGGCTTACCATTACTATATAAAATCATACTTTTTTTACCAATAACTGGTAAATCATTTTCATCAAAAATACTAGTGGTTGCTGTTTTTTTACCATCAAGTACAAGCCCTATTAAATTATCATTATCATCACAAAAAGACCATTTTTCCATATATATACCTCCTTAATTTTATTTGTTAGTTTTTGATATTTCTTTTACGTAAATTCCTCCAGAAAGGCATTCAAGTTTATATTTTACAGTTACTTCACCATTAACTTTTAATTTTATAATTTCTGTATCATTATTTCCACTAAATTCAAGTTTATGAGTTCCAATAGGAAGCATAATAGTAAAAGACTTATCTTTGCCATGTTCATAAACTCCCATACTATCATAAATATTTAATGTAATATCACATTTATTAAATAATAAATTATCTTTAAAATCTGATTCAATAGTTACATTATACTTTTTTGCATTTTTATCATAATAATTTTTATAACCTAGTTTTTCATCATTTTTATCAGTAAAATAAAATATGCCCGTAATTACTATAATAATAATTCCAATAAAACAAACTGCATAACATAACTCATTTTCAGTTGTATCCTTGAATTTAAAATTTTTTATGCTTTTTTTAATATTTTTAAAATCTATATTAAAATATAAAAATGTTATAATTGAAAGTGCCGTTATACTAACTCCAAGACCCATATAAAACATTTTATTAGCAATAAATATAGCTAAAATTCCTATTATAACAAGGCAAAGTATAAGTATAATCCAAACAAAATTTTTTATTTTTTTAATCTTATAATTTCTTCATAATTATCAGTTATTTTATTTAATATATTTTCATCGCTTATATTTTCTTTTGCATTTTTATAGGCCAGTTCAGCCTGTAAATATAAATCATTAAACGTTTTATCACTAATATTTTTATTTTTTAGTTTTCTTTTTGTTTCTATAAAGAAATTAATTATATCTTCACTATTATTACCTTCAATATTTTTATTATTTTTTTCTTTCATATTTTAACCTCACACTTTTTTATTTTCTTTTTAATATACACATAGTTTCAATATGATACGTATAAGAAAACATATCAAGAATATATAATTTTTCTACTTCATAATTAGTTAAATCAAATAAATTTTTTGATAAACTTTGTGTATCACAAGAAACATATATTATTTTTTTAGGTTTTAAATTATTAATAAATGCAATAGTTTTTTTATCAAGTCCATTTCTAGCGGGATCTACAATTAAAGTATCTATATTATCATTTATATATTCTATTTTATCTTCGACTTTACCTAAAATAAAATTAATATTATCACATTTATTAATTTTTGCATTTATTAAAGCATTTTTTACAGCATTTTCAATTACCTCAATAGCATAAACTTTTTTTGCTTTTTTCGAAGATACAATAGATAAAGTCCCCACACCAGAATATAAATCAAGTACTACACTTCCCATTATATTTTCGCTTATTAAATTAAAAAGACATGAATTAATATAACTATTAACCTGAAAAAATGAATCATAACTTACCTGGAAAAACAAATTATTTACTTTTTCCATAAAATAATCCTGCCCATAAATACATTTATTATTTAAAATAATACCTGCGATTTTATATTTTAAAGGCTCTATAATTTCTGGAGTTTCTTTTGAAAATATAACAATTAATATTTCATCATTATAGTTTGCTCTAATAGTTACATTTGCATTTGTAAGTTTCATATTTTTTATAAATTGAAATACTTTATTAATGCTTTTTTTAGTAATTTTACACTCATTTATTTCAATAAGTTTATGACTGTTTTTTTCATAAAAGCCAAGTTTTTTATCTACTATTTTAAGTTCAATTTTATTTCGGTAATATAAATCATTTTTATTTTTAATTACATTAATTTCATTTGTAATATTATTTTTAAAAAGAATATTTTTTACTCTTTCTTTTTTATATTCTAAAGTATTTTCATAGTTTAAATGACATAATGCGCATCCACCACATAAATTAAAATATTTGCAAAATGGCTTTACTCTTTTAGAGGATTTATAAATTACATTATTAACTGATGCTTCCATGTAGTTTTTTTTGTTTTTAGTAATAGTTACATCCACAGTTTCACCAGTAAGCGCTCCAGAAACAAAAACTATTTTACCATCAATTTTTCCTATTCCATTACCAAAATGATCCATTCTTTCTATGTAAACTTGCATATTAACCACCAAAGATATTTTATCATAAAAAGTATATAAAGCACATATTATATTTTTATATTTTTAAGCCATACTATAAATATGATAAATAAAATAAAGGAAAAGTTTTCAGAAAATGATGATTTAGTTATTAGAAAAGTTAAAATAAATATATTTCATAGCATATATGTAATTTTTTTTGATACACTAGTAAACCAAGATAAAATAAATGAATATATACTAAAAAAAATAACAAGTATAGATAAACTAAATAATGTTTTAAATAAATTACCTGGAAGTAATGTAATTAAAATAAAATATGATAAAATAGAATACTTTTTATATAATGGTTTTACAATAATAATTAATCAAAATAAAATATATGCCGTTGAAACAAGAGCAAATCTTGATAGGAGTATATCAGTAAATGAAATAGAGCCCTCTTTAAAAGGCCCAAGAAACTCCTTTATAGAAAATTACCAAGTCAATTTAGGACTTATAAAAAGACGTATTAAAACTAGTGATTTAAAATGTAAAAATTTAGATATTGGTAGGATTTCTAAAACTAAAATTGGTATTTTATATATTGAAAAAATTACTAAAACTAAACTTGTTAATGATATTTATCAAAAACTTAAAAATGTAGATATTGATCTAATTAATGATAGTGAAAATTTAAAAAAATATTTATCTGATGGTAAAAAATTTCCAGAAGTTATTGCCACAGAAAGACCTGATAGATGTGCAAGGGCTTTAGCGGAGGGAAAAGTTGTTATACTTGCAAATGATAGCCCTACTGCCCTAATTTTGCCAGCATTTTTTATAGATTTTATAAACCCATTTTCTGATGATTATACAAAAGATGTTACTATTAATACAACTAAATTTTTAAGACTATCATCTTATATCCTTTCTATGATAACTCCTGCTTTTTATATTGCTATTGTTAATTTTAACCAAGAGGCAATTCCATCAAGTTTAATGATTAACTTTTCAAGGCAAAGAAATGGAGTACCATTTCCTGCAATAATTGAATGTTTTTTAATGCTGGGTATATGTGAAATTTTAAGAGAAAGTGATTTAAGATTTCCAACAAAGTATGGCTCTGCGATATCTATTTTAGGAGCTTTAGTTTTAGGTGAGTCAGCGGTAAGTGCCGGTTTAATAACTCCAATAATGATAATTGTTACATCTTTTACTTATATATCATCATTAATATTTCCCGAAATTGAGGTTACAAATTCATTAAGATTTTATAGATTTTTTTGTCTTATTGGAGCGTCTATTCTTGGACTATATGGAATATTAATATGTTTTTTAATATTTTTATTAGATTTAATAGATACTAAATCTTTGGGCTATCCATATATGTTTCCAATTCTTCCATTTAATATGACTTATGCAAAAGAAAGCCTTTTTAAAATGCATAATAATAAACGTAGTGAAATGTTATCAAGTAACATTACAAAGGAAAGTACATGAAAAAAATTATTTTAATTATAACTATATTACTTCTTACAGGTTGCTATAACTATACTGAAATAAATGATTTAGCGTTTGTTTCTTCGATAGGTATTGACTATGATGTTGATAGTGAAAAATTTTTAGTTACTTATGAAATACTTAATGATAATAATACCGGAGAAAATAGAAATAATAAATCTTACATTATTACAGGAAGTGGTAAAAATATATATGATGCTTTTGATAATGCAACTTTAAAAGTAAATAATAAGCCATATTTTTATCATTTAAAAGTTATAGCAATATCTGAAAGTATTGCCAAAAACTATACAAAAGAAGTTGTAGATGCCATTTTACGTAACCCAGATGTAAAAAATGAGTTTTTTCTTGTTTTAATAAAAAATAATAAAACTTATGAAATTCTTGATAAAGCAAATGAAATCGATCTAGATATAGGTAATAAAATATTTAATATGATTAAAACTAATAAAGTGCAAAGTAATATATCTATAGACCAAAACTTTGAAGCTACCACAAGATACTTTGCTAATAACCTATCTAATGCAATTTTAAATACTTTTACCTTAAATGAAATGGATGAAATAATAGAAATTGGTTTATCTGCATTTGATGAATATACTTATAAAAAAACATTTACGAATGAAGAAAGTATTTTATTTAACTTAATCTTTAAAGAAGATGGTGGTATAACCTTAAATAAAAAATATGATGATAAACTTCTTACAATAAATTTATATAATGCTAGTTCAAATATAAAAATAAAAGATAGTACTATTTATTTTAATATTACCTCAAATGGAGAAGTAAAAGTTAATACAACTTCACTTAATTTAAAGGATGAAAAAACTTATAAAAAGATAAATAAAGACTTTAGTAAAATGCTTAATGAAAAATTACTTATTTTTATTGAAAATTTAAAAAAAGATAACTTAGACATTTTAGAATTAAATAATCTTTATTATGAAAAATACAGAAAAAAAATAAATGTACTACAAACATTTGATATTAAAGTAAATGCAAATGTTTTAATAGATAAGAAAGGATTGATATTTAAATTTGAAAATTAATAAATATAAATTTAGTGAAGTATATCTTTTATCAAGATCACTTGCTTTAGGAACGCTTTTTTCTTTTTCATTTTTTAATGTAGGAACAAATGCGTTAATATCATTTTTTCTAGGTACTCTTTTGGGAATATTTTTTGTATATATTTTTTCTAAAATCAAATTAAATAAAAAAACAAAATTTTTTGAAATTTTACTATATATAGTTTTTTTAGAACTATCATGCATTATCATAACTACATTTATATCATCTTTTTTCTTAAATAAAACTCCAAAATTATTTATTATTTTACCAAGTATAGTTTTTTGCTATATTGCAAGTAAAAAAAATGATGATACTTTAAAAAATTTAGCATTAGCACTTACTTTTTTTAGCATCATAACTATTATATTTAATTTTATTTCTTTAACACCTTATATGGAAATTAGAAATATTTTACCTCTATTTACTTTTAAAAACAAAAGTATGATAAAAGCAATTTTATTTTATGCAATTTTAACAAGTAGTCCCCTACTTTTAATAAATGATAAAGATTATAGTGAAAAAGATTATATTTTATATTATATATTTACAAGTATTATAACTATGATAATATGTTTTGCAGTTGTTTCTATTTTAGGAAGACATTTAATTAAAATATATAGTTATCCAGAATATATGGTACTTAAAAAAATTAAAATATCTTCGTTTATTGAAAATGTAGAAAATTTTGTATCATTAATATGGCTTTTTGATTTATATTATGGGCTTACTTTATCTTTCAAAAAGATAAGAGGTATTTTAAAAAAAGACTACAAAACTATTATATTAGTACTTTTAATTACTTTAATTAATTCATTTATAATTAATAATAATTATGAATATATGCTATTTATTTATAAATATATTTATATTATTATATATCTTTTAGTGGTGTCAATAGTTATATTTGCAAATAAAAAAAGAAGTTAATTATATCCATCTAGAGATATAAATAACTCTTGTGTTACTTGCTTTATATCTATTAAATAAACTAATTATATAATCAATTATATATTTTAATATATCTTTACAGTCACTTTTAACCTTTAACTCTAAAAGGCCTTTTTTAAGTTCTTTTCTAAAATTATAATCATCAATATATTTTGATACAGCTTCATCTAATTTACTTATTTCTAATGTATTTTCTTCTACACTTATATCAACATTAAAAATATAAGATTTATACATATCAATTATTTTCATTGACATATTATCTTCATTAATTGGTTTAAAATTAATTATTTTATAAAAATTTGGACAATAAGATAATACTTTTTTATTATCGTTCATACTTTTATCACTACCCTAATTAAATAATATAATATTTTATATAAATTGTAAATATTTTTTATAAAAATTGTTAAATATTACCTTAATTTATTACAAATGGTTTAGTATATGTGCCATCACCTGAAGATATTTCAGTGCCAGATTTTAGGGATATTACGGGTCTGACACCATAAGGACTACTGACATACATGTCATAATTAATACCCTTGGAACTGACATAATTATAGCGTGCCTCATCTACACTAATTTCATCAGGTGAAGCTAACCAATATTCACTTCCAGAAATTAAATAATGTATACTAGTGCTTAAATCTTTCGATGCTAACAATAATTCTGGCCTAGTTAATAACCCTACTGGGTAAATTAATGCTCCGTTTCCATTACTTATGTTTACTGTAAATGTATCAGTTTTGTTTTCACAGGCTAAACTATAATTTGTATTTGCATTATATCGACCATTTTTGAAATATATACCACGTGTTGGACCGCCACCATTTGGGTTCCAGCCATTTGATGATTTATTTGATATTGATCTATCATAACAAAATTCTGTATCTTCAAGTTTATCTGTATAATTTGTCATATTATTTACATACCACGTATCTATATATGTTTTTATATCACTATTATCTGTGTTTACATCATTATCATATAGCATTTCATTTATTGCATCTTCAGCTGATTTTCCATTTGTTAATATTATATATCCTATATTGCCATCAAAATTATTATTATAATATACATAATAAACCTGTGTGCAACTATTAGCATTTGTTAAGCACGAATAATGATGCGTTTTTAATTTTGCATCAGAAGTATCAGAATTTATTGTTATAGTATCAGTTAATGTGTAAGTCCCATTTGCATATGTAAATGAATTTCCAAATATTATATTTGATATAGATTTTTTATATAGAATATATACTTTATTTTTATTATACATATATCCTACATATGCTGGTGAATTCCAACTACTATTAAATGCACTTTTCCCTATTTCTGTATCCGTTCCTGTATTATTACATATTTTTATCATACTATTTGCTTTACCAAAACTAAATATTACATTATTTCTATCTCCACTTGTATACGAATATTTTCTTGTAAAAACTATCTTTATTACATCTGATGTTGTTAAATCTTTAAAACCTATTTGTCCTGTCATTGTACCAGTAAATTTGCCTTGACTTACATCATTTTTAAATATTTCTACGTTTTCATAGTTTTCACTATTATAAATTGATAAATCATAATTTATTACATAATCACCACTAGATGATACAGTAAATGATATTGTTGAACTATTTGCCCCTGTTGTATTTGTACTTGTCCATGTTTTATTTGTTTCATCATATGTATATGGGTATGATGTATCATTACTTAAATTTGTATATTCTGACTGATTTAATAGAGTATAATCATCTGTAGTGGGAAATCCATTATAAATCATCTTAACTCCACCAGTATCTGTAGTTCTTACTATTTTCCAACAATACCCACCAAACAAAGCATTATTATTTTCTACTGCTCCATTGAAATAATATATATTATTTGCATATGTTGTTGTATCGCCATAATCTACTCCATTATATAATTTTACAAACTCATCTTCTTCAGAATGCCTATTTTCAATTATTTTATATAAAGACAATACTATTTCATCAAAATACAATGTACATCTATCACTTCCTATAAAACTAAAACCAACTACTCCGTTCACATTATCATAGCTTATTACTTCTCCATTATTTTCGCAATAAGTTTTTTCTGTATTTAATGTATAATCTCCTTTTGGAATATCTTTTGAACTTGATTTTGTATAATCCGTTGCACCAGCTTCTTTTATCATTATAGATAATTTTTCTTCTTTAACTGGTTTGTTTTTACTTAAATTATTTTGTTTTAATTTATATGTTAAAAATAAACTTAAAACACCTATCAATAAAAATACGAACAACACTATTTTTTTACTTTTCATATACTCCTCTTTTTCCCCGTAAATACGCCATATAATTTTCTTATATTAGGTAGATTTAAGAAAATTTGATAGCGTAATTTCGGTATTTAGACTTTAAAAATATAAAAAAGTAATGTATAATTTAATAGTAAGGTACGTAAATACGAGGTAGAGTTTTCTTAAATCTACCTACTTTAGGAAAATACGAACAAGATGATTACTGGGTTTGTTTAATATAAGTCTATTTTTTTATTTTTACATAAAAAAACACTAATTATTTTTTTAGTGTTTTAACATTTTCTTTATAAAATTTAATATTTTCTTCAAATCTATCATAATATTTATTTTTAAGTTCTATATCATTATCAAAAAGTAAATCAAGTAATATATCTTTTTTATCTTCTAAAGGAATATCTTTTGAAAGAGCAAATAAATCTTTTAAATATTCCTTTTTTGGATTATTAGCAAAATACTTTCCTTTTTCAATAAGTCTAGTAAATAAAATTATATTTAAATTAAGTTCATCATAATTAATTGTTCCATTTGGAATACGTAGTTCAATTGTTTTTTTATTTATATCAGAAAAATTTAAAATATTAAGTCCAGCATAACGTTTTTGTTGGACGCTACCTATTATAGTGGCCATATCATAAATATTGTTTGCCTTAACTTCCATATATGGTCCAAAATATGATAACATTTTTTCTTTTATTGGAAAAGCATTTATACTTACACCACTTCTTACCATAGTTCCTTCCTCATTAAAAATTAAATAAAGTATTTCTTCACAGTGTATATATAGATAATAAAACATCTGAAGTTCATATATATTTTTAAAATAATCAAAACCAACATGAATATGACCACCGCATTCATTTGTTTTTTTAAAACCATTATTATTTAAAAAATCACAAACATATTTAAGTTCTTTCATATCTTTTTCTGTGTAATTTAATATCCTTGAGGTTATTTCTACACCATCAGTAACTGTTTCCTCACGTTTTAAATTCCACTTTTTTAAAAGATTTCCAATTAATATATAAGATGTATTTAAATTATGTGAACATTCAAGTTCTATACCAATAGTAATTTTATCATCTACATATGGTTTAAAATCTATTTGCATATTATTAATTATTTTTTCATTATCAAAAGTATTACTTTCAATAACTTTTTTTAAACCATCATCACGAAGAAGTATTGTAAGTTTTCTTTTAATGTCAGTGTCTTTAACATTATTTAGTAAATATAAAATCATTTCAAAATATTTTTCACTTAAAATTTCCATTTTTTCAAATAAAGCATATTTTAAAATATCATTTTTTACATTTTCAATAATTTTTCTTTGAAATTTATAATCTTTATTTTTCATAAAATATTTAAATAATAATACTTCATTATTTAAACTTGCAATTAATTCTTCCTTAAAAATATTATTTTCAATAAATTTAATTTTTACTTCATCAGGTTGTTTTTTTAGAAAATCAAGTTTATAAAAACCAATTAATAAATCAATATTATCAAAAATATACTTGCTATCATTTAATGAAGAAATTATTTCTGCTTTATAATGGTCATTTAATCTATCTAAAAATTTTATTTTATTTTCATCTTTTTTTAGTCCTCTTAAAATATACATGAGTTCAGTTTGATTATTAAAATTAATATTTTCAATATAGTTTGCCACAAAATCCTCATTTTCTATACCTTTTAAAATAATAATTTTCTGTTTATTATTTAATTTATCTAAAAGTAGTTTATAATTATTAATTTTTTTTAAATTGATATTTAATGTAGAAAATGCAAGATAATGAGTTGTAAATACTTTTTTTTGAATATTTTCATTTAATAAAAGGTTTATTTTATCTTTATCGTTTTCTAAAGAAGAAATAATACTTACTATATCATTTGTTTTCATTTCACTAGAAAAATCAACTTGATTAAGTAAAAATATTTTTATATCATCAGTATAACTTACTAAATAGTTAATGTTTTCAAATATGTATTTTCTTACTAAATTATCCTTTAGTAAATAATCAAGTTTATTACTAACAAGTTCATTTAAAAAAATAGGAAATGGTCTTAAAAATATATTTTCATTATTAATGATAATATTTTTATAGCTATGTGATAATAAACCCTTTAAATTCATTTTATCCCCCATAAAGTAAATGTATTATAGCACCATTTAATATATGTGTCAAATAAGGTTTTTCAAGATAAAAAAGAATTATTTTGTTCCTAAAAAATAATTCTTTTTACCCTTTTTAAGTAGTAATACTTTTTTTTCAATTAAATCATTTGCAGTAATAATTTTTTCTAAAGATGTTTCTTTATTTCCATTTATTGATATTGCTCCCACACTTACCATTTCTCTTGCTTCACGCTTACTTACACATATATTACATCTTACAAGCATATCTAAAATATTTTCATTATCATTAACTATAAAATGAGGAACATCCTTAAATTCATTTAATAAATTTTCAGCGCTTAATGATGAAATATCTCCATTAAATAATGCATTTGCTTGTTTTAAAGCATCTTCATAAGCCTTTTCTCCATGAATAAATGTAATAACCTGTTTAGCAAGAGTTTTATGTGCAAGTCTTTCTTCAGGATGAAGATTATGTTCTTTCTCAATATTTTCAATTTCTTCTTTAGATAAAAATGTAAATTTCTTTAAATAATCAATTACCATATTATCTTCGACATTAACAAAGAATTGATACATTTCATAAGGAGTTGTTTTATTTTTATCAAGCCAAATTGCCTTACCTTCGGTTTTACCAAATTTAGTTCCATCACTTTTTGTAATAAGAGGCATCGTAAAGCCATATGCTTCTTTACCATCTTTTTTTCTTATAAGTTCAATTCCAGCGGTGATATTTCCCCATTGATCTTGACCAGCAACTTGCATTGTAACTCCTCTTTCATTATATAAATGTTCAAAATCCATAGCTTGCATTATCATATAAGAAAATTCTGTATATGTTATACCAGCATCAAGTCTACGTCTAATAATATCTTTATCAAGCATATAGCCAATACTAAAATGCTTACCATAATCTCTTAGAAAATCAATGAAATTAATATTTTTTAACCAATCATAATTATTTACTACTTCAAAACCAAAAATATCTTTTGCTTGTTTTGTTAAACATTCTACATTATGTTTGACAGCATCATATGAAATCATGGCTCTTTCAGCTGTTGGTTTAGGATCACCAATAAGTCCTGTACCTCCACCTACTAAAAGTATTGGATTATGCCCTGCTCTTTTAAGTCTTGTGGCAATTAAAAATGATGAAAAATGTCCAATATGCATGCTATCGCCAGTTGGGTCTGTGCCAATGTAAAAAGTCATCCCACCTTTATTTAATTTTTCTTTTAACTCTGGAGAAGAAATATCTTTTATTAAACCTCTCCATTCAAGTTCTTCATAAATACCCATTTTTACCATCCTTTCAAAATAAAAACTCCATAAACATAGGGACGAGTTTTCTCGCGGTACCACCCTACTTTATGAAGTTAATCATACAACTTTATTTCTTTATCGCTGAAAATGCGTTTTAGCATCTGAAGGTTGTAAGGCTTCATCACCTGCTAACAAAGTTATTGTAGCATAATCTTTAAAAATTTTCAATGTCAAATTTGTGTATAATACATTGATTATAAGTACACTATTTGTTATCATTTTAATAGGAAGCACAAGTAAAGCGGGCGCTACCACCAAACTATTTTTTTAGAAAGTGAGGTGGTTATAATGACAACAAGATTTAAAAATGATGTCTTGATAATTATTATCCTCATCTTAGTTTATATCATTGCAAATTTAATATAAAAATGCGCCTTAATCTATATTTGCTTATAGATTAAAGCGTTTACCCATTACAGGTAGCGCTCGCATAGCAATTTACGAGTAGCTTCCTTTTTTATTATATGTAAGTTTTTTTCCTTACATACTCAATATAGCATAATTTTTAAGAATTTTCAACTTTTTTAATAGCTTCTTTTAAGACAAATATAGAGTTAATAAGTTTTTGAGTTTCTATACTATCAAGCTCAATATACATTTTTTTACTTGCACCATTCTTATTTACTATTGTTGGTACACCAAAAAATACATCATTTTCCTTATCATAACTTGATACAGTAATAATTGCGTTTTCATCATTTAATATTGCATTAGTTATTCTTGTCAAACACATAGCAACTCCATAATATGTAGCACCTTTTTTCTTTATTATTTCATAAGCAGCATTTTTAACTTCGTTTTCTATTATTTCTTTTTCTTCCTCATTTAAATATTTATCAATTTTTTCACTACCCACAAGTGCTGAAGACCACAATGTAAATTCACTATCTCCATGCTCGCCAATTACATAAGCATTAATATCTTTCGGATTAACTCCTACTTTTTCACTAATTAAAAATCTAAGTCTTGCTGTATCTAAGCTTGTACCTGTACCAATTACTTTATTCGGAGCAAAACCAGAATATTTATATGTTAAATAAGTCATTACATCAAGCGGATTAGTGGCTATTAAAAAGTAACCATCAAAACCTGTTTTCATTACATTTGCTATAATTTCTTTAAAAATTTTTGCATTTTTATAAATTAAATCCATTCTTGTTTCACCAGGATTTTGATTTGCACCAGCCGCTATTACAATAATTTTGGCATCTTTACAGTCTTCATAAGTACCAACTTTTATATCTATTTTTGATGGTGAAAAAGCAAGACAATGATTTAAGTCCATAACTTCACCAACTATTTTATCTTGGTTTACATCAATTAAAACAAGCTCTCCTACTTTAGTACTTTGATTTAATAATGAATATGCATAACTCATCCCAACATTACCGCAACCAATAATCACTATTTTATTCATTTTTTACCTACCTTATAGATAAAGTATAACACGTATAATGTTAAACATAAAGACTTCAAGTTAAAAATTTTGATTTCTTTATGTTTTTTGTTATTATAA
>CAKOOO010000009.1 GCA_934098665.1 uncultured Bacilli bacterium
GATGATGGAGTAGGACCTACTATATTAAAAAGTATATATAAAGATAAATATTTAAAAGAGGATATATCAGAAAGAATAAGACTATTTTATGTAGCCCTTACTAGAGCAAAAGAAAAAATGATTATGGTTATACCAAATAATATGGAAGATATCTCTTTTAAAGAGGATTTAAATTCATTCTTAACATTTATATCTTTAGTAAAATTTGTTTTAAAAAATAATATTAAATATATTAATAATGTAGCTTTAACTAAAAATTATAATTTTCAAAAAGAAAAAGATTTATTTGAAAAAAATAATGATTTATTAAATGTCGAAGAAATAAAAGTAGATTCAAATTTAATTACTCATAGTAATGTTTCTAAAAAAGTATTAAAACTTCTTTCAAAAGATGAAGTAAATATAATGGAATATGGCACTCATATTCATGAAATATTTGAAACTGAAGATTTTAGAAATGCAAATAATAAATATGTTTTAGCTTTACTTAAAAAGATAGATAATAATTTTAAAAATGTATATAAAGAATATGAATTTATTTATAAATATGAAGATAAAGAATATGATGGAATTATAGATTTACTTTTAGAATATGAAGATAAAATGGTAATAATTGATTATAAACTTGCAAATATTGATGATGAAAATTATGTAAAACAGTTAAATGTTTATAAAAATTTTATTGAAAATAAAACTAAAAAAGTTACTGAAACATATCTTTATAGTATACTTAATGATGAGCTAAAAATGGTAAAATAAAAAAAGCCTTTTTAGCTTTTTATATGTTTTTAAAATTTTCACTTATAATATCGGCTTTATCAGAAAAAGTCATTATAACAATTATAACATTACCATTACTTTCTATAATAACACTTTCAGCTTCGGTGCAAATCCATTTTCTTGGATTAACACTTTCTTTTAAAATTTGAATAGCATTATTTATATTTTCATTATTTTTAAGTCTAATAATACCTACACTATGTGCTATAGCATTTATTTTTGCTTCCGATACTATAGCTTTACTAAAATTAATATCATTTGTTCCAAAATAATCTTCAAAATTATCTTTATTTATATTGATAACATCATAACTTGGAACATCTACCTTATAATAAGATTTTTTTAAAATAGTTTTCAGTGATAAATTATTTATATTTTTTTCTTTTTTTTGACAACCAGCAATTACTAAAAAAATTGCTAATAATGTGCATATTATAATATTTTTTTTCATATTTCTTCCTTTCATATTTAGTTTAACAAATAAGTTATAGATTTGTCTAACATTTTATGTTATTATTATGTTATGAAAAATAAATATAATGTATTTTGTGAAGTAAAAATAGCTAATATAATTTTAATAATTTTAGGAATAGGTTTATGTATTGTTTCTTTATTTACTGATGATAAGTTTAATTATTCAAGTTTAATGATTACTCTTTTATTAGTAGCTATGTTTGTTAAAAACTTAAAAAAATATTTAAATTTAAAAAAACATGGTAAACTTTTAAAAAATATTAAATTTAAAATAACAAATAGAAATGAAATAACTTTATATGTTAATAATAAAACTATTAAAGGTAATTTAACATTTAAGACAAAAATAAAAGAAGGATTAACAGATGTTATTATAAATAAAAATGATCCAAATGAATTTTTTGCATTTGGACCAATTAATTAAAATTATTCTTTATTTTTTGTGAAAAAAACTTTGGAAAGAATAATTTTTTAGTTAGATTACTCTAACTATTTTTATTATGTACAAAACAAGATATATTATACATACTTTATAGATTTTTATTTAAAATTTTGATATTATTTTATTGGTGATGAGAAATGCTAGTATCAAAATGGGATGATTATAAAATTATTAAAGCTAGTGATGGACAAAAACTTGAAAGTTGGAAAGGTATTAAACTTTTAAGGCCTGATCCAATAGTTATTTGGAATGTAGGAAAAATATCAGAAAATGAGTGTGATGCTTTTTATCATAGGTCTTCTTCGGGCGGAGGATACTGGGAAAATATCAACGATATTCCATCTTCTTGGCAGATAAGTTATAAAAATTTAACTTTTAATATAAAACAAATGGGATTTAAGCATACAGGACTTTTTCCAGAGCAGGCTGTAAACTGGGATAGAATGATTCAAAAAATTAAAAATTCTAGTAAAAAAAGTGTAAAAGTACTTAACCTTTTTGCATATACAGGTGGTGCTTCTATAGCATGCCTTTCTGCGGGAGCAATTGTAACCCATGTTGACTCTTCGAAAGGAATGAATGACTGGGCAAAAGAAAATGTCAAGATTTCAAATCTTGATGATAAAGAAATTCATTTTCTTGTTGATGATGTGAAAAAGTTTGTTCAAAGAGAAATACGTAGGGGAAATAAATATGATGCAATAATTATGGACCCTCCGAGCTATGGAAGGGGAAGTAATGGTGAAGTTTGGTCAATTGAAAAAGATTTAAATGATTTACTTTTTGATATAAGGAAATTACTTACTGATGATTTTTTATTTGTATGCGTTAATACATATACCGCTAATTTATCACTATTAACTTTAGAGTGTCTTTTGAAAGTAGTATTTAAAAATAATAAAATTAGTGTTGATGAAATTGCTTTACCTATCAAGGAAAATAATTTATTTTTACCATGTGGAATAACTGGTTGGATAGAAAATGAATAAACTTAATATTTTATATGAAGATAATCATATTATTGTAGTTGTTAAACCTTCAGGTATTTTATCCCAAAAAGATATTACAGGGGATATGGATATGCTTACTTTAATAAAAATTTATTTGAAAGAAAAATACAATAAACCTGGTAATGTATATTTAGGCCTTGTTCATAGACTTGATAGAATGGTAAGTGGTGTTATGGTTTTCGCTAAAACTTCAAAAGCAGCCTCAAGACTTTCAAATCAAATTAAAAATAATAATTTTCATAAAAAATATTATGCTGTAGTTCATGGTATTTTAGAAAATAAAGAGGGAAGACTTATTAATAAACTTTTAAAAATTGATAATAAAAAAGTTTTAATAGATACAAAGAATGGAAAAGAAGCTATTTTAGATTATAAAGTTATAAAAGAAAAAAATAATCTTTCACTTATAGATATTTCACTTATTACAGGAAGATATCATCAAATTAGAATTCAATTTTCACATATTGGGCATCCTCTTTTAGGGGATAGTTTATACACAAATAAAAATGAAGGCAATATAAAACTTATGTGTTATAGTTTAACTTTTACTCATCCAACTTTGAAAAAACAAATGACTTTTGAAATAAAAAATGCATTTAAACTTTAAAAAAGTGTCGACTTATGGTTTATTTATAAATCATAAGTCAATTTTTTTGATAAAATATATCTAGTATGGCAAAAATTGTAAATAAACATAATGAAAAAGATTTTGAAATTGATAACATGCAGGTTGGATTATTTATCACAAAGCTAAGAAAGGAAGCGGGATTATGTCAACAAGAATTAGCACAGGAATTATTAGTTAGCAACCAAGCAGTATCAAAATGGGAAAAGGGTAAATGTTTACCTGATATTACTATTCAAAAAAGAATATGTAATGTTTGTAATATCACTCTTGAAGAACTACATAAAGGGAAACGTGATATTGCAGGTAGAAGAAAAAAGAAATTATTAAAACTAGAAAACAAAATTTTCTTAATAGCAATAATAATTTTTATTCCATTATTAATATTTTTCGGAAGATTTTATGTAAAGAATCATGATTCAATAGAAATATTTTATTCAAAAGATAATATAACTAGTTCAAGTAATAATTTAAAAGTAAATATGATTATTTTCAAAACATATACAAGGTTTGTAATGTTCATAAATAATATAGAACCTGTTGATGATAATATTACTGATACAGATTTACTAGATTTAAAAATTTATTCTGATGACAAAACTATTTATAAAACAAACAGAATTTCAAATGAAGCAATTGAATTTGATTTAAAGAAAAATATTAATATGAATAATATAAAAGTTAAATTAACGGTTAATACAATTGATAATGCTACTAAAATATTTGAAAGTAACATATCTTTATATAAATTTGTTAGTGTAGAAAACAATAATGATAATTATTCTGAACGTAATTATGAACTTCTATCTAAAGATGAAATTATTAAAAAACTTTTAGATAATGGTTTTACAAAAACAGGTTCTGATTTTTATGAAAAAACAATACAAGATGATAGTAAGACTATGAAAGTTCAATATGAGTTAGCTAACAATAGTGTATATATTTCATATGTTCACAATGAATATACTGAAAAAATAAGATTAAATTATGAATATAATTATTTTCAAGCAGTTGTTTTTAATAAAAATGATATTAATAACGTTGTAGAAAAATATAAATACGACTTAAAAAATAAAAACATTTCTTGTGAAATTGGTGAGTGTGCAACAGCGAAAAAGACCCGTAAAATCGTGGAAGAATATGCTTTCCTACCGCAGGTTGGATAGCGTTCAACTTAAAGTATGTTGCATTTTTTGACAAAATTGAGATATGATTTTGTCGAAAGGAGGAAACAGTTGAAGAAAAAATTTGTAGTTATTGCTCTTCTTATGATAATTTTGGCTCCACATTATGTAAATGCAGAAAAAATTAATAGTTCCACACTAACTAACTATATTACAAATGAAAATGGAGTAGTAATTGACAAAAATGATTATGATGTAATAACAAAAATTTACAGTGAAAATTATGCAAATGTCATGACAAACGAAGATTACTTAAGATTTAAAGAACGCAATATTGATATTAGTAAAATTAAACAAACTACAAAATATTTTAAAACAACTATCGACAATTTAACTCATAATGTTACAACTACTGAAGTAGGCGAAAATGAATATAATGGTTATAATCCAGATGTTGAACCTTTAGCACATACATATATTGAAACGGAATACAAAAGACTTAATATGACATTATCAGATAATAATGATGGTTATGGCGATGTATTTGTTGGGCTTGTTTGGAAAAAAATCCCATCAACTAGATCATTTGATGTTATGGCAGTTAGATTTGTTGGTGCAGAGGCTATCGATGGAACTCAAACAGGCGTTCAATTATATAAAATAAATGGCGTTAATGGTAGAGTTGATTATGGCTGGAATGGAACTAATATTAATAGACAAGATAATGGTTTTGGAATTTCAATGAATTTACTTAATGATACAAATGTTAATTATTTTGAAATGCAAATAGATTCATGTTTGGAATTTTCTGGAACATATCAAGCAGCAGTTGCAAGTTATCAACATGCAGTAACGAATATGACTTTGGCACAATCTAAAAGCTATACATTGTCAAATGCTGGACTAGGAAACGTAATATATTATTCACCTTGGAGTCTTGCAAATAACTATGATGGCATGGGTGGTGTAACCGCAGAGTTATAGCTTATTTAAGACTTTGTAAAACATCTATGCAAACAAAGATATCTGCTTTCTTCTTTTAAAGGTGACTTGTGATATCCTAACAAAAAATAATGGAAAGAAAGGATATAACGATAGGGCTTCACAATATCACAAGTTTACAAACGAAAGTAGTTTAGCTAAACAAAATATGATTTAATTACTTTTGCTAATTTGATAGCAAGCCTAAAATACAATAAGTTAAAAATTTATCGGAAAGGAATAAATAAATAAATTACTTTCTTAATTTGGACATTTACAAGTAATATCTTATAGTATCTAATATTAAAAGGAAAGGAAAAAAAGATACAATAAGTAATATTACTATAGGGTATTACTTTAATTGTTCACTATTTTTTATCGGAAAAATTAAGTTTTTCATTAAAAATAAAAAAAATTTATTGACATACATCTGATAATTTACTATAATTGAAGATGTATTGAGAAGCCCAATTAGCTCAGTCGGTAGAGCGCATGGCTGTTAACCATTAGGTCGTAGGTTCGAGTCCTACATTGGGCGCCATTATGAATTTTTTCAGGCCGCTAATTGTGGCTTTTTTTTATGTTTAAATAATGGTATAATTAAAAAGGTGATACAAAATGAATGAAAAAATTAGTATGCTCGATAGATATGGTGAAGATTTAACTAAAAAAGTATATATAACTGATCCAGCTATAGCAAGAGATAATGAGATAAAAGAATGTATTTTAACTTTATTAACACCTGAAAAAAGTGCTCTTTTAGTGGGCAAAGCTGGTATTGGTAAAACTGCTATAGTTGAGGGCATTGCCTATAGAATTATAAATAATTTGGTACCACAGGCTTTAAAAGGTTGGAGCATTATTAAAGTCAATATTACAAGTTTAATTGGTGAAACTCAAAGTGAAGGGCAAACAGAAAATAGAATTGATCTGCTTGTATCAGAATTAAGTCAAAGGCCTAAAACAATTTTATTTATAGACGAAACTCATTTACTTGTTAATAGACAAGGTGGACTTGATTTTGCAAACATGCTTAAATCAGGACTTGATCGTGGAACAATAAAAATGATAGGTGCTACAACTACTGAGGAGTACGAAGCATACATATTAAGAGATAGAGCTTTTTTAAGAAGATTTCAAAAAATAGATGTAAAAGAATCTTCTCAAGATGACTGCGTAAAAATATTAATGGGAACATATCCAAAACTTGAAAAACAAATTGGCGTTAAATTAAATTATTCACCATTTATTATTGAAAAACTTATGCGTTTTATAGTAGAAATGACAGATGAATATAAAAGAATATATGAAGTTTCAAGTAGATATCCTGATATTTGTTTAACAATTGTGGCTAATGCATTTACCTATGCATTATATGATAATAGCTCTATAGTTACAATAAAACACTTTTATAAAGCTGTTTGTAATGCAAAATGTATTTATCAAGATGTCTTGATTAAAGAAAAAGAAAGATTTAAAATAACTTTTGCTGATATACTTAAAAATGAAAATGTAGATTTAGAGGATATAAAATAGGTGAATATATGAACTTTGTAGTTAATAATTATAATATACTTGAAATACTTATTATAACTTATTTAGTTAGCTTTTTTCTTGTATTTGTTTCAAAAAAAGTTGCTTTACATGTAGGAGCTCTTGATTATCCTAATGAAAGAAAAGTTCATAAAAAACCTATGCCTAGGCTTGGAGGACTTGCAATTTATGGTGCATTTTTGTTTGGATATATAATGTATGGTAGTATAACAACTCAAATGCTTTCAATTTTAATTGGCTCTTTTATACTAGTACTTTTAGGGGTATTTGATGATATCAAGCCAATTAGAGCAAAAATAAAATTAATTGTTCAAATTATTGTTGCTATTATTGCTGTATTTTATGGAAAGCTTTTCTTTACTGAAATCTCTTTTTTAGGCTTGAAACTGTTTTTACCGCAAATAGTTAATGAATTAATTTCTGTATTTTTTATTGTTGGAGCAATAAATGCAATAAATTTAATTGATGGATTAGATGGCCTTTGTGCTGGTATTTCCTCAATATATTTTATTACAATTGCTATCATTGCTTTAATTTTGAATAAAGCAGGTGGCTTAGATACAATTTTATGTATCATTATGCTTGGTTCAACTCTTGGCTTTTTAACGCAAAATTTTCCACCAGCAAAAGTATTTATGGGAGATTGTGGGTCAACTTTTTTAGGATTTATGATAGCAGTTATAGCTCTTTTAGGATTTAAGGGTGCAACATTTACTTCCCTTGTTATTCCTATTGTTATTTTAGCTGTACCAATTTTTGATACATTATTTGCTATTTTACGTAGACTAATACATCATAAAAGTATAGATGAACCAGATATGAATCATTTACATCATCAACTTTTAAAAATGAAATTTTCTCCGAGAGTTACAATGCTTATAATTTATGGAATAGATATTTTATTTTCCGCTGTATCAGTTTTCTATGTTTTAGGAGATAATCAAATATCAATGATTGTTTACTTAATTATGATGACATTACTTTTATATATTGTTGTTAACACAGACATTCTATATGACAGGAAAGATAAGACTAAGAAATTAAAAAAATAATTCTTAGTTTTTTTTTTAGAACTTTTGTAATATTCCTTTGAAAAAAAATATAAAAGGTTAAAAATACTGCATAAATTTTTTTTATTGTAAATGTATTTTTTTATTAAATAAAATAATTTTAGTGGTATAGATTTTTTTAGCTAACTTTGATAAAATTATTTTGGTTATGAAAAAATATGTAAATGAAAAACTTAAATTTATATTAAAACTATTGACTATAATTTTTTTAATTACTAGTCCTATTTTTGATACAATATTTTTTTATAGTAGAATTACAACATTAGTAAGAATATTTGTTATACTTGTTATTTTTATATCAACAATATTTTTATATAAAGATAGTAGAAAAAACTTAAAATATATTATAATTTATTATTTATTTAGTGCATCTTATTTAATAGTAAGTTATTACCATAATCAAAGCTTTAATTCGTTTTTTTCTAGTAATTTTAATTATAGTTTTATTTATGAAATATATAGTGTTTTAAAACTTATTATGCCTATAACATTTATCTATAGTTTGCATTATCAAAAACTATCTAAAAAAGATTATAAATTAGTTTTTATTATTTGGTCACTTTTAATTAGTTTATCAATTATTACTACAAATATATTTAAAATATCTTATTCAAGTTATGGGGATTTTTTAATTAAATATAATATATTTGAGTGGAATAAAAATATTTATTATTTAGAAAGTGCTAGTAAAGGTTATTTTACTTATGCAAATATGACATCTTTAATTTTATTAATAATGTTAATATATAATTTTTACTTTTTTGTTAAAGATAATTTTAAATATATTATTTTAGTTTTTTTGATATCAATTTCAATGTTAATGCTTGGCACTAGAGTTTCCTCAGTAGGGGGACTTCTCACATTAATTTGTTTAACAATTTGTTATTTGTTTTTTGTTATACAAAAAAAAGAAAAAATTAGCAAAAATATTTTGTTATTATTACCTGTTATTTTTATCTGGATTTTATTATTACAAATTAGTCCATATAAAAATAGAAATATAGAATTAAATAAATATAATAATGTTTTAAATAATAATATGGATAGTAATGATACTTTAGAAGGTGAAGATTTAAATGATATAAAAAATAATGATACAAAACAAGAATATATTGAAAGTATAGTTAATAATGACCTTGTTCCAGAGTATTTTTATAAAGTATATTATTCTTATGAAAATGATCCTGACTTTTGGATTAATTTAATTGAAAATACTAAGGAAAAAGACTTAACGTATCGCTTTTTGGAAAGAAAAATTATTCAAAGAGTAAAAAATATTAACAACAATAAATTAGATACATTATTTGGCTTATCAAATTCTAGGGTTCAAAATATTCATAATATTGAAATGGACTTTATATGTCAATACTATTCCTTTGGGATAATTGGAAGTATTATTTTATTAGGAATTTATTTAATCATGTTAATTTTTAATGTTATTAATTTGCTTAAAAATTTCAATTTTATAAACTTTATTAATTTAACGGCAAACTTGTTATTTTGTTTTTGTGCATATTTAACGGGTAATATAATATGCTCTATGACTATGATTATAGTTTATAGTTTTTTATGTAGTTATTTTATTGAAGAAGGTAATTCAATATGAAAAATGTTTTAAAAATAATAATTATAGGAATTATATGTTTTTTAGTATCGAAGTATATTTTTTCATTATGTGTAGTTCATGGAAACTCTATGAGCCCAACCTTAAAAGATAAGCAAATTGTTTTTGAAATTAAAATAGTAAATAAAATTAATTATAATGATATTGTTGTAATAAAAAAGGGTAATTTAAAAATAATTAAAAGAGTTGTTGGTAAACCCAAAGATAAACTAATTATAAAAGATAATTACTTATATGTTAATGATAAAAGATATAATGATATATTTATAAATGATGCTGGAAATTTAAAAAATTTACTTATATTAAATGATAATGAATATTTTGTTTTAGGAGATAACATAAATAATAGTATTGATAGTAGAGATAATAAGATAGGAGTTATCAAAATAAATGAAATTAAAGGAAAAATAATTAATTTTGCTTTTCTATAAGATTAAAATGTGTTATCATATTACTGTGAGTTAAAATTAATTATTTAGGTGGTGTAAAAAATGTTAGCAAAAATTTTGGGAATTGTTATGACATTTTTCTATAATATATGTGGAAATTACGGTGTAGCAATTATTTTATTTACTTTCTTTAGTAAAATTATTTTGTTACCAATTAGTATTTGGGTTCAAAAAAATTCTATAAAAATGGTTAAAATGCAACCAGAGTTAAATAGAATTAAAATTAATTATTTTGGAGATAAAGATAAAATTGCCGATGAAACCTCAAAACTATATAAAAAAGAAAAATATAATGCACTAGTTTCAATAATACCTCTTATTATTCAAATAGTACTTCTTTTAGGCCTTGCAAAGGTAATTAATAATCCAATGACTTATATTTTAAAGGAACATAAAAGGGTAGTTCAAAACTATAAAAATGTATATGTATCTAATCATAAAGATGTTTCTGAAGATGCATCATCACTTGAACTACAGATAGTAGAGGATATTAAAACTGGCAATATAGATGAATATAGCTCTATTAAGGGTTCAGAAAAAGTAATAAAAGATATAAATAAATTAAAACTTAAATTTTTAGGTTTAGATATGAGCTGGATAGCTGAAACTATGGGTGGAATATCATTACTTATACCTTTAATTGCAGGCTTAAGCGCTTTAATAATGTGTATAGGACAAAATAAAATGAATGTTTTACAGCAAGAACAGTCAAAGTTAAACCAATGGGGAATGTTAATTTTTTCAGTAGCATTATCACTTTATTTAGGCTACTTTGTACCAGCGGGAATCGCACTTTACTGGACATTTAGTAATTTATTTGCGGTATTACTCCAATTTTTACTTAATATATTTATAAATCCTAAAAAATATGTTGACCATGATTTACTTTTACAAACTCAAACTGAACTTAAAGAATTAACATCTCTTGATAAAAAAGTTAAAAGAACAAAAGAACAAATCAAAAAGGAAAAGGAAGATTATAAAAGGTTTTTCAAAATTGCTAATAAGCATTTAGTATTTTATTCAGAAAGTAATGGTTTTTATAAATATTATAAAGGTATAATAGAATATATTTTAAATCATACAAACATAGTAATTCATTATATAACAAGTGATTATAATGATAACATTTTTAATTTAGAAAAAGAAAATAAACAAATTAAGGCTTATTATATCGAAGAGAAAAAATTAATAACAATGATGATGAAAATGGATGCTGATGTTGTAGTAATGACAATGCCAGATCTTGAAAATTATCATATTAAGAGAAGTTATGTAAGAAAAGATATAACTTATGTATATATTCCACATGGTATTGATAGTATAAATCTTACTCAAAGATATAAATCAATAAATGCTTATGATGTATTCTTTGCAAGTGGAAAATATCAAAAACAGGAAGCTGAAGCTACATTTAAATTCTTTAATTTAGATAGAAAAATTTTTGAATATGGATATACATTACTTGATGACATGCTTGAAAATTATAGTAAAAAGCCTAAAAAAGAAAGTAATAGTAAAACTAAATCAATATTAATAGCACCATCATGGCAAAAAGATAATATTTGTGATTTATGTTTAGACCAATTATTAAATGAACTAACAAAAAATAAAAATTATGTTATAACATTAAGACCACATCCTCAGGAGGTAAGACATAAAAAAGAAAAATTTGAGGCTTTAAAGGATAAATATAAAGATAATAAAAATATTATAATTCAAACTGATTTTTCAAATAACAGTTCAGTTTTGGATGCTGATTTACTTATAACTGATTGGTCTGGTATTTGTTATGAATATGCATTTACCACTAAAAAACCAGTATTATTTATTGATACTCCAATGAAAGTAATGAATCCAAACTATAAAGAAATAGATGTTGAACCTTATAATATATGGACTAGAAAAGTTATGGGCAAATCAGTTAAACCTGATAATTTAGACAAAGTACTTGATAATGTTAAATATTTATTAGATAATAAAAATGAATATTCAAAAAAAATAGAAAAATTATTTAAAGATACAATTTATAATATTGGTAGTTCATCTGAAAAGGGAGCAAAATGTATTATAGACTGTGTTCAAGAAAAGATAAAAGAAAGGAAAAGTAGTAATGAAAAAAATAAGTAAAATATTATTTGTAATGTTTTTCATCGTTTCATTTATGTTTTTCTATAGTGAAAATGTTAATGCTTATATTGATCCATCAGTTATGACTTATGCTATTCAAGCTGTTGCGGGAATTGCTATAGCGGTTGGTGCATTTTTAGGTATTTACTTTAGAAAAATAAAGAAAAAAGTTAGTAATAAACTTGGCATTGATGAAAATAAAAATAAAGAAATTGAATCTGACGAAATAAAAATAACAAAATAATCTGATTAATTTCAAAAGAAAGATGGTGGTAGTGTGCAAGCAATTATGTTGGCAGCTGGTATGGGATCACGTTTGGGTAAATATACAAAAAATAATACAAAATGTTTACTTAACGTAAATGGTAAAACCTTATTGGAAAGGGCAATAGATTCACTTTTAGAAGCAAATGTTAATAAATTGATTTTGGTTTTAGGATATAAAAAAGAAAATGTAAAAAAATTTATTGATGAAAAAAAGTTAAATAAGAAAGTCAATATTGAGTATGTAGATAATGATATCTATGATAAAACTAATAATATATATTCATTGTATTTAGCAAGAAAATATTTATTACAAGATGATACTATTTTACTAGAATCTGATTTAATTTATGATCATAATATTATTAATGATTTGGTAAAATCTGAATATGCCGATTGTGCTGTTATTGCAAAATATGAGCAGTGGATGGATGGGACAATGGTTACTTTGCAAAAAAATATTGTTTCATCATTTGTTGAAAAAAAAGATTTTGATATAAATAATGTAGATAATTATTATAAAACTGTAAATATTTATAAATTTAGTAAAGTTTTTAGTAAAAGATTTTATGTGCCATTTTTACAAACTTATATAAAAACTTATGGCAATAATGATTATTATGAACTTGTTTTAAAAGTAATAAGTGGTCTTAAGGAAGCTAATCTTTATGGATTTGTAATTGATAAAAAATGGTATGAAATTGATGATGCTCAAGATTATAATATTGCAAAAACAATTTTTTCAAATAATTCATCCGAAAAATTAGCATCATTTCACAAACGCTTTGGTGGATACTGGCGTTTTAATGGTATGCTTGATTATTGTTATCTTGTTAATCCATATTTTCCAACTAAGCAAATGTTAGATAAAATGAAGTATTTTTATGATGAACTATTATTTAATTATCCATCTGGTCAAATGGTGCAAAGAATATGTGCATCTCGTTTATTTAATAATGTTAGTGAGAGTAATATACTGGTTGGAAATGGTGCAGCAGAATTAATAAATCAATTAAAATATGTTGTTGGAGAAAATATAGCATTAACAGTTCCAGCATTTAATGAATATGTTAGATGTTTTGATAATTGTAAAATTTCATATATTTATAGTAAAGAAAATGATTTTAAACTTTCATTTGAAAAAATAAAAAAAATGTTAGATACAGTGGATAGTGTAATAATAGTATCTCCTGATAATCCTAGTGGCTCTCAATTAAGTTATACTGAGATTATTGATTTATTAAATTATGCTAAAATAAAAAATAAAAAGATAATATTAGATGAATCATTTGGCGATTTTTCAGATTTTAGATTTACATTATTTGATGATGATATACTTAATAAATACCCAAATTTAATTGCAATTAAAAGTGTAAGTAAGTCATATGGTGTTCCGGGATTAAGATTAGGAATTTTGGGATGTAGTGATCAAAATGTTATAAATTTAATAAATGCAAAATTACCTATTTGGAATATTAATTCTTTTGCAGAATATTTTTTGCAAATAATTAGTATATATAAAAAAGATTATATAAATGCTTGTAATACAATTGCAAATGAAAGAAATATTTTTTATGAAAAATTAAATACAATCGAAGATATTTTTGTTTATCAATCACAGGCAAATTACTTTATGATTAAATTAAATAAAGGAAACGCACAAGTATTAGCTGAATATTTGTTAAATAATTATAATATTTTAATAAAGGTTTTAACAAACAAAAATGGATTTGATAATGGCGAATATATTAGAATAGCAATTAAAAATAATAAAGAAAATGACTATTTATTCGAATGTATAAAACATTATTTTGAAAGTGAGATTTTATGAAGACTAAGGAAAATAAAGAATTAATAATTTATTCGTGTGTTATTTCTTTCATAATTGCTTTTATGTTTTGCCTATATGAGCCGATTATAACATATGCACAAAACATAAATGATTTTTGGTTTGATCTAAATTTATTATTTCCCAAAATTATAATTTTCTTTTTTGCAACTTTTCTATTAATTTTTTTATCTTCTTTATTTTTACTTTTATTATTTAATAAAAATAAAAAAATATATAAGATTTGTCTAATTGCTGTATTTGTTGTATTTCTAGTATTATATATACAGGGCAATTATTTTATTAATAAGTTACCGGTATTAAATGGTTCAGTTATAGATTATTCAAAATTTAATTTAGAAAATATTAAAACGTTAATTGTTTTTTTATCTATAGTAATCATGGAAATTATTTTAGTAAAAAAGTTTAGTATTAATAAAACAATTAAAATAAATAATTATATTAATATAGCTGTTTTTTCAATGTTATTGGTTTCATTGATAAGTACATTTTTAACTACTGATATATTTCAAAAGAAAAACATTGTTAGTGCAACTACTAATAATATTAATACAATTTCAAATAATAAAAATATGTTTATTATAATAGCAGATTCAGTGGATTCAAGAATTTTTAAAAGTGTATTGGATAGTAATAAAGAATTTAGTAATACATTTGATGATTTTACCTATTATCCAGATACAACATCAGGATATATGTTTACAAGAGATTCAATTCCGTTTATCCTTTCTGGTTTTTGGAATGAGGAAAAAGTTGATTTTGTTGATTATTATGTAAATTCATTTGATAATTCAAAACTATTTAAATTGCTTGATAAAAAAGGATATCATAAGAATTTTTACGAATACGAAATTTATTCTTCCTCTAAAGTTATAGATAGTTTTGAAAACGTTCAATTGTATTCAAATTCAATTAATGGTATAAGTCTTTTTAAACAATTTGTAAAGTATGATATGTTTAAATATTTACCATTTATATTAAAAAAGTATTCTAAAATAGAGACTGCCGATTTTAATTTATGTAAAAATAAAAATGATAGTACTTATTACTCATGGAGTAATAGAGATGTTTATCAAAATTTAGTAAATAATGAAACATTAAACACTATAGATGAAAATTATTTTCAAATTTTACATTTTGAAGGTGGACATGTACCTTTTGATAATGATGAAAATGTAAATATTATAGATAAGGGAACATATGAACAAAAGGTAACTTCAACTATAAAAATAATCGATGCATTTATAAAGAGGCTTAAGAACAATAATTCATTTGATAATTCAATTATATATATAATGGCTGATCATGGAGAAGGAAAAGATAATTATAGGCAAAATCCAATGTTATTAATAAAGGGAATTAATGAAAATCATAAATTAGAAATTTCTAATGATGCTGTTTCATATTTGGACTTGATAGATACATATGAAATTTTGTTAAACAATGGATTAACAAAAGATTTATTTAAAAATATTCCTAAAAATAGAGATAGACGTGTTTTAAATAATCTTTATACTGAAAGTAGGATGATTGAATGGATACAATCAGGAAAAGCTTGGGATTTAAATACATTTAACAAAACAGGAGTAGAATTTCATAGATAATAGTAAAATATTACTTGAATTGTCTTTTTGGAGGGGAAAAATTTTATGAAAAAAATAATTAATAATTTAAAATATGTTTACAAAAAATATTCATTTTTGCTTGAACAACTTGTTGCAAGAGATTTTAAGGTAAAGTATAAAAGAAGTGTTTTAGGGGTTGTATGGAGCCTTTTATATCCACTTCTTATGATGGCGGTTATGGCTGTAGTTTTTTCTAATGTCTTTAAATTTTCTACTCCGGGAGTAAGTTATCTTGCGTATTTACTTATAGGACTTACTTATTTTAACTATTTTAGCGAAGCGAGCAATCTTGCAATGAGTAGCGTGGTAGGAAACTTTAGTTTAATTAATAAAGTTTATATACCAAAGTATATTTTCCCACTTTCAAAGTGCCTTTTCGTAGGAATTAACTTTTTACTTACTTTAATACCACTTTATATTGTCATAATTGCTACAAGAACTGGACTATGCTGGCAACACATATTACTTCCTTACTCATTTATTTGTTTATTTTTGTTTACTGTTGGAATGGGTTTTATATTATCAACAATATCAGTTTTTTTAAGAGATATGTTTTATATTTATGGTATTATATTAACTATATGGACATATTTAACACCAGTTATGTATGATATAAAAATAATTTCTAGTCCGGCATTACAATTTATTATGAAATTTAATCCAATGTATCAATTTATTAACTTTGCAAGAAGTATAATTTTATATAAATATACTCCAACTTTAGGACAATTTGCTGGTTGTGGAGTATCTGCGTTAATTATTTTCTTGCTTGGAATATTTATCTTTAAGAAAAAACAAGATAAATTCATTTATTATGTTTAAGGAGGTATTTATGGAAAAAGAAAATATGATAGATATAGATAATGTTTCCATGAAATTTAACCTTGGAATAGAGAAAGGCTTTTCTTTAAAACAATGGTTTGTTGATATCGGTAAACATAAAAAGAAAGTAAAAAATGAATTTTGGGCGCTTAAAAATATTAAAGTAAAAATAAAAAAAGGTGAAGTTGTTGGATTTATTGGTTCAAACGGCGCAGGAAAATCTACACTTTTAAAAGTTGTGGCAGGTGTTATGAAACCCACTGAGGGAAAAGTTAATGTTTATGGTAATATTTGTCCTATGATTGAACTTGGTGCAGGATTTGATTCACAACTTACCGCAAGGGAAAATATTTATTTAAATGGTGCAGTAATGGGATATTCAAAAGAGCTTATTGATTTAAAATTTGATGAAATTGTTGAATTTTCAGAATTAAAAGACTTTTTGGATGTACCAGTTCAAAACTTTTCATCAGGAATGGTTGCAAGGCTAGCATTTTCAATAGCAACAATAGTTGATCCAGAGATACTTATAGTAGATGAAATACTTTCAGTTGGTGATATTGCATTTCAAGCTAAAAGTGAAAAAAAGATGATGGAAATGATCGGAGGAGGTACCACAGTACTATTTGTATCACATTCGCTTTCTCAAATAAAAAAATTATGTGATAAAGTTGTATGGATAGAACATGGGGTTGTCCAAAAAATAGGTGGCAAAGAAGTGTGTAATGAATATTTAAAATTTATGGAAAGAAAGAAGTAGGTGTAGTAATGAATTTAATAAATAAAAAATGGATTGTTAAGGGAAAAGCAAAAGTTAAATATTATGATAATAAATTAGAAGTTAAAAATACTAGTAACAAGCATTCCTTAGTTTTTTTACCAACATTTTTCAAAAAGACTTCCTCAAAAAAATTAATAGTAAAATTTGATGGTATTTGTAAAAAAGGTAATGCCACTTTTTTAGAATTTATAAATAGAAAAAAACAAATTATTTCAAGGTTTAATTTAGGTATTTCTTCAGTTATTGTTGAAGGTAATTTTAAATATTATATGGTTGTTTTATATGTACCGGCTCAATCCGATACCATTATTAGTCATATTGATTTTGATTATAAAGATTATGAAATTAATTACGATGAATTTAATGGTGATACTTTAGTCGTTACACCTGGCTATCCCTCAGAGGATAATAAGTACAATTGTGCATTTATACACACTAGAGTGCAAGCTTATAGAAAATTAAATTGGAATATTGATGTAGTAAAAATTAATGCTGTTTCAAACTATGGAAAATATAATTACCATGGTATTGATGTTTATACTGGAAATTTCTATTTTTTAAGAACCTTACTTCAAAAGAAACATTATAAAAAAATACTAATCCATTTTTTTGATAATAATTATGCAAACGTTTTAGAAAGTGTTGATTTAAGTAATACACTATTATATTTCTTTTTACATGGAGCTGAAACTTTATATTGGGATTATCCAAAATACGCTAGTCATTACTTTTGTGAGCCACTTCAAATTGATGATGCAATGAGAAAAGAATTTGCTATAAAAGATTTTTATATTAAAAAATATGCCGCAATGCCTAATACAAAATGGTGTTTTGTTACAGAGTGGACAAAAAAAAGATGTGAACAACTTTTAAATATCAAATTTGATAATTATGAAATTATTCCTTGTCTAATTGATACAGATTTATTTAAGTATGAAGACAAAAATCCTGAATTAAGAAAAAAAATCTTTGTTATAAGAAAATTTGATGACTTAAATTCTTATTCACTTGATACTGTTGTTAGAATCATTTTAGAATTAAGCAGAAGATCATTTTTTGATGATTTGGAAATTGACATTTATGGTAGTGGCTCATTACATGAATTAATCTTAGAACCTTTAAGAGAATTTAAAAACATTCATATTTTTGATAAATTTTTAAGTCATGATGAAATTAGAAAAGTTCATTTAACTCATGGTATTGGTTTATTTCCAACAAGATTTGATTCACAAGCAGTTTCATCTTGTGAAGCATGTGCCTCTGGATGTGCAGTTATTACGTCAAATATTGACGGAGTTAAACAATTTATTCCAGAAGATTTAGGTGTTTTATGTGACGTAGAAAACTACATAGAGTATGCTGATGTTATAGAAAAAATGTATTATGATTCTGATTATTTTAAAAAAGTTGCTAAAGCAGAAAGTAAATCTGTATCAGAAAAATATTGTTTTAAGCAGACTATTGAAAAAGAAATTAATATGTATTTAAAATATAAATATATACCACTTAGTTTTGAAAAAATATATAAACCCGTTTTAAGCGTTATTATTCCATCATATAATGTTGCTCAATTTTTAAAAAATACTGTTTATTCTATTATGGACCAAAGAAATGCAAACAAAATTGAAGTATTGATAGTAAATGATGGTTCTAAAGATGACACAGCTGAAATTGCGAAAAAATTAGTAAAACAGTATACATATAACGGTCATGAACTTGTAAAATTAATTGATAAAGAAAATGGTGGACATGGCTCTACAATTAATATTGGAGTGCAAGAAGCCAAAGGAAAATATGTTAAAATAATAGATGGTGATGATACAGTTGATTCCGAACAATTTGCAAAATTGATTGACATTCTTGAAAAGGAAGATTCGGATATTATCTTAAATAACTATATTGAGGATTTTGCAAAAGATAATGTTGCTAATATAAAAAAAATATATACGCATTTAAAACCAGGAATAAAATACAAATTTGATGATTTATGTTACGAGCAATATGGTTTTACTTCTTGGGGACCAATACTGTCTTGTTCAAGTTACAAAACTGAAATGTTAAAAAATAGTAAATATAAACTTTTAGAAAAAACATTCTATGTTGATATGCAACTTAATACTTATGTTGCAATTTTATGTGATACAATTACGTATTATGATTTAAATATATATAGATATTTTTTAGGAAGAGATGGACAATCTGTTTCAAGAAATTCTTATAGAAAAAATTATAAACATCACGAAAATGTATGTTTCGCAATGTTGGAAGCATACTATGATATGTATGATAAAATTTCAAAAAATAAACAAATATATATAAAAAATAAATTAATAATTCCAATGTTATATACACAATATTACATATGTATTAATTATCATAAAAGCAGTTTACCTTTCAATGAGTTTGATAATAGATTAAAAAAATATTCAGAATTTTATAACCATCCTTGGGTTGTATCTAAAACAACAAAATTCCATAGATTTACGTTTGGACTATTAATATGGAGCAATCCAGCAATTGTTAAAGTGAAAAATTTAATTAAAAGAAAGTAGTGTGAAAAATATGAAGACTAAATATCTAATTATTGGTGCCGGTATATCTGGGCTAACTTTTGCAAGTTATTGTAAAGATAATTATTTAATTATCGAAAAAGAAAGTGAAGTCGGAGGTTATTGTAAGACTCATTATACTAAAGATTATATATGGGATTATGCTGGTCATTTCTTTCATTTTAAAACTGATGAATTTAGGAAAAAATTTATTGATATTTTAGATAAAAATGACTTTGTTACCCAAGATAAAAAAACATTTATTTATTTTGATGATAAGTTAATTGATTTTCCTTTTCAAACACATATTCATGAACTTTCTAAAGATAAATTTATAGACTGTCTATATGATTTATTTAATAAGGAAGAAAAAGAAGATTATGATAATTTTTTAGATATGCTTTATGGTAAATTTGGTAAATCAATTACAGAAATGTTTTTAAAACCTTATAATGAAAAGTTATATGCCGTAGATTTAACTAAACTTGATAAGGATGCTATGGGAAGATTTTTTCCTTATGCAGATGTCAAAGCAATAATTAATAACATGAAGAAAAATGAGGTTAATTCATATAATAATACGTTCATGTATCCAAAAAAGGGTGCACAAGTTATTATTGATGTTTTAATGAAGGATATTGATAAAAATAAAATATTATTAAATTCAAAAATAGAAAGTGTTAATTTAGATGAAAAGAAAGTTAAACTTGCTGATGGAACAGAAATTTACTATGAGTATTTAATTAATTCAATGCCATTTGATAAATTCTTAAAACTTACAAATAATAGTGAATACATTGATTTTAGTGATAAATTAACATATAACAAAGTTTTGGTATTTAATTTAGGGTTTAATAAAAAATCAAAATATAATGACCATCATTGGTTGTATTTCCCTGATAAAAATATAAATTTTTATAGAGTTGGTTTTTATGATAATATTTTAGGTGCAGATAAATTAAGTATGTATATTGAAATTGGTTATTCAAAAGATAGTGTTATAACTGATGAAGATATAAATAAGCAATTAGGATTAACTTTAGATAATTTGAAAAAGTGTGGAATAATAGATGACTCATTTACTTTAGAGGCTTATGAAAGTATTGTTATGGACCCAGCATACGTACATATTGATGCTAAAAATGATTTAAAAGTTAGAGAAATAATGAAAAATTTAGCAAATAAAAATGTTTATAGTGTTGGAAGATATGGTGCATGGACATATTGCTCTATGGAAGACTGCATGGTTGAAGCAAAAAAATTATCAGAAAAAATATAATGAGGTGCTATGAAATTAATAAAAAATATAGATTTTATTATAGAAAAATTAAATGATTTAGATAATAGTTTTAAAAATTATCATGATGAATATAATAGTTTAAAAAAAGATGTTAAACAAGGTCAAAAAGATTTAGACAATTCAATTAAAGATATAAAAACTGAATTATTAACTTTAAAAACAGAATCTAAAAAGTATGATGACCTTAATAATAAATTAATTTCGACACAAACGGAACTTAATAATAAACTAGATTTGCTACAAACAGAACTTAATAATGTAAAAAGTTTAAATGAATTATTATTTAATAATATTCAAATTGAAAAAAAATATACGAATTTTGAAATGTTAACTTTAGATAGTAATGTTACTAAAAAAAGAGTATTGTTAGTGGGGTTTTATGGTGCTCCAAATTTAGGAGATGAATTAATGCTTGAGGTTCTTGTCTCTAAATTAAAAAAATTAGATAATATTGATTTAACGGTAATGCTTTCTGAAAATAGAGATTATGATATTACAAAATATCCTAATTTTAAAATTATTCATTACCCTAAAAGTATTTTAGATATAAACATTCTAGCAAATTACTTTGATACAGTTATTTTTGGCGGTGGAGCCCTTTTAGATGATCATGACTATAACTATTATAATAATCAACTTACTCTTTCAAATTTTTTAATAAATATTTGTTATAGAATGATACAATTTAATAAACAAACAATTTTATATGGACTAAGTACTAGTAATACTTTTTCAAATGAAGAGTATTTAGTTAAACTAGATTATATTTTTAAAAATTGTACATATATATCTCTTCGTGATACTAATAGTTTAGAAGTATTAAAAAAATATAATATTGATGTTTCAAAAGTTAAAATAGTTGATGATTTGGTTTTCTCTTGTAATTATAAAGATTTTGAACATAAAAATACTCATGAGCTATGCATTGGAGTTAATTATATTTGCACGGAAGATAGTTTTAATTTAATAAAAAGTAATTTAGAAAAAATAATTGAATATTTAAATAAAAATAAAATTAAGTATAAAATATTATTACTTCCATTTTATGAATATTGCAATAATGATACTTCTTATTATAAAAAATTAATGATAGAGTTAAATGATAATAATATTACTATTGCAAATAGTATGTATTCTTTTAAGAATGTATGTGATGTTTTAAAAAATGTTGATGTTGCTATTTCAATGAGATATCATGGAACGTTATTATTTAATTTATTTGGTATACCAAATATTAATATTTTATATGATATTCACAGACATTATAATAATAAAATCAAGTATTTATATGATAATTATAAATTTGAAAAAAATCAAGTGTTGTTTTCAAACTTAAATGACGATAATTTTATTAACATATTTAATAAAGTTATTAATGAAAAACGAATTAAAGTTAACAAAGAATATTATGATAATTCAAATAAGAATTTAGATGAAATATTAAATATTATAAAAACGGAAAAAAATGATTAAAGTAATAAGTATATTTGGAACAAGACCTGAGGCTATTAAAATGGCTCCCCTTGTTAAAGAATTAGAAAAAAGAAAAGAGATAAAAAGCATTGTTGTAGTAACAGCACAACATAGACAAATGCTTGATAGCGTTTTAGAAACATTTAATATTAAACCAAATTATGATTTAAATATTATGAAACAAGGTCAAACTTTAGGAGATATTACCACAAGAGCATTAACTGGTCTTGAAGAAGTTATTAAAAAAGAAAACCCAGATATTGTACTTGTTCATGGAGATACTACAACAACTTTTGCAGGTGCTTTAGCGGCATTTTATAATAGCACTTCAATTGGGCATGTAGAGGCAGGACTAAGAACATATGATAAATATTCTCCATATCCTGAAGAAATGAATAGACAAATGGTAGACTGCATGAGTGATATGTATTTTGCTCCAACTTTAATGAGTAAAGAAAATCTTTTAAAAGAGGGTAAAGATGAAAGTAAAATATATGTTACTGGAAATACCGCTATTGATGCAATGGCTACAACAGTGGATGAAAATTATACACATAAAGAACTTGAGTGGATTAAACCTAATGAAAAAATGATACTTCTTACAGCTCATCGTAGAGAAAATTTAGGTGATCCTATGAGAAATATTTTTAAGGCTGTAAAAAAAATAACCGATGAATTTAATGATGTAAAAGTAATATATCCAATTCATTTAAATCCAAAGGTTAGAGAAATTGCAAATGAAATATTTAAGGGTGATGATAAAGTTCATTTAATAGAACCTCTTGAGGTGTTTGATTTTCATAATTTTCAAAATAAAAGTTATATAATTTTAACAGATAGTGGTGGTATTCAAGAAGAGGCTCCATCACTTGGAAAACCAGTTTTAGTTTTAAGGGATACAACAGAGCGTCCCGAAGGAATTAAAGCAGGTACTTTAAAACTTGTTGGAACAGATGAAGAAACAATATATAATGAAACTAAAAGATTATTAACTGATAAAAAAGAATATGAAAAAATGAGTAAAGCATCAAATCCTTATGGAGATGGACATGCATCAGAAAAAATAGTTGATGCAATTATAGAAAAGTTTAAAAATTAGTATCAAATTATTGGTACTTTTTTTTTATCATGTTATAATTGTGTTAGCAGTATATAAGGAGATAAAATGAAAGAAAAAATAAGTAAACTTGTAAATGTATATAAAAAATATGGATTTATTGGCTTTTGTAAAAAATTAAGAGCATATATAATTGCAAATTATTTAGATAAAATAAGTTTTAAAACCATATTTAATAAGAAAAAATATATTAAAGAAATAGAAAAAATATTAAGTGATAATAAATATGATAGGATTATTTTATGGAGAAGTAGTTTTGGCTATAATGTGCCTTTATTTCAAAGACCACAACATATTGCAAATAATTTATCTAAAAATAAATGTTTAGTATTTTATGAAGTAACTACAATGACAGATAAAGTAAAAATATATAAAAAGTTTAGTGATAATTTATATTTATTTAATTATAATAATAAAACTTTAAATAAAATTCTTATGAAATGCTTAAAGGATATTAATAAGCCAAAATATATACAGCTTTATTCTACGGATTGGAAATTATCTGTAGAAAATATTGAAAATTATATTGCAAATGGTTTTAAATTTATTTATGAATATATAGATCATATTTCACCAGTTTTATCTGGAACAAAAGATTTACCTAAAAATATTTCTGATAAATATGAATATGTTTTAAATCACAAAAAAAATGTATATGTTGTAGTTACTGCAGATAATTTAGAGAAAGATATAATAGAAAAAAGAGGAAAGGAAAATTTAATTTTTTCCTCAAATGGTGTTGATTATAACTTTTTTCAAACAATTGATAAAAACTATAATTTTGAAGGTGAGTTTATAAAAGTATTAAATAAACCATGTATATGCTATTATGGTGCACTTGCAAGTTGGTTTGATTATGATTTAATTAAAAAAATAAGTGACACAAATAAATATAATATAGTTTTATTTGGTATAAAATATGATGATAGTTTTGATTTATCTGGTATAAATGAACTTAAAAATGTTTATTTTTTTGGCCCTAGAGATTATAAAGTTCTTAAAAATTATGCTAGTAAAATGGATGTAATGATTATTCCTTTTGTACTTAATGATATAACAAGTTCCACAAGTCCGGTAAAACTTTTTGAATATATGGCATTGAAAAAGCCAATAGTTACTACAAATATGCTTGAATGTAGAAAATATAAATCAGTTTTAATTGGCAAAGATCATGAAGACTTTATTAAAAAACTTGATGAAGCTATAAAACTTAAAAATGATAAAAAATATTTAGATTTATTAACAAAAGAATCTAAAGAAAATGACTGGAGTTATAAAGCAAAAGTTATTATTGATTATATAAAAAAGGATGAAAAATGAAAGATATCCTAGAAAAAATTTATAATGATAATGAAAATAATTTTTACAAATATTTAGAAAAATTGCTTTTAGAAAATGAAAAAAAATTTATTATTACAGTTAATCCAGAAATAGTAATGAAGTCTTATAATAATATAAATATAAAAAATATACTTTTAAATGATAATAATATTTTAGTACCTGATGGTATATCTATAATTAAAAAAGCAAAGAAATATAATATTAATATTAAAGAAAGAATTACGGGTGTTGATATATCAAGTAAAGCACTAGAAATATGTAATAAAAATAAAAAAAGTATATATTTATTTGGAGCTAAAAAAGAGGTAATAAAAAGTCTTGTAAGTAAAATAAAAAAAGATTATTCAAATATTAATATTTTAGGCTATAACGATGGGTATGTTTCAGATAAAGATAAAATTATGCAAGAAATAATTTCATTGTCTCCGGATCTAATATTAATTGCTTTAGGAGTTCCAAGTCAAGAACTTTTAATAAACAAATATATTGATAAGGCAAAAAAAGGAGTTTTTATTGGTGTAGGAGGTACTTTTGATGTTTTAAGTGGAAACAAAAAAAGAGCACCAAAATTATTTATTAAATTAAATTTAGAGTGGTTTTATAGAATTATCTGTGAACCTAAAAGACTTAAAAGATTTATTCAAAATAATATTGTATTTATGTTTAAAAAATAGGATAATATATGTATGAATAAAAGAAAAATAGTTATACCAATTTTTATTTTATTAGTTACTTCATTTATTTTATTGATATCTTTTTATATTTATAAAAAACATAATGATAGAATCAAACTAGATAAAGAAAAAAGAATAAATGAAAAAATAATTAAAGAAAAAGTTGCTTTAATTAATGAAAAATATAGTATATTTATTAATAAAGAAAAAATAAATAGTGATGATGAAGTATCAACTTTTTTAAATAATATAATTGATATTAATAATGAAATAAATAGTTTAAAAGTAAATGATGTAACAATAAATAATATAATAAATCCTAAAAAAGGTATTGAAAAGAATAATGATTTATATAATAAAATAGAAAATTTAAATTATCCTAAGTTTACTAGTTTTACTAACTTATCAAAAGAGGAAAATAATGAACTTGAAAAAATATATAATGAAAGTGATATCATAAAGGGTATTTCTAATGATGAAAAGGTTAAGAAAAACTTGCTAAATAAAATACAAAAGAATAATGAATTTTTAAAATTTTTAAGTAATAATTTAGATAAATATTATGTAAATGGGTATGATATTATCTATAAAGATGAAAATTTTGCAAATGATTTTAGAAAGTATAATTCTAAATATAATTTATTAAATGAGAATAATTTAGGAAAAAAAGTACCCGTTCTTATGTATCATGCTGTTTCAGATAATCCATGGGGAGATACAACACTTTTTGTTAGCATTAAAAACTTTGAATTACAAATGAAGTATTTATATGATAATGGCTATACACCATTATTCTTATGTGAAATTGATAATGCTAAAATTTATGATAAACCAATAGTTGTTACTTTTGATGATGGATATAAAAATATTTATGATTATGCATATCCAATACTTAAAAAATATAATATAAAATCATCATTTTATTTAATAACTGATTGGTTGGATGGTGAAACTTATATTACTCCACAAATGGCAATTGAACTAGATAAATCTAAACTTTTTGAAATTGGAGTTCATACTAAAACTCATGTTAAATTAGGGACTCTTGATTACGATACACAATATAATGAAATAATTGAAAGTAAAAATACTTTAGAAAAATTACTTAATAAAGAAATAACAACTATTGCATATCCATATGGTAGTTATAATACAGATACAATAAATATAACTAAAAGTGCATTTGACTATGCCGTTACTGTAGAAAGTGGATTTAATTACTCTAATAAATTAGATAGATTAAGACTTAAAAGATTTAAAATACCAAGAAGTATGGATATTAATACTTTTATAAATGTTATTGAAGGGAAATAGATATGTATATTTACAGTGCATTTTTGCACTGTAAATACATAAATAAATAAATAATAGTTCAGTGTTAAAATGTACTGAAGTATAATAAATAATTAAAAACTAATAAATTTGTGATATACTTAATGTAGTAGGAGGAATAAAATGAAAACAATATTAGTAACCGGAGGAGCAGGATATATTGGCTCTCATACAACTGTAGATTTACTTGAAAATAACTATAATGTAGTTATAATTGATAATTTTTCTAATTCAAAACCAAAAGTTTTAGAAAATATTAAAAAAATTACTAACAAAGATTTTAAATTTTATGAAGGTGATGTACAAAATGAAAAGTTACTTGAAAAAGTATTTACTGAAAATAAAATAGATGGTGTAATTCATTTTGCGGCTTTAAAAGCAGTAGGTGAATCTGTTGAAAAACCACTTGAATATTATCATAATAACTTATTTTCCACAATTACACTTCTTGAGGTTATGAAAAAACATAATTTAAAAAACTTTATTTTTTCATCAAGTGCGACAGTTTATGGTGTACCTAAAACATTACCTTTAAAAGAGGATGCACCGCTTTCAGTATCAAATCCATATGGTGCAACAAAACTTATGATAGAGGATATTTTAAAAGATTTATATGCTTCAGATAATTCATGGAATATAGTGATTTTAAGATATTTTAATCCTGTTGGTTGTCATGAATCTCACCTTATTGGCGAAGATCCAAATGGTATTCCAAATAATTTAATGCCATACATTGTTAAAGTGGCAACTGGAAAACTAGAACAATTAAGTATTTTTGGAGATGATTATGATACTATTGATGGCACTGGAGTAAGAGATTATATTCATGTAGTAGATCTTGCAAATGGACATGTAAAAGCATTAGATAGATTATTTAATGGATACGGTTTAACAATATGTAATTTAGGTACTGGAAAAGGAATAAGCGTGCTTGAAATGGTTCATACTTTTGAAAAAGTTAATAATGTAAAAGTAAATTATAAAATTACTGGAAGAAGAAAAGGTGATGTTGCATCATGCTATGCATCATGTGACTATGCAAAAGAAATTTTAAATTGGAGTGCTCAAAAAAATATTGAAGATATGTGCCGTGATGCATACCAATTTGAGCTTAACAATAAAGCTAATTAAAAATCTTTGCTTTATTATATAAAGTATGCTAGTATATAGGTAAGAAGGAAGGTAAAATGGAAAAAATAGCAGTATTGATACCGTGTTATAACGAATCAAAAACAGTAGCAAAAGTAGTACAGGACTATAAAAAAGCCTTACCAGAGGCAACAATTTATGTGTATGATAATAATTCAAGTGATCATACAGACGAAATAGCAAGAAAAGCAGGGGCAACAGTAGTATATGAATATAAACAAGGAAAAGGAAATGTAATTCGTTCAATGTTTAGAGATATTGAAGCAGAGTGCTATATAATGATAGATGGAGATGATACATATCCTGCTGAAAATGCAAGAGAAATGTGTGATTTAATTTTATCAAAAAAGGCTGATATGGTTATAGGTGATAGATTATCATCAACATATTTTACAGAAAATAAAAGACCATTTCATAATTTAGGAAATAAAATGGTAAGATTTTTAATTAATAAATTATTTCACAATAATGTAAAAGATATAATGACAGGATATCGTGCATTTAGTTATGAATTTGTAAAAGGTTTCCCAGTATTATCAAAAGGATTTGAAATAGAAACAGAAATGACAATTCATGCTGTTGATAAAAACTATCATTTAGTGGAAGTACCAGTAAATTATAAAGATAGACCTGAAGGAAGTGTATCAAAACTAAATACGTATAAAGATGGCTTTAAAGTACTAAAAACAATTGCCGTACTATTCAAAGAATATAAACCAAGAGCATTTTTTGGAATATTAGGAACACTTTTATTAATTATTAGTTTAATATTAGGTATTCCAGTATTAGGAAGTATTTCACTTCATCAAGTAAGATTTGTAATTGCAAGTGTATTATTCTTACTTACATTAATGATGTACACATCAGGTATCGTTTTAGGAGTAGTTGCTAAAAATAATAAAAAACAATATGAACTGCTTATGAATTTAATGAAGAAATAATATGAAAAAATTAATAAATCAAATATTAAAATTTGGTGTAGTAGGTGGCATTGCCTTTGTAATTGATTATGGAATTTTGTTTTTATTAGCAAAAGTAATAGGCTTAAATGAACTAATAAGTGCCGCAATATCATTTATAGTATCACTTACGTTTAATTATTTTTTAAGCACAAAATGGGTATTTGATGCAAAAAAGCAAACTCCGAAAGAAGTTATTATATTTGTTCTTTTAAGTGTAGTGGGTCTTGGAATAAATGAAATACTTATTTATTTAGGAACTAAAAAACTAGGAATAGATGTAATGATCGTAAAACTATTTGCTACAGCAATAGTTATGGTATATAATTTTATAACAAGAAAGCTAATTATTGAAAAACATAATTAGTTTTTTTTATTTACTAAGTGTAAAAACAATGATATAATCTTTTTTGAAAAGGAAAAAATTATGAAAATAATCAAAAAATTAATAGTTATTATACCGGTATTTATCCTTTGTTTGATATCTTTATATATTGCTCATACATATTTTAATATAAAAAAATATGATAATTATTATTTAAATGATAGCATTCCAACTTCAAAAGAAGTTTATGAAGAAAAAATATCTAGTTTAAAAAATGAGTATAATAATAATGATGTTGTAGCCACAATTGCAATTGAAAATACTGATTTTAATACTGTAGTTATGCAAGGAGAAGATAATAGTTATTATCTAAATCATTTACCTGATAAAACATATAATATAAATGGTTCTATATTTTTAGATTATAGAGTTGATATTGAAAATAGTAACAAACTTTTAATATTTGGTCATAGTTCACCAACATATTTTTTACCTATAATGATTATTGAAAATTATAAAGATAAAGAATTTTATGAAAATCATAAATATATCTATTTATCAACAATTAAACAGGTAAAAAAATATGAGGTATTTTCCGCTTTTGTAGAAACATCCGACTGGTCATATATGAATTTAAATTATAGCTCAAAAGATGACTATTTTAATCACTTAAACGCTTTTAAAAGCAAATCATTTTATGATACAAATGTTCAAATAAATAAAGATGATAAAGTGCTTATTTTACAAACATGTTCTAATTTAAAAGAATATAGTAAGTTTTCAAAAAAATATATGCTTGTTATAGCAAAACAAATTAATAACTAAATTTCCATAATTTGGTTATTTTTTTGTATAATTTTTATTTGTTTTACCTATAATACTAGTATGAAAAAATTATTGACAGCGGTATTTTGTTATGATAGTATAAATAACTATCAGGAGGTTTTTGGTTTATGAAGAAACTAAAATATTTTTTTGCTAGTGCAATTGTTCTTGTTGCAGTAGCTATTTCAACTATTGCTTTTGCAGAATATAAAGAACAGAAAGGTGATATTAGATTTGGAAATACTATCAGTAATAATAGTATTACTGTAACTGAAGGTAATTTATCTCATGATGGTGATATTCAAATTAACAAAACAGTAACTAAAATTGATGATAATGGTAATTACAAAGTTACTTTTGAAGTAAAAGGTAAGGATAGGGAAACTCATACATCAAATCCAAAAGATGTTTATGCTGTTGTAGTTCTTGATAAGTCTAATTCTATGTGTAATAGTGCTAATTGTCGTAAAGATAAAAAATGGACAAGTGCTGTTAATGGTGCAAAAACATTTGCTAAAACATTACATGAAAAATTACCAACTGCAAATATTGCTCTTGTAACATTTGCGGATAAAGATGGTCTTTTTGGATTATATGACAAAGCCTATAACGATGCTGAAGTTTTAAGAAATTTTGCTAAAGCAGATTTTTCTAATGTAAATTTTGGTACACCAAATGGTGGAACAAATTTACAAGCTGGACTTTATGAAGCAAATGAATTATTAACTTCATCAAGCGTAAAGAAAGATGCCATTAAATATGTTGTTGTTATAAGTGATGGAGAACCAACATTATACTATGATGATAATGGTTATACAGATGGTCCAGGTTCATATATGGATGCTACTACTGAAAGAAAAACAAAAGAAATGGCTAAGACAGTCCAAAAAAGTGCTGAAGTATTTGCAATTGGATATGATTACAATGGTACAATATTAAGTGAAATAGCATCAGGTGCTGATCATGTATATTCATCAGATCCTACAACTATAGTAACTAAGTTTACTGATATTGCCGATATAATTGGTAAAGCTAATGCAGGAACAGATGCAACTTTAACTGATAATATTGGTGCAAAATTTGTAATGACTGATGCTCAAGGTAATAAATATACTAGTGAAAAATTTGACATTACAGAAACTGGTAAAGAATTTTCATTTAATATAAAAATTAATGAAGAAGATATTACTGAAGATGGTTGGTATCCAACAAATGCTGGTTTTGAACTTACATATACTGACCCAACTAATGAAGTAAAAACTATAAAAAGTACAAAAAACCCAGAGGTATATTGGGTTGCAAAAAGATACAACTACAAAATTGAATACTACTATGATGGACAAATTGATAATACTTTAACTGAAACTGATAAGGATGTTAAAGGTACAAAAGTTAGTGTTAGTGAAGAAAGTATTAAAAATAATACAAAAACAGGATATAAATTAAAAAATGTTGATCCTGAAAATAAAACAATTGAGATTTCTTCAAATGAAAAAGAGAATATAATTAAGGTTTATTATGTAGCAGATGAAACACAAACAAAAGATTTATCATATACAGTAGAATATTATAAAGATGGTGTAAAAGTTACAGAGGATACACAAACAGTAAAAGATACAGTACAAGTACT
>CAKOOO010000010.1 GCA_934098665.1 uncultured Bacilli bacterium
CTCATCAATTAAATATGAACTAATTATGTACATATCATTTTTATTTTTCTCAAGAATTATTATATAACTATGTAAATAATTGCTATATAATAGTTTAGTTCTTTTAGTATTTTTATATGGAGCAGTCCATACTTTTATTTTACTACATTTTAAATCATCACAAGTTGAACAATTTAAATAATTTTTTATCATTGGAGCAACATAATTAATAAAATATGCACGAGGTTCTTTCATTCTAATTTTATTCCAAAATTTTTCTGCGATTTAGTAGTCAGATGAAAGAATCCTTGCATTCTATTATCTTCAAATGGTGTAGTAAACACTTTAATTTTCATTCCATTTATTTTTAAATCACCATAATATATATTTTTTATAAAATAATCATATAATTCTTCATCTGTAGTAGTTTCAGGCAATGGTCAATTTAAACCACATTTATTTTTAGTCAATATCATCTCTTGATCTCCAAATAAATATATTAAATTTTGTATTACTATAATATGATGAAGTATTGAAATCATTTTGATATATTTTTTTTATATCATCAAGTGGAGAAGAAGTACCTCTAACTATTTCTATTAGTTCTCGGTTATCATCATATTTTCTATAATTATGTTTATCTACTTTTGATAATTGTCGGTGTAGTTTTTGCAAACCCACATATCAGTTCTAATTTCTTTCGCAAGTGTTCTTCAATAGGTAATTCTTCTTTAATAATATTTACCATAATATCATCCTTTCCTTCGGATAGCTTTTGTAAAACGCAAAAAAAAACTAATCCATTTCTTGATTAGTTATTTATCAAACTCGAAACTATAAAAGTTCGAGTAGAATTTCTCTTGGTAGCGGGGGAGGGACTCGAACCCCCAACATTTCGGGTATGAACCGAACTATCTAGCCAGTTGATATACCCCGCCATAAAAACTAATGATATTGTAGCAAAAAAAAAATAAAAACGCAAGTGTTTATTGTTTTAATTTGATAATTATAGTATAATTACTTTGAATAGAGGGAGCAAAAAATGGCAAGGAAAAAAATTAATATAAATTCAAATCCACTTGAAGCTGTAACAATCGGAAGAACAGATACAAAAAAACATGGCTGGATAGGAGTACTATTTTTATTCGTCTTTTTCATTTTAATAATATACTTTTTACCTGATATTCAAAAAGCATATAAAGATTATTTATATAATAAAGCATTTACAAATAATTATTTAAATACAAATAACACCACTGAAAATGGGACTAACACCATAACAAATGTTACCAATAATACGGAAAATACTGAAAATAAGATCTTAAATTTTACTGATAATGAAAGTGTTTCTATAGATAACGTAACATTTACAAATGTTAAATTTGATGCTGGTTTATTAACTTTTTTAGCAAGTAATAAAAGCGAAGATGAGGTAAATTTAACAGATAATAATTATTTTATAAGATTATATAATGAAAACCAAGAAATTATAGACACATTAAAAATTAATGGTACATTAAAAAAATCTGTAGATTTACCATTTAGTTTTAGTTTAAATGTTATACCTTATAAATATAGTATAAGTAAAATTTTAGAAAAAGATTATGATCTTGTAATGCTTAATGTTGATGAAAATAATAAATCTGCGATGAACTGTCATAAAGATAATGAATCTATTTTATATTTTTTCGAAGATGATAAACTTTATAAACTCGAAGATACAATTAATTATAGTATAGATGAGGATGGTTATGATAAAGCTTATGGCAAATATAACGCATTAAGTAAAACATATGAAAACGTTACAGGTTTATCTTCAATATTTTCAGATAATGCAACATCATTTAGATATAGACTTTCAATAGATTATAACTTATATATGCAAAAATTTGATAATATGTATTATTATCAAAAGGGTACGAGTCCTATTAAAATTAGTTTTGAAATGAAAGCAATGAAATTTACTTGTAGTTAGGGGGATAAATGAATTTTAATATAAAAGATTTTTCAGGTCCATTAGACTTACTTTTACATATGGTAAGAAGACATGAACTTGATATTTATGAAATAGATTTAAAAGTAATAATCGATGAATACATCGATTTTATTAACTCACTAGATAAAAATGATTTAGATAGTAAAAGTGAATATTTAGTTATGGCTTCAGAACTTGTTCATTTAAAAAGTAAAATTATACTTGGTTTTGACGAAGAAGAAGACGACTCTAATTTTGAAATAAATAGTGAGCAAGATTTAAGAAATAGATTAATTGAATATGAAAAATATCAAACAATTACTAATGATTTCCGTGAACTTGAAAAAAATAGACATGATTATTTTACTAAACTTCCGGAAAGTTTTAAGGAATATGAACAAAATACTTTAGTAAGTGGACTTTCTATCGAAGATTTAATAAATGCTATGTTGGAAATTAGTGAGCGTATTGAGTACAAAAAACCTAAAAATACTAAAATTACTCGAAAAGAATATAGTGTAAAAGATAAAATAAATTATATAAAGGGTATTTTAAATCAAAATAAAAAAGTTGAATTTACTTCATTATTTACAGAAAATACAAAAGAGGAAATTGTTGTAACATTTTTAAGTATTTTAGAAATGAGTAAAGATAATTTAATAACCTTGTCACAAAATAAAAATTTTAGTAAAATATATGTTGAGGTAAAAAATGAATAAAGTAGCAGTTTTAGAGGGTCTTTTGTTTGTAGTTGGCGACGAAGGCATTACAGTAGATGAAATATGTAAAATAATGGATATAAATGAAGATGAAGCTAAAAGTCTTCTTACAAAACTTCAAAAAGAATATGAAAGTGATGAAAGAGGAATAAGAATTAGTTATTTATCTAACTCTTTTAAATTAACCACTAAAAAGGAGCATATTGAGTATTATCAAAAGCTTGCCAGTGATAATGAAAACGGACAAATACTTAGTCAAGCAGCCTTGGAAACTCTTGCAATAATTGCCTATAATGAACCTATAACAAGAGCAGGTGTTGATAATTTAAGAGGTATTTCATCATCATTTATGATAAAAAAATTAATGGCTAAAGATTTAATTAAAGTGTGTGGTAAAAGCGAACTTCCTGGTCATCCTAATTTATATAGAACTACAAGAGAATTTTTAGATTATTTTGGTCTTGCATCAATATCTGATTTACCAGAAATTAAACGTAGTGAAGTAAATAATGAAAATGAGGAAGTAGACTTATATAAATGTAATTATAGGGAAAACTATTAATGGTGATTATATGTGTGGAATAGCGGGTTTTATTAGTCATATAAATGATAAAAAATCAGTTATAAAAAAAATGAGCGATGTACAAATTCATAGAGGACCTGATGGACAGGGCTTTTATGTTGATAAAAACATCGCTCTTTGTCATGAAAGACTAGCCATAATTGATTTAAAAAATGGTAAACAACCAATATATAATGAAGATAAATCTCTTATAATTATATTTAATGGAGAAATCTATAATTATGAAAATTTAAAAAAAATCCTTATTTTAGATAATCATAATTTTTATACTAATACTGATACTGAAGTAATATTACATGGTTATGAAAAATGGGGTGAAAATGTTGTAAAGCATTTAAGAGGGATGTTTGCGTTTGTAATATATAATAAAAAAGATAATTCTTTATTTTTAGCAAGAGATAATTATGGTATTAAACCACTTTATTATTACCATAATTTAGATACTTTTGTTTTTGCTTCAGAAGCTAAAACTATTTTATCTTATCCAGAGTATAATAAATCTTTTAATGAAAAATTATTATCTTGCTTTCTTCAATTTAATTTTAATCCCTCTAGTGAAACTTTTTTTAAAGGTATTTATAAATTGGAACCAGGTAGTTATCTAACTTTTAAAAATGGAAAAGTAAAAATAAAAAAATATTTTAATTATAAAATTACTGAGGATAATCTTTGTAAGAAAAATATTACTGATGAAATATATAGTGCTTTAAGAAGTTCAGTTTCTCATCATTTAATTAGTGATGTTCCAGTTGGCGCATTTTTATCAAGTGGAGTTGACTCATCATTTATAGTATCACTTGCAAAACCTCAAAAAACTTTTACCGCTGGTTATAAAGATAAAAAATATAGTGAAATAGATTATGCTAAAGATTTATCAAAGATGCTTTCCATAGAAAATAAAGAAATAATTATAGATAAAAATAAATATATATCTTCTTTTGCAAAAATAATGTATTATATGGATGAACCTATAGCAGACCCTGCAATAGTGCCAATTTATTTTGTTAGTAGTCTTGCTAGTAAGTATGTAAAAGTAGTTTTATCTGGAGAAGGTGCTGATGAACTTTTTGCTGGTTATAATTCATATTATGAAGATAAAAAAACTTTATTATATAAAAAAATTCCTTTTAAAGTAAGAAAACTATTTTCCCTTATTGCGGGTTTTTTACCAAGTAAAAAAGGTTTAAATTTTATATATCGTAACGGGATGCCTTTAGAAAAATATTATATTGGTATAGGAAGAGTATTTGAAAAAAGAGAAGTAAAAAAATTTTTAAAATTAAGTAATCAAGAAGATGTAACAAGTTTTACAAAAGATATTTTTACTAAATATAGAAATAATTCTACTTTAGTAAAAAAACAAATGATTGATTTTAATTTATGGCTTCCTAATGATTTTTTACATGCAATAGATAGATGTACAATGATGTTTGGTATTGAAGCTAGAACTCCATTTCTAGATAAAAAAGTTTTAAATGTTGCTTCAAAACTATCACTTGAGGATAAAATATATAATGGTAAAACAAAATATGCACTACGTATGGCCTCAAAAAAAGTTATTCCAACAAAAGCATATGATATGAAAAAGTTAGGTTTTCCAGTTCCTTTAAATGAATGGATAAAATCTAAAGAAATATATAATATAATAAAAGATAAATTTTTATCTAGTAGTGCTAAAAAATATTTTAATCAAGACTATATTTTAAATTTATTAGAAAAACATGTTAATAATAAAGAAAATAATTACAAAAAAATATGGACTATTTATACATTTTTAACTTGGTATGACATATACTTTTAAATATCTTAAATGATATTTTTTTCTTTTTCACATATATTTTAGTGAAAGAGGTGTAACTATTAAAATTAAAACAGATTCACGAAAAGTACAAAAAGGTGATACTTTCGTGGCTATTAAGGGATTAACTGTAGATGGTCATGATTATATAGATGAGGCAATTAAAAATGGTGCTACAACAATTGTTTGTGAACATGGAAATTATGAAGTAAATACTATTGTTACAGAAAATAGTTTAAAATATTTACAAGACTTTCTTATAGCCAATTATAGTGAAAAAATTAATAGTGTTGATATAATTGGTATAACTGGAACAAATGGTAAAACTACAAGTGCTTTTCTTATATATCAAATGCTTAATAAAATAGGTATAAAATCTTCTTATATAGGAACAATAGGTTTTTATTTAGATAAAAAAATAACTAATTTAGATAATACTACACCAGATATTTTATCCCTTTATGATATGATACTTAAATCTATTGAAGAAAATGTAAAAGTAGTAGTTATGGAGGTTTCATCGCATGCTTTATTTTTAAAAAGGGTTAAAGGGTTAAAATTTAAATATGCAGCATTTACAAATTTAACTATGGATCATTTAGATTTTCATAAAACTATGCAACAGTATTTGAATGCAAAACTACTTATATTAGACCATTTAAAGGGTGATGGAAAAATATATGTTAATATAGATGATAGTTATAGTGATTATTTTATGAAAAAAAATGCACTTTCATTTGGCTTTAACAAGTCTAATGCACAAATTTTATCTTTTAAAGAAAATAAAAAATTATCTATATTAAAATTAAAATTAAATAACAAAATATATAAATTTAAAACTCTTTTGAAGGGAAATTTTAACGCATATAATCTTGCTCTTGCAATAGTTATTACAAATAATTATACAAATGTAAAAAATATAAAAAAAATTACAAATACAATAGTGCCTCCGAAAGGTAGATGTGATACAGTAATTTATAAAAAAAATAAAATTGTTATAGATTATGCTCATACTCCAGATGCAATGGAAAAAATTATTGATGCATTTAGTCATATAAAACATAGTAAAATTATTACTATTGTTGGGTGTGGTGGTAATAGAGATAAATCAAAAAGACCTATTATGGGAAATATTGCAGTATCACTTTCTAATTATGTTATTTTTACAGATGATAATCCTAGATGTGAAAGACCCACTGAAATTATAAAAGATATTACAAATAGTCTTAAGAAAAATAATTTTGAAATAATAAATAACCGAAAAGATGCTATTATAAAGGGCATTAAAATGCTTAAAAAAAATGATATTTTATTAATACTTGGAAAAGGACATGAAGATTATCAAATAATAGGTCATGAAAAAATATATTTTGACGATAAAAAAATAGTTTTAGATTATTTAAAAATGTGATACAATGTATTTGGACGCTTGTGTGGCGGAATAGGTAGACGCACAGCACTCAAAATGCTGCGGTTTTGCGACCATGAGGGTTCGATTCCCTCCACAAGCACCAATGAGGAATCTGTTCGAACTAGGAATAGTTCGTTTTTTCTTGTTTAAAAATATATAGTGACCGAATATATTGATATTATTTTTAAAACTGTATATACTATTTTAAATTTTTTAAATAATCAATTCTTTTTTTTATTTCTTCGGTTATTTTATTAATTCTTTCTTCTGATAATAATTTATTTAGTGAAAAAATTTGTTTTGCCTCATTTGGAAAATATTCTAATTTAGAAAAATCTAGCCACTTTAAATTTTTAACTAAATTAAGTTGCATTTTTTCATATTCTTCAATTTGATATTATTATTTTTTTCATATTTTATCATGTATTTTTAAAATATATGTTCTTTTTTTATTTAATAAAATATGTTAAAATATTTTATATGGACAAAATAATAAAAAATGTACTAAAAAAAATAGAAAGTGAAGGATATGAAGCCTACATAGTAGGTGGTTTTGTGCGTGATTTATTACTTTATAAAAATTCGTTTGACGTAGATATTTGTACTAATGCAAAGCCTAAAGATTTAATAAATGTATTTAGTGCTAAACAAAAAGCAAATAACTATGGTGGGTTTAATATAAAAATTAAAAATTATAATATAGATATAACAACTTATAGAAAAGAAAAAGCATACTCTAATCGTCATCCTATAGAAATTGAATATGTAAGTAATTTATTCGAAGATATCAAACGAAGAGATTTTACTATTAATGCAATATGTATGGATAAAAATGAAAAAATTATTGATTTATTAAATGGTAAAGAGGACATTAATGATGGTATAATTAGGTCTATTGGAAGTGCTGAAAAAAAATTTAAGGAAGACCCTTTAAGGATGCTTCGTGCAATAAGATTTGCAAGTATACTTAACTTTGATATTGAAAAAAATACATATAAAGAAATATGTAATAATTGCACTTTAGTTTCATCATTAAGTAAAGAAAGAGTAAAAGAGGAATTAATAAAAATATTATCAAATAAAAACTTTAAAAAAGGTTTAGAACTTTTGAAGGAAACTGGTATTAGTGATGTAATAGGTTTATCTTACAATGAAGATATTACATTTACTTTAGATATATTAGGAATGCTTTCACAAATAGATATAAAATATATTGAATATACTAAAGAAGAAAAAGATAATATAGAAAAAATAAAAGAAATATTAATGACTAAACAAATAAATAATTTTACAATTTTTAATTATGGCTTATATCTTTCTTATGCCGCAGGGGAAGTACTTAACATAAATAAACAAACTATCAATAGAATTTATAAAACTATGCCTATTAAATGTATGAAAGATATTGATATAACCGGTAGTGAAATAATTAAATTACTAGTCATAGAACCCTCAAAAAAGATAAGTGAAATATTTAATGATTTAAAAGTGCAAATTTTAAAAGGTAATTTAAAAAATAAAAATAATGAAATTAAAAAATATATATTAGAAAGGTATAAACATGAATAAGGACAACAAAAAATTTATTGTAGAAACACTTTTTCTAAAAGAGGCTTTAAAATATAATCTTTCTTTAAAAGAATTTTTAATACTTATGTATTTTGATAATGATTATGATTTAACATTTGATCCTAAAAAGGTTTCTAAATCAATATGTTTAAATGAAGAGGATACATTAAATGCCTTTAATAGTTTACTTACTAAAAAGTTAATTAGTTTAAAATCAGTTAAAAATGATGTAGGTAAATTAATAGATAAAGTATCACTTGAAAACTTTTATAATAATTTAAAAGAAACAATTAATTTAGAAAATGAAGAAAAAAATGAAAATTCAATATTTTTTAAATTTCAAGAAATTTTTGGAAAAAGTTTATCAGGAATGGATTATGAAATTATAAAAGCATGGCTTAATAAAGGTTTTAGTGAAGACCTTATTTTAGAGGCATTAAATGAAGCTATTAAAAATAATGCCCCATCACTACGTTATATAGATAAAATATTATTTGAGTGGCAAAAAAAAGGTTATAAAGGTGCGAAAGAAATTAAAGAATATAATAATGAAGAAAAAATAAATTATGAAGATGAAAAGACTTTTGAAACAAAAGTTTTTGATTATAATTGGTTAGATGATGATAACTAGTATTAAAGAAAATTTAGATTATTATATTCCAAATCCTAAATGTGAACTTGTTTATAATAATGATTATGAACTATTAATATCAATTATGCTTTCAGCACAAACAACTGATAAAAGAGTAAATATAGTTACTAAAGATTTATATAAATATAGTATGAATGAAATAGCAAATTTAGATATAAATTTATTAGAAAATATTTTAAGACCTCTTGGAAGTTATCATAAAAAAGCTATTTATACAAAAGAAATTACTAACATTTTATTAACAAAATATAATGGAATTATTCCTCATGAAAGAAAGATATTAGAAAATTTACCTGGAGTAGGTAGAAAAACTGTTAATGTGTTTTTATCAGAAAGTTTAGGTATTCCCACGATAGCGGTTGATACTCATGTTGAAAGAGTTTCAAAAAGACTTGGACTTGCTAAAGAAAATGATAATGTTATTGAAATTGAAAATAAACTAAAAAGAAAATTTAATAAAAATGAATATAATAAAATAAATCATCAATTACTTTTATTTGGTAGATATTATTGTAAAGCTAAAAATCCATTATGTGAAAATTGTAAAATGAATTGTAAGTATAAAAATAAATAAAAAAGACTTCAATTATATAAAAATTTATGATATTATTTTATAGTAAGGAATAAAGTAATATGAATGATAAATTAAGAGATAAAATATTATGGGTGTTATTTATACTTATTGGCATATGTACACTTATTTCAGTGTCTTATGCTTATTTTGTCGTAAGTGGGGCAAATAATGCAAATTTAAATATTTCAGTATCAGCCCCAAGTTGTGCATCAATTGATATAACAAGTGGCACATCAATAAATATTACGGGAGAATATGCAGCTCCAATATCAGATGCAAAAGCATTATCAAGTGATGTTTTTAGATCGTCTTTTACTTTAAAAAATGGTTGTAATAAAGAGCAAAGTTTATCAGTGCTTTTAGTTCCAAGTAGCAGCTCTACAATGAACCCTAAAACATTAAAATATGTTTTAATAGAGCAAAATAGCACTTTACCTAATGAAGGAACTCTTGTAACAAAAGAAATGGAGTTAAGTGCAAATACTCAAAAAGAATTATTATCAAAATATGGACAAACATATAATGTGAAAACTGGATATGAACTAACAAATGTAAGTATAGCATCAAACGAAGAAAAAAGTTATTATTTATATTTATGGATAGACTATGATGAAGGTGGATTAGGTAATGGTATAACCCTTAACACTAATCTTACTAGTACTCTTGTACTTGGTACTGGAATAGATGTTGGAAATGTAAAAGTACCACTTTATGATACAATTGCTAAAAGATATGAAAATAATGATACTTATGTAAAACTATATAATGGAACAGATTATGGCGATACAACTACCTATAAAAAAAATATATATTACTTTAATGGAGCGGTAGAAAACAATAATGTTTTATTTGCAAATTACTGCTGGAAAATAGTAAGAACTACTGACACTGGTGGAGTTAAGATAGTATATAATGGTGTCCCAATTAGAGAAACCACTACTCCATTAAGTTATTCCGATTACACAAATATTAAAAATGATGAAACTTATCCATATACATTTGATGATGCAAATAAAACATGGACAAGTACAAATCATACAGATGGTAAGACAGGGACAATAACATTTAGTGTAAAAGAAGCTGGAAATTATTATTTAAATTATGAAGTATCATCAGGAAGTGGATGGGACAAAGCATATTTTTATAAAAATGATAATATAGTTGAAGAAGAATCTAATAATGAAACAAAAACTGGAACAATATTTCTTGCTGGACTTACTACATCAGATGTAATTAAGGTATCATATACAAAATATAATAGTGATTTAGTATTTAGTATAGATAAGGCTGTAGGAGATGTAAAATCATGTAATAACACAGGAACAGATTCACAAATAGGAACAAGGTTATTTAATAGTAGTGATTCACCCGCATATGTTGGATACATGTATAATACAGTATATACAGATTCATATAAAGATATATTAAATGATAAATATTTCAGTGGAACAAAAGCATATGCCGATGCAGTAATATATGATAGTAGTACAAATAAATACACATTAACAAACGCAACAACACTTGATGTAACAAGTTCAAATATAAGTACATTAGTAGGTAAATATACATGTAATAGTAGTTCTACAACAGACACGTGTACAAATGCATGGTATATAATAGGATATAATGGATATTACATTTATTATTACTCATTGTCAAATGGTGATGTAGATGGAACAGACAATGGAAGTGATTATGTATTTGGTTCATCATTTACGTATGCAAATGGAACATATACATTAACTAATACTACGACAATAAATACAGATACATGGATTGCAAATAAAACAAATGTAAATACCCATCATTATACATGCTTAACAAATGAAAATAGTTGTACATCAATTTATTATGTATATAATATTAGTATTAATACTCCATATTATATAACCTTAACTGGAGGAAAATCAGTAGAAGACGCTTTAAATGAAATGTTATATGCAGATGATGTAAATACAAAAGATAGTAAAATAAAAGCATATATAGATAATTGGTATATAAACAATATGACAAGTTATACAAATAAACTAGAGGATACAATATTTTGTAATGATAGATCAATATCTATAAAAGGTGGTTGGGATCCTAATGGTGGAAGTGCGAATACATATTTACAATTTAAAAATGTAAGTACAAGTAATAAAAGTTTAGTATGTGAAAATGAAACAGATAGATTTAGTGTAAATAATCCAAAAGCACATTTAACATATCCTATAGGATTATTAACAGTACCAGAATTAAGTTTAGCAAATTATGGAAGCAGTCATTACTTTAATAATGGACAATCTGTATGGCTTGGTTCTCCCGGCTACTTCTACAGCAGCAGCGCCATCGTCAGTGTGGTGAACTCCGGTAGATGGGACATCGCCATCGTGTACAAATCGAGGGGTGTGCGTCCTGCCGTTTCCATCAAACCTGGCACTATGATATCTTCAGGAGATGGTAGTTATACTTCACCTTTTGTGATAGACTGACTGACGGACACTTTTGATACAAACCTAGGTGAATACTGGGTTTGTAAGGATAATTATTCGTCCAACAATGTATAAATTTTACTTAAAAAAATACATATTTGTGATAAAAAATATAAAAAATGCAAATAAATTTTGAAAATTAAAAATTTTTTGCATTTTTTTATACGCTAAAAAGTGTTAAGATTTATTCTTAACAAAAATTTTATTAATTATAATTATTTTTTGTATAAATATAATTGCATATTTGTTTTTATTTTAAAATTTATATATGAGTTATAACATCTTTTAAAAATAGTTAATCCTAGATTAAATAAAGATAGTATTCGTATAGTCTTTTTGTTTTTATCATATTTTACAAATCTTATGTTTAAGTTTTTCTTTATATGGGGATAATTTTTTGTATAATCAATACCAATAATTGTAAGCCATAACCCAGCAAAACAAACTAAACTGTATAAGTTTTGATAGACATGTAAGTTTCTAGTTTTTGTTTTTTCTAAATTAAAACCATTGGTTTTCTGTGATTTAAAAAACATTTCAATAGCTCCAAATCTATGAGCATATTCTCTTAAAGCTAAATTAGGTTCAATATTAGATAAAATAAACCAAGGGTCATCACTTAATTTTCCACGAGCAATGGATAAGTTACATTTAAAATGAAAATCACCAAGTTCAATATCTTCATAATAAAGTGAAGTATGTTTTCTAATTGGAAAATCAGTAAACTTTTTATATATTTTATGCTTTTCTTTTTTATCATAAATATAAACTCTAATATTAGAATTAACTTTTGCTCTAATACAGAAATAATGACCTTTATCGTGAATAAATTTCATCAATTTTAAATTACAAACCATCTATCCGCTAAAAAAGTAATTTTAGAATTTAATGGAGAAAGTAATTTAATAACTTCATTAATTGCATTAAAAATTACTTTCTCACTAAATAAACATTTTTTAGTAAGTTCATCAATTTCATAATGCCTATTAGATTTAGTTTTATCACATTTAAACCAAATAGGAATAGACTGTTTTCCAACTTTTAAAGTAAACATTAAAGTAACAAAATTATTTTTCATATACATATGATCTAAAACTACAACAAGTTTATTATGCCTCATACAACCAATATTATTATTAATAATATATTTAATTGAACTATTAAAAAAATTAATGCCATTAAATTTTTTATTAAATATAACATAATCATTTTTTAAATATATTATTCTATTTAATTTCACTAAAAAATAGAGTTTTATATTCCTCTATTTATTAAATAAGTCGCTGTGACTACCAGTTGCAAAAAGTAATAATACTAACTCATTATCTCGCATTTTATAAACTAATAGCCAGTCGGGTTGTATATGACACTCGTAACATTCTTTAAATGTTTTATCATTTATTAGTTTATGATTTTTGTACTTTTCATCTAATTCTTTGCCATTTGCTATAACGCTAAGTACCTCTAAAAATAAATTTTCATCTTTGCCTTGTTTTAATATTTTTTTAAATTCTTTTTTAAATCGGCTAGTATATTGTACGTTATACTTTGTATTTTCTAAATCAAACATATTAAGACTTTAAATCCTTTAACATTTCGTACATATTAGTATAACTTTTTGCTTTTACTTTTCCGTTTAGTATATCTTCTCCCTCTTGTAAAGCCTTTAATAATTCTTTACTTGGTCTAGGATTTACCACCTCAAAAGGTACGCCATCTTTATTAATTAATTGTTTTATAGCCATATTGACATAAGTACTCATATTTAACCCTAAATTATTTAAAATACCAGTTGCTAGTTCTTTGTCTTTTCTATCGACTTGTACGCTTATAGCCGTTGTTAAACTTTCCATAATATCACCTCTTTTATAGTTAAAATAATAACATGGTTTATATAAAATGTCAAGGTTATATATATAAAGTATATTATAATTTATATAAATCTAATATATATTATGTTTTAATAATAAAAAAATATACATAAAAAGATAAGTATTTAAGTTATTTTTACTTGCTTTATCTATATAAATACCTTATATGGTGGTTGTTAAGTTTGTATCTTGGTATAAAGTTGTTAGTATCTGTATTAAATTTTTTATTAAATATAACATAATCATTTTTTAAAAACTGACTAGCAAAAGTCTTAAAAATTGACTAGTAAAAAATAAAATTTTCAAAATTAATGAAGAAAAAGCCTAAATTTATGTATTTTGGTAACTTCATTAAGACCATAATAATTATAAAAAAGTGATGAGTTGTCATCACTTTTTATCTTGTTAAATTATCAATAACTATTTGTGAGGAGTCATTATTAACATTTTGAATAGAAATAATAGACTGATCTTTTAAATAACTACATACATGTTTTAAATAATCATTATCTCCACCTAAAGTTTCATTTATATGATTAATAAAATCATTACCATAATTATTAATTAAATTACATATTGCGGTTATACCTTTGTTATAAGAAAGTATTGTAGCAAGTATTGCATTAGATTTATCTAAAATACCTTTTTCTACATAATTATTATATAAAGTATAATAATAGTTATTAAGTATCATAGTACCTATTTTAATTGAATAATCTGGGTCTATTAAACTTTCTTTATTAATAGTAACTGTATCTGTATTATTTGTTTCAAAATTATATGCCACTATATCATAACCATACCAAATGGATTCTATTTGCATAACACCATTTGCCCCTATATTTGAGTTATTAACTTCATTATAGGCATTTTCTTGAGTAAGTATAGCCATAATTAAATTTTTATCTATACCATATATTTTTGAATATTTATTTACGCTTTCTTCATAATTAGTTTTTGCATAATTACTTTTTTCTGTTTCAGATCTATCTTCATAATCAAATGAAAATACAGGTGTATCATCATCATATAAAAAGTCTTCTTCATTATTATTATTTTCACTATTTATAATTTCTAATTCTTCATTACTATAAAGTGGTTCTATATCTTCTTTTACATCATAAGAAAGAAAATCAAAATTAAATGATATATCCTCATTATCTTCCTTTTCTTTATTAATAATATTTGGATGAATAGTATAATTTATTGGTTTTGCTTCTTCTTTTGTTTTATTATCAGTCTTATCAATAATTTTAAATGATGCTAACATACCAAGTAAAGATGATGCTATAATAACTTTTTTAAGAGCATTGTCTTTTGATTTATTTAAATTAGGTATTTTACTATAAAAAGTATTTATAACTTTTTTATCTGTTATAACAAATTCATTAAAACCTTCTTTAGTATATTTTACATCTTCAAAAGAATTTAAAAGTCTATTTGCTTTAATTAAATAATTATTTAAACTTATATAATTTTTACCATTATAAAAATAGCACTCATTTAAATCACCATTATTATTAAGTCTAATTACTATACTTCTTGACATAACTGTTCCCACTTTTTATTAACTAACTCTTTTTTATTTTCATTAACCTGTAAAAGAATTAGATTATTATCCTTTATATCGTATCTATTTATATAAATATTTATTTCACCATTTTCATTAAGTAAATTATCTGTATATACAATATATGAGTCATTATCTATATTAAAATTATTTACTATGTAATATTTTTCTTTTATACCATTACTATTTATTATTTCAAATTCCTCATTTATCATATTTTATTTCCTCTTTTTATTCTTTCCGTTAGTTTTTTTACTCTTTTTTCTTTTTACAGTTTTCTTTTTAGTAGGCCCTTTACCTTTATATCTTACATTTGTATTATTAGTTTTCTTTTTAACATTCGTTTTTTTATTATTAGTTTCTTTTTTAACTGGTTTGTTTTTAGTTTCTTTTGCTTTAACTTCTTTTTTATTAGTTTCTTTTTTATTAGTTTCTTTTTCTTTCTTACTTGCTTCTTTAATACTTTTATCCATTTCTAAAAGCATTTTATCTTTCTTTTCTTTTTGATACCATAAAACAAGTCCTATTGTAATAAGAACTATTAAATAACATGAAATTAATGCTACAAAAACTATATCAATTGGATCAAAAACTCTATTCATAATCATCCCTTAAATAAATTATATTATAAATTAAATAAAATATAAAGAACTAATCAGTAATTTTACATGAAAAATTGTTAATTTTTATACTTTAAATTAGGCTAAAAATGGGTTAAAATAGTGATGTGGAGGAAAGTATGTTTAAAATAAATAATTTAACTGTATATATAGAGGATAAAAAAATACTTGATGATTTATCACTTACTTTAGGTGATGGAGAAATTCATGTAATAATGGGTAAAAATGGAATAGGAAAAAGTAGCCTTTGTAAAGTTATAATGGGCTATCCTGGATATAAAGTAAATGGAAATATATCTTATAATGGAAAAGATTTACTTAAATTAAATACATTTGAAATAGCTCAAAGTGGTGTAATGCTTATTAGTCAAAATCCTCCGGCTATCGAAGGGGTTACAAATGCTGAGGCATTAAGAGCTGCTTTAAGAGAAAAAACTAAGGAAAATATTGATATATTTAAGTTTAATAAAGAAATGGAAAATATTTGTGATAAATTAAATTTAGATAAATCTTTTATTCATAAAGAAATAAATGTTGGTGCCTCTGGAGGGGAAAGAAAAAAAATTGAACTTCTTCATATGGGAATATTAAAACCAAGTTTTATCATTTTAGATGAAATTGACTCAGGACTTGATGTAGATGCCTTAAAAGTAGTATCAAATTATATAACTAATTATTATAAAGAGTATAAGCCAACAATACTTATGATTACTCATCATAGTAATATAACTGATTTAATTAAACCTAATTATGTTCATATTTTAGATAATGGTATAATAGTTAAAACTGGGGATTATCATTTAGCTAAAAATATTGAAAAAGAGGGTTTTAATGAGGCAAATATTATAAGTAAGGAAGAAGAAAATGAATAATATAGTAATGGATAATATTATAAATATTTTTGACAATAATAAATCTATTAATTTAACTATAGATAATGATACCACTTTAAATATATATGCAAATAGTGATGAAGGAAGAAATATTGATATTATCCAAAATAACAATTCTAAACTTATAATAAACTATGTAAGTGTTACAAATTGTGATATATTAACAAATATAAATGTTAAAATAATTGGTTCAAATAATAAATGTGTAATAAATTATCATGTACTTGGGAGTAGTGGTTTTAATAAATCAAAAGTATGCGTAAAAACTTTAAATAATACTAAAAATAATGAAATTATAGAAAATTTAAAAGGTTTATGTGATGGGGGTAATATTTTAATAGAACCTATACTTGAAACTGATACAAATGATGTTACAGCATCACATTTTGTTACTATAGGTAGCTTTAATAAAGAAGATTTAATTTATTTAAATAGTTTAGGATTAAATGAAGAAACTAGTAAAAAAATACTTAAAAAAAGTTTTAAGTTAAATATATTTAGTGATAACATAAAAAAAGTTATAAAAGAAAGGGAGGGTAATGATGAATAGAGAAGACTTTCCAATGCTTAATAAAGATATAATTTATTTTGATAATAGTGCCACTAGTTTAAAACCCAAATGTGTTATAGATAAAATAACGGAATATTATGAAAATTATAGTGCTAATGCCCACAGAGGTGATTATGATATATCTTTTAAAGTTGATAGTTTATATGAAGAAACTAGAGAAAATGTAAAAAATTTTATTAATGCAAAATATAATGAAGAAATTATTTTTACATCAGGAACTACAGAAAGTTTAAATATGATAGCAAGTGGTTTTTTTGCTCTTTTAATAGATGAGGGTGATGAAATTTTAATAACTACATCAGAACATGCTTCAAATGTACTTCCTTGGTTTAGACTTGAAAATGAAAAAGGTGCAATAGTTAAATATATTGATTTAGATGAAAACTATCATGTAACACTTCAAAATGTTAAAAATGCAATTACACCAAGAACTAAAATTATTTCTCTTGCTTATATAACAAATGTTATTGGTGATGTAAGACCTATCAAAGAAATATGTAAGCTTGCTCAAAGTTTAAACATTTTTACAGTCATAGATGCTGCTCAAAGTGCACCACATATTAAAATGGATGTTCAAGATTTAGGGTGCGATTTTATGGCATTTTCAGCACATAAAATGTTAGGACCTACAGGTGTTGGTGTACTTTATGGTAAAAAAGAATTATTAAATGAACTTAATCCTATTAATTTAGGTGGTGGTATGAATGAGTCTTTTGATAATCCAAAGGCAATATTTTTAAAGGACCTTCCATATCGTTTAGAAGCTGGAACGCCAAATATTGCAGGTGTAATAGGTTTTAATGAAGCAATTAAATATTTAAATAAAATAGGTATGGATAAAATTTCTCAAAAAGAGTTAGAACTTAAAAATTATTTACTTGAAAAAATGATTAAAATAAGTTTTATAGATATAATAAACGTCGAGTGTGATAGTGCTATTATTGCCTTTAATGTTGATGATATATTTTCTCAAGATGTCGCATTTTATTTAAACAAATATAATATATGTGTTAGAGCGGGTAATCACTGTGCAAAAATACTAAAAAATGCCACTAAAGTTAATAATACAATAAGGGTAAGTTTATATTTTTATAATACAGAAAAAGAAATTGATGAATTTATAGAACTTATTTCTAATAAAGATAAAATATTAAAGGAGATGTTTTAATGGATGCTGAAGTAAAAAGAGAAATAATTATGGAGCATTATCAAAACCCACTTAACAAAGATAAAATTATAGGCGAAGGCTATGAAAAAGTAAATAGTGCAAATTCATCTTGCATAGATAACATAGATATCTATATTTTAATAAAAGATAATATTATAAAGGATATTTGTTTTACAGGTGAAGCGTGTGCAATAAGTATTTCCTCAACATCAATTATGATAAAAAATTTAATTGGTAAAACAGTTGATGAAGCTAAAAATTATATAAATAATTTTATGAATATGGTTAATGAAAAAAAGTATGATAAAACATTACTTAATGAAGGATTAGTTTATGAAGATATATATAAACAATCCTCAAGAAAAACTTGCGCTTTGCTTCCATATAGTGGTATATTAAAAGTACTAGAAAAATATTAAGAATAAAATATGGTTGACTATTCTTGTGATAAGAAAAGGATAGGTATGGAAAAAAAATTACAAATTGGCGTTATTTTAGAAAGAAAGGAAAATATTTATTATCCAAAAGAAACTGTAGTTGGTTTTTTTGACGAAGAAAAATTAAAATTTATTTCAAGTGATAAAGAGTATAGTATAATTACTTCGAAAGATGAAAAAATTGTTTCTTTTATATTTGATATTAATCAGCTTATGAAACTTTATAATCTTTCTTTTGAAGAATTTTCTAAAAAATATTTCGAAGATATAAAAAATTATTTGATTATTGAAAATGAAGATGATATTAAATATTTTTATAAAGGAGAAAATCCAACGGTACTTGAACCAAATGAATTTGCAAACCATTTTATAAATGTATTTATTAATAAAAAGCAAGATGAATATTTTGATATCAATACAAGTAAAGAGTTATGTGCAAATTTATATAACAAAGTATTTATGCAACCCGAAGCAATAAAAAAATTAGTTGTAGGAATTTCAACTCATTATATGGATACCGAAGGTATTAAAAAAAGTAATATTATTATTGATGGTAAAAAAGGTTCATTTCAAAATGAAATTGTCTCTGTTTTAAAGGACACTTTGCCATGTGAAGTTCATTATGAAGATTTAAGTAATGAAAACTTTGACTTTGATGCATTATTTTTTAAACTTTCAATCTCTAATAGTGAACTTAACTCTACATTAATTTTAGACAATGCTGAAAGTCTTTTATTTAATCCAAATAGTTATATTTCTTCTTCAAGTGAGAATACTTTAAGAGATTTAATGATGGGTGTTGATTATAAAATAATGACTGATTCAGGAATAGTTAATTATCCCACAAAAGATTTACTTATAATTATTATGGGTGATTTTTCTAAAAAAGTTAAAAGTGGTTATAATTCATATTTTAATGGAGTTCCCGAAAAACTATCTAATTTAACTAATTATAATATAAAACTAAAACCGATGGATAAAGATATGATCCTTTTAAAATTATGTCATCCTGAAAATGGACTTATTCCATACTATATGAATTTCTTTGCAGATTATGACATTAATTTAACTGTAAGTAATACATTTATCGAAGAGATATGCAATAAAGTGTTAAATGAAAAAAATGCTAATTTAGATAAAATTGTTTCAACCGCTTTTGAAGAAGCAATATTTGAGCTTCTTACAAGTGATGATAAATTCACAAATTTACATGTTAATAAAAGAGTATTAACAAATAATAAAAATTATAAATTAAGATAATACGCTTTATTGACTATAAGTAAAAAAAATGCTATATTAAGTATGTAAGAAAACTTCTTACATATAATAAAAAAAGGAAGCATTCGTAACTTGCATTGCGAGCGCTACCACATAATGGTTGCGCTTTAATCTACATGCAAATATAGATTAAGGCGTTTTTTTATTTTAATATTAAGCATAAGATGCATGCACAAAGTAGTAAAATAATTATCTGCTGTATAGCATCGTGAGTTTTTTTAGTCATTTAGACCACCTCCTCATCATTTTATTGATTTGAAAAGTGGTAATGCCCGCTTTACTTTTGCTTCCAATTGTAATGATAACAAGAAGTAAATTTAAAATCAATATGTTATACATAAATTTGATATATATTTTTAAAAAGCGAAAAAAAATTTAAAATTTTTTAGTTGAAATAATGCGTTTTCTTGTGTTATAATAAGTCTGTAAAAACGTTATGCAAGAGGAGTAGTTTAATTATTTTATTAGAGAGGAAAAGTAGTATGCTGAAAGCTTTTCTTAAACCCTGATTAAATGAAGTAGCTTGCTAGTTGCCTATTTAAGTAAATAGAGTAGGCTGTAAGTCCGCATTAAGGATAAAAAGTTAAATTAAAGGTGGTACCGTGCTTTGCACCCTTTTGTACGACCTTTTTTTATTGGAGGTAAATATGGAAACAAAATATGATTTTAATTTAGTTGAAAAAGGAAAATATGAGTTTTGGCTTAATAATAAATCTTTTTTAGCGGGAAATGATAAGAGTAAAAGACCATTTGCAATTGTTATTCCACCACCAAATGTAACCGGAAATTTACATATTGGTCATGCATGGGATACCACCATACAAGATATAATTATTAGGTATAAAAGGCTTTGTGGTTTTGATGCCCTATGGGTTCCTGGTATGGACCATGCAGGTATAGCAACGCAAGCAAAGGTTGATGATAAACTTTCGAAAATGGGAATTAATCCAAGAACACTTTCTAGAGAAGAATGGCTTAAATATGCATGGGCTTGGAAAGATGAATATGCAAATAATATTCATAATCAATGGGCTAAACTTGGTCTTGCACTTGATTATTCACGTGAAAGATTTACTTTAGATGAAGGCTTATCTAAAGCTGTAAGAAAAGTTTTTGTGGACCTTTATAATAAAGGATTAATTTATCGTGGATATAGAATTATTAACTGGGACCCAAAAGCACAAACAGCCCTTTCCAATGAAGAAGTTATTTATAAAGATGTAAAAAGTTATTTTTACCATATAAAATATGTAATCGAGGGGACTAGCAAATATTTAGATGTAGCTACTACAAGACCTGAAACTTTATTCGGTGATACTGCAGTTGCGGTTAATCCAAAAGATGAAAGATACAAAGATTTAATAGGTAAAAATGTAGTGCTTCCAATAGTTAAAAGATTAATACCTATTATTGGTGATGAACATGCAGACCCAGAGTTTGGAACAGGATGTGTAAAAATAACTCCAGCACATGATCCAAATGATTATGAAGTTGGTAAAAGACATAATTTAAAAGAAATTATATGTATTAATCCTGATGCGACAATGAATGAAAATGCAGGTAAATATGAAGGTTTATCTAGAGAAGATGCAAGAGAAAAACTTGTTAATGATTTAGAAAAAGAAGGCTTACTTTTATCAAAAGAGGAAATTACTCATAGCGTTGGTCATTCTGAAAGAACTGGCGTTATGGTTGAACCTTATCTTTCTTCACAATGGTTTGTTAAAATGCGCCCTTTAGCGGACCGAGTACTTGAAAATCAAAAAAATAAAGATACTAAAGTTAATTTTGTCCCAAAAAGATATGAAAAAACAATGAATCATTGGATGGAAATTACTTATGACTGGTGTATATCTCGTCAACTATGGTGGGGTCATAGAATTCCAGCATGGTATAAAGGAAAAGAAATTTATGTAGGTGAAACTGCTCCATCTGGTGATGGTTGGGTTCAAGATGAAGATGTTCTTGATACATGGTTTTCATCAGCATTATGGCCTTTTTCTACACTTGGATGGCCTGAAAATACTAGCGATTTAGAAAGATATTTTCCAAATAATGTACTTGTAACTGGATATGATATTATTCCATTTTGGGTAAATCGTATGACATTTCAGTCACTTGAATTTATGGGTAAACGTCCATTTAAGGACTGTTTAATTCATGGACTTATTCGTGATAAACAAGGACGAAAAATGAGTAAAAGTTTAGGAAATGGTGTTGACCCTATTGAAGTAATAAATAAATATGGATGTGATTCATTAAGATTATTTTTAACTACAAATTCTGCACCAGGAATGGATTTACGTTATGATGAAGATAAAGTCGCAGCATCATGGAATTTTATTAATAAACTATGGAATGCCTCAAGATATGTAATAATGAATACAAGTAGTCTAAATAATTTAGATAGCCATGATTATAACATGTATGATAAATGGATTTTAACTAAATATAATAATGTTATTAAAACAGTTTCTAAATACATGGATAAATATGAATTTCATAATGCATTTAGTACTTTGTATTCATTTATATGGGATGATTATTGTTCATCATATATTGAAATATCTAAAATATATTTAAATGATACTTCAAAAACAGTACTTTTAAATATTTTAACAGGCATTATAAAAATGCTTCATCCATTTATTCCATTTGTTACCGAAGAAATATATCAAAATTTAACTTTTAAAGAAAGCAAATTAATTTTAGAAAGCTCTTATCCAGTATTTAATAAAAAAGAGATTTTTGATATAAAAGAAGTAGAAAACATTTTAAAGGATATAACATTACTTCGTAATTTTAAAGCAGAAAATAATATAATAAATAGTGATGCAGTTAAAATAGAATATTTATTTGATGAGAAATTATATGATGGTTTAATAAAATTTAAAAATAAAAAAGAAAGTATTGATAACTTTATTAAATATGAGTCAAAATATGCTATTTTATATTTTGAGGTAAATGATAAAACCTCTAAAGAGGATATTCAAAAAGAAATAAAAGAACTTGAAAATTCTATAATTAAGAGAAAGAATCTTTTAGCAAATGAAAACTTTGTTTCTCGTGCACCAGAAAATATTGTAACAAATGAAAAACAAAAACTAGCTGAGGAAGAAGAAAAACTTGTAAAATTAAAAGCTGATTAATCAGCTTTTTTCATGTATATATTATTTATACAATTTCTTTTGTAATTAAGAGAAGGATGAATGTATAAACTTTGAGTAATACTTGTACTTGAATGTCCTAAAATTTCTGATAGGGCTTTTGTACTCATTTGGGTTTCATCAGCTTTGGTAGCAAATGTATGGCGTGTTGTATGAAACTTTTTATTTTTTATTCCCCAATATTTTAAAAAACGATGATAGATATTGGAATAACTTCTTGGTTCTATTGCTTTATCTGAATTAGTAAGAAAAAAATTATTTTCTGCCATATTTTTTAAATAATGTCTTAAATAATTTCTTAATATATCTGGAATTGGTATTACCCTAACTGATTTTTTACTTTTAGGATTAGTATATATAACTTTTGTTTTATAACCAGAACTATCATTATTTTTGACTCTTATTACTGTATGCTCCACTTTCATAATTAAATTTCTTAAATCAAAATCACTTTTTTTTAAAGCACAAAGTTCTCCAATTCTAATACCTGTATATAAAGATAATATTATTCCAAAAATATATCTATTATTATATGTTAATGCTCTTTTTTCAATTATTTTTATATCTTCGGTAGTAAAAACACTAATTTCTTTTTGAAGTTTTGGAGGAACATTTATTTCAAATTTTAAATTATTATAAGTTATAATTTGTTTTAAAATAATTGCTATATCATGAACTGTATTTAAACTTAATTCTTTTTTTTGTTGTAATAGAATAATATAGTTATTAAATGTATCTTTTTTCATATATCCTAATTTTTGACTTCCGAAAATTGGCCTAATTCTATTTTCAACAATAGTAACATATGTTGTATAGGATGACATTTTAATTTTGGGCTTCTTATTATTAAGCCAATTATCAATTTTGCAGTTAAATGATTGTTCATAAGATTCTATATAACTTTTTTCTTTATAATAAGCCTCTAATCTGATCTTTTTTATTTTAACATCACGATAACTATTTCCTTGAACGTAACCATATATTTTTTTACCACCTTCTTTCACTTTTTTGACAAAGCGCGTTTCATATCGCCCGTCTTTTCTTTTGTAAATGCAATTAAAATTGCGTTCCATAAATAAATCACCTCTACAATATACTTTAAATGGTAAATTATGGGAAAAAAAGGGGTTCAAAAAAAAACATAATTTTTTTTTTCTAAATTATGTAAAAAACTTTGTGTTTTTTTAAATAGGTAAGAAAGAAAATGCATTATTTAACTTTTCTTTTTCTTCAGGTGATAAAGCATTTATATCTAAATAATTAGTCTTATCAAATAGGGTATACTTACCATTTTCATTTATATTAATATTTCCAAATAATTTATAATCTATATAATTAATTTCATAATCAAAACTATTTTGATTTTTCTTAGTAACATTTAAACTATATGTATTATTTTCATATACATATTTTATAGATTTATTTTCTTTTGTAAGGTCTATGCTAATATAATATTTATTATCTTTATCACTTATCACTAAAGATACTTTATCACTAGTAAATGAAGATACAGTAATATTTAGAAGCTCTATATCATTCATATTTAATTTTAATATTTTGTTTGTGTAAGTTATATTATATAAAGCGCTATTATAATTAAAGTTTATAGTAAAATTACCATTATCATAAGTAAATAAATTTTCTCCTTCATGGTATATTTCTACTTTTTTAATATTTTTTCCAAGTAAATCAGTATATATATTAATGCCTATATTGCCATCATAATTTTTAACTAATTCTTTCTTTGAATTTTTTAAATATTCTTTTACGTTTTCAATATTAAAACCATTTTCATAATTATTAATTTTATATAAAATGTGATATAAAATATCTAAATACTTTTCATCACTAAATATCTTATCTAAAGTTTTATCAAGTAAATTATCAAATGTTCCATTTTGGAGTAAAAAAGTAACTTTTTTATTAAATACTTTATTATTTTCTACGTTAAATACAACATCAAAGTCATCTTCATTTAAACTTGCAAGTAAATAATCTTTTGTTTTTGTAATTAAATAATTATATTCTTCATAACTTACATTACTTTTTAAAAGTGTATTATTTTCAGAAAGTTTTATTGGTTTATTTATGATATTCTTTGCTAATAAGTAAGAAGTATTATTTTCATAGTTATAAATTATATTATTAAGTTCTTTATCATTTTGGTATGTAGATAGGGCAAAAACTATATTTTCTTTTGGAAAATCTAAATCTGCTTCATAATTTATTAAATATTTATTAGAATTTTTGTTATTTTCTATATTTATATTTCCAATGATACTTAATGTATTATTTGTATTTATATTTTGAACCTCAAAAATATTTGGTAAAACCATAACTTTATTAAAAATATTATTTACAAACATTTTTAAAGGCTTATCTTTATATTTATTAAAAACAAATAGATAATATAGACATATACCTAAAAAAGATATAAGTAAAAGAAACCCTATTGTACTAAAAATTATTTTAACAGGACTTTTTTTTGGCTTTTCTTTGGGTACATATTTAGTTATATTTTGCTCTGGTATAACATTACTATCTAAAAAATCAATATTATTTTCATTATTCATCTTAATCCCTTCCTATCATATATATAATAACATAAATTCACAAAAAAAACGTCATTTTTTGATAACGTTTTTAAAAAAATGTTAATTGATTATTTTCTTCGAAAGTAAGTATTTCTTTTTTAACTTTTTTATTAAATTCTCTTTGAATATGAGTAATAAATATTACAAGTTCAAATAAATGTCTTTTGTTAATGTATAAAGCACCGTCTTTATTTTTTAAGGGACTTATTTTATCTACATCAAATTTATTATATTTATATGATAAATGCTCCACTAAAAGTGATATGTATCTATAATAATATTTATTATCAACATAATTATAATTTTTAATATTATTTACATAATTTAATAGACCATAGGCACTTTCATTTAAATCATCATATTTATAAAAATTATTTGTAAGAATTTCTTTAGCCATCATTTTTAATATAGCTAAATTGACTTTTTCATTTTCCTTTAAATTATCATAACCTTTAAAAGTTATATCATTTATTTGCATATCTAAAAGGTATGTTGATAGTGCACTTGGATTAAATATTTTATTTTCATTCATAAATAGTACATCACTTTGACCATTTATAGTTTTTCCACATTTTGTCCACTTTCCATCAGTACCATTTTTCTTTGGACTTTTATAACAAATGCAAAAATGTTTAGTAATATCCTCTTTATTAAGGTAACCATTTATCACTAAAAACTCATATAATTTTGTTTCATTTTCATAAAGCCCAGTGTAGTTACTAATACCATCAATTGAATTTATTTTAATACCTGTTATTTTTTCTAAATCAATTATTTTATATCTATCAGATTTATCTTCGAGTTTACTACGCTTTTGGTCTAATGCTAAAAAATATTTCATATTATCTATTCCTTTCATATGGTTTAATTAGTTTAAAAACTTCAACATATAGTTTATGAGCAAAAGTATTTAATATATCATCATATCTTTTGTCATAAAAATTTTCATGTTTTAAAAGTTTAGTAATTTCATATTTATAAATATTTGCAAAACTATTAACATAATTATTAACTAAATTAATAAGCGTACTAAAATAAGTATTTATTTCAAAGTTATTAAATAAATTTATGTTAAATGAAGAAAAAAAATCATTTTTTAATTTTTCATATAATAAATTAAAATCTTCACATTCGTTTAAATTAATAGTTTTTTCTTCTTCATATTTTTTAATTTCGTATTCGATATAATACTCATCTTTGTAGTATTCAACATCTATAGGTGTATAAGATTTAATGGCCTCACATCTAAATAAAACTAAACTAGATATGCAGTATTCTTCGTAGCCAACTTTATTTATTATAGCACTACTTATATAAATTGCATCATAGTCTTCACTTATTTTATTGTAATCTAATATTTTTTTGTCATAAAATGGGGAAGGGTATAAATTATATATATTATTAAATTTTTCTATTGTATTAATTTCTAATATTTTAGCATCATCATTTAAAGTAACAATACTTGCTTTACCATTAAATTTTATATAGAAAATACTAGGATGTTCTTCAAGAAACATTAGCCACTCATTGGCATTTATATCAGTATATTCAGTAAACCATAAGCCACCATAAGGTTTAGCATTAAATGGAACTATCTCTTTGAAAAGTTCTTTAGAAATATTTTTTGTACCAAAAGTTATATATTTTTTCATATATCCCCCAAAACTTATGGTATATAATAGCATAATTAGGGTAAAATATCAACTAGTAAGAAAAAAAATAAAAAAAGTTAGCACTAACTATTGACAAGTGCTAACTATAGTAATATAATGTAAGTATGAAAGGAAGATGATATGGTATGTTACCAAGTAGAATATTTTTAGATGATTTTTTAGATGATTTAACTCCAAGTAAGGAAAACAATAAAATGATATGTGACATTTATGAAGAGGATGGAAAATATTTCATCGAAGTAGATGTTCCAGGATTCAAGAAAGAGGATATTAAAATTGAATGTGATAAAGGTAACCTTAAAATAGTTGCTGAAAAACATTCAAATAAAGAAGAACATAATAAGAAAAAATATATTCATCGTGAAAGAAAATTCTATGAAAAATGTGAAAGATCATTTTATCTTGGAGATGTTGATGAAAGTAAAATCTCTGCAGAATTTAAAGATGGTACATTAAAAATTGTTGTTCCTAAAGAAGAAAAAGAATCTACTAAAAAACTAATTAATATTGACTAAGGCTAAAAACCTTAGTTTTTTATATTTAAAAATAGTATTTTATATTATATAATTATTGTATGAAAAGAAGTAAAAAGAAAGATAATTCATTTAAATTAATATTTCATTATTTAAAAGGTGAAAAAGTAAGCTTGGTTTTACTTGTTATTTTGATGATATGTAATTACATACCAGATTTATGTTGTCCAATATTTATAGGTAAAGCCTTAGAATTTTTACTTTTAAAAAAATACACTTTATTTGTAAAATATTTAGTTTTTTATTTTTTAGGTTATATCATAGTTTATGGAGTTCTTTTAATTCCTAGAATGATTTTATATAATAAATTACAAATGAGTTTTATTAATAAAGTTTGTAAAGACATGTATAATAAATATCAAAACTTACCCGCTATAGCATTTGAAAAAGCAGGTGTTGGTGAACTAATAAATAGACTTTCTTCGGATCCAGATAGGGTACTTGATTTACTTAATCAACTAGTAAAAATGATTTTAAAGATAATTATGGCATTAATAATTGTTGTAGTATCATTTAAAATATCTATTTTTATTGGTATTGAAATAACTATTTTTGCAATTATAATGGGTATAATTTCTTCGAAATATTTTCCGGTTATTAAAAATACTCAAAAAGAAATTAAAAAAGAAAGTGATAAACTTATAAAAAGAACAACAGAAAATTTAACTGGAATTAGAGAAATTAAAGCATTAGGTATTAAAAATAATATGATTAATTTAATAAATAATGATATTGATAATTACTGTAATAAATCTTTAAAAATAAATAGATATGAATCAGTATATAATGGATTAAATAATATAGTTTATTATGTATTACAATTTATTATTTTATTAACATGTGGATATCTTTTTATAAAAGGTCATATTGTTTATAGTGTACTTATGATGGTTCATACTTATATTTGGCGAATAGATGAAGTTGCGGAAACACTTTCCTCTTTTGGAGTAAATTACAATAAAGTAAAAGTATCATTATCTAGAATTGATGAAGTAGTTAATAATAAAATATTTAAAGATGAAATTTATGGAGATATTAATTTAAATAATCCAAAAGGAAATGTTACTTTTAAAAATGTATCATTTAAATATACTAAAAAAGAAAATTTAACACTTGATAATTTATCATTAAATATTAAAACTAATCAAAAAACCGCTATTGTAGGAAGAAGCGGTAATGGTAAAACAACTATATTTAATTTACTTCTTAGATATTTTGATGCTACTTCCGGAAAAGTTTTAATTGATGGCGTAGATATTAAAGACCTTACCGAAGAATCCTTAAGAAAAACTATATCTTGTGTTAGACAAAATCCATTTTTATTTAACATGTCTATCTTTGAAAATTTTAAAATAGTTAAACCAGATATTACTTTAAAAGAGGTAAAAGTGCTTTGTAAAAAAGCCTATATTGATGAATATATAGAAAGTCTTCCTAAAAAATATAACACAATTATTGGTGAGGGAGGAATAAATCTTTCTGGAGGTCAAAAACAAAGGCTTGCTATAGCAAGAACACTTTTGTTAAATACTAAAATAATTCTTTTTGATGAAGCAACTTCAGCACTTGATAATGAAAGTCAAGAGTATATAAAAATGACAATTGATAATTTAGCAAAAGAACACACAATTATAATTATTGCTCATAGACTTTCCACTATAATTGATGCTGATGAAATATTAGTTATTGAAAATGGTAAATTGGAATCGAAAGGAAATCATAAAGATTTATTAAAAAAATCTAAAATTTATAAAGGATTATATAAAAATGAAGAAAAGATGTGATAATATGAATTTGGAATTTGATGAAAATGATTTAAAAATAGAAAGAAAAAATAAAATGTTTTTATCAAATAATGAGGTAAAAACTTTAGAAAAATATAATGTTAATTATAATAATTATGATAGTTTATCAAGTTTAATATTTGATTTAAATGAAATTGATGGTGATGATGATTTAGAGCAGCTTGCCATAGAGCTTTCTGAATTTAACTATTATAATAATCAAAATAAGTAACAAAAAAGAGTTATCTATACATAGATTCTCTTTTTCTTTGTCTTTCTAATTGTTTTTCTCTTTTTAAGATAAAAGGGAAGTTAAAGAATATTTCTCTTTCATCTTCATTTGCATCAACTAAAGTAACATTTAAATTTGATGTAACTTTAATAATTTTACCATTTTCTAAGTTTTTAATTTGTTTAGTTTTAGGATCAAAATAATAATGCCAATTAAGTTCTTTATATGGAATAATACCTTCGACTAAATTATCAGTTTTAACTCTAATAACACTTTCATTAATATCTGTTACATAAACACTAAATTGTTGATTAATAAAATTTTGCATATACCAAATATCACTTAAATTCTTTGATTGTGCTTCAGCTCTGATTTCATCTCTTTCTTTTATAGAGGCTTGTATTGCAGCACTTTGTAATACTGCTTCTAGTTTTTCTATTTCTTCTTCATTAGGAAATTTTTCTTCATAATAATCTATTAACATATGAACACATAAGTCACAAAGCCTTCGTATTGGTGAGGTAAAATGTGTATAACAATTTTCCGCAAGGCCACAATGCCCAATATTATTTATATCATATCCAGCTTTTTCCATTGCTCTTAAGATGTAAGAGGATAGTATTGGAAATTCTTTTTTATT
>CAKOOO010000011.1 GCA_934098665.1 uncultured Bacilli bacterium
CCTGTTGCTACATATCTTGATAACAATACTAAATCTTTAGCATTTAACGTGCCATCATTATTCACATCTCCATAATTAATAACATCAACTATTTTTTCATTTATAAAATCAATGTTAAAAACTGCTGGGGCTGTTAATTTTGTGCCTGTTGAACCATTTATCCATATTCCTCTCGGAGTTTTATAATAAATAATCATATCCTCACGGCTGTTTCCATTTATTGTTTTTGATGCAATCATGATATCTACTGTTGATAAAGCAACATTTGCGGTATACACATGTGTACCAATAACATACGAGTTATTTGGTATTTCATAAGATGTCATTTGTTTTGCAAAAACGTTATTTGTACCAATAAATATTAAAATACTTAATAACAAATATTTAAAATAATTTTTCATACTTACTTCCCTTCTAATTAATTTATATCTAAAATAGCGTTTACTACCGTTCCATCATTTAACACTATTCTTAAAGTTGTTTCTCCTTCAATAGCATAATAATTTACATTTAAATTATCACCAGAGCAAATAAATTGTCCATCACTATATTGAATTTCCTTAACTGAAATTACTTTTCCATCTTCATAAATAGTTAATATTTTTGAAAAAGTTGCAGTTTGGTCAACACTATTGGCAACAACTTTATAATTTTTTTGTTTCCAACTGGCAACTAAAGTCATATTTTCATTTACGGCTGAGTTAAAATCATAAATTTTTCCATTTAATAACCAGCCAATAAAGTTAAATCCATTTTTAATAGGATCAGTAGGTTTTGATACTTTGTTACCATCGACTATTATTTGAGGTGAAATATAGCTTCCCCCATTTGAATTAAATGTTACAGTATAATTATTCTTTTTTATTTCAGTCCAATTAGCCTCTAATGTTATATTGCTTGTTACAGGTAAATTAAAATCATATGTTTTACCATTTAGAAACCAACCAATAAAACTATAACCATTACGGGTTGGATTACTTGGCTTTCTCACTTTATTTCCTTCAGTTACTTTTTGAGATGATATACTGCTTCCACCTTTTGTATTAAATGATATCACAAAAGTTTTTTTCTGTGGTAAGGAAGGCTTTTGATTATTACTAGTAATGGTGTTATTTGAATTACTACCGCCAATATTGTTAACTATATTTCCTTTTGATTCTTTTATTTTTTCCCACTTGGCTTTAAGTTCCAAATTTTTTTCAACAATTTTTTCAAAATCATAAATCTCATCATCTAATGTCCAACCAATAAAAGTATAACCATCTTTAATTGGATTTATAGGTTTATTAGCCATCTCACCCTTTTTGATAATTTGCATTGAAACAGCTGAACCTCCATCTGTATTAAATACAATATTATATGTTTCAACATCATCACCTACTTTAGTCCATTTTGCAACTAAATTTAAATCAGATACAACTTTTAAATTAAAGTCATATATTTTACCTAAATAAGTCCAATTGTCAAAAATATAACCATCCTTTTCTGGATTTGCCGGTTTTTTTACAATTTCACCTTTTTTCACAATTTGTGTTTCAATAGGTGTTCCGCCATTTGTTTCAAACGTTACATTATATGTTAGTGTTTTTTTATTAAATAATAATAAAATTATACACACTAACAAAATAAATGATATTATTGAACTAACAATAATATATTCTTTGTTTTTATTCATATACTCCTCCTTTTTATTAAATTTAAATAAGAAATATTTTCATTATTTATAAACAAAGCCAAAAATTTATAAAAATAACAAAAAAGTATTTCTGATAACATTATATCACAATTATTTTGTTTTGTCTTACTTGGTGTAAGATTTTAAAAAACTTTTTTAATACATAATATTAATAGGTGAATTAAATGAGAAATAATAAAGAAGAATTTAATATATCAAAAGATAAAATAGATATGTCAAATCTTAAAACTATAAGAATTAAAAAGGGATATTCTCAAGTAAAATTACAACATCTTGTAGGAGTAAGTACATCCTCAATTGAAGCTTATGAACAAAAAGTTCGTATACCATCACTTCCTGTTGCTTATAGATTAAGTGAGGTTTTGGGATGTTCTATTGATTATTTAGTGGGAAAATCTAGTGAATTTGATAAATACTATTTATTATCACAAATTGACAAAGACAAAGTAAATAATTTTATTGATAAATTATTAAAAAAATAGTAATTTTAAAAATTTAGTCAAAAAAAAAAGAGCAATGCTCTTAATTTTTAGATTTTTTGCTATTAACTGATTTTATAATATTATTTGTATCAACTGAGGATTTAATTAAATAAGTAATTAAAATAATAAGTCCTGTAACAACAATTACCCAAGTATTTGATGATGAAGATGTAGTATCTGTTTCAGTTAAATGGTCTAAACAGTCAGTTTTACCATCTGCATAACACTTAACAATATCTTTATCTCCTTCTTCATAAGCCTTATTAATAATGTTTTCAAGTGAAGTATTATATGCACTAGCGGCATATAAATCACTTATTACTACAAAAGGTGTACCTTGATAAGTAGCATCTTCGAATCCAGCATTTTTAAAAGCTTCTGCTACAGTTTTACCTAAACTATAGTCTTTACCTTCAGCCCAGTCAACATGATCTACATAAAGTTCTTTTACTTCAATTGTAAACGTTTTATTATAACCATCAAGACCTTTTAAATACTCCATTTCTTTTTCACAATATGGACATCCTCCTGCCTCAAACATATAAACTTTTACTTTTTCTTTAGCAAAAGCAGATACTGGCATTATTATCATCAATGCTAATAATAAAGCAAATAATTTTTTCTTCATTTTATACCTCCTGTCTAATTATACCACGTTTTTTTACCTACGATAAGGTGTTTCGTCATTATACAGCAAATAATTAACTGAAACTGAGCAATAATCAGTATAAATATTACCTTCATATGAATACACCATTACTCCATTTTCTGTAATAGATAGTAATTTAACACCTTTTTCATTTAATAAAGTTTGTGCATAACTAAGTTCAAAAACGCCTTTATTAATATTTGAGCAAACATCTTTAACAAAATTTTTTAAAACTCTATTTTCTGGTTTCATATAGCCTCCATATAAGACTATATTTTAAATATAAATTTATTTTAAGTCAATAAAAAACTTGCTATACTCTAACAAGTCTTGATTTGCCATCTTCATAAAGTGGTTTATGAAATGAACATTTAATTTTTTCATAAAAGTTTTCATCTTTTATATCATAATCAGCATATAATACAAAATATTTATTATTAAGTTTATAGATAAATGCAATACGTCCCTTTTCTTTATCTTCTTTAGAAATTGACTTAATTACATAAAAATCATATCCATCAATAGCCTCTTCGAAAGTATTTTTTTCATCAAAACCATTTAAAAGTAAATCATTTTTAACTAAATCTACAAACTCTGTTATTTCTTTGTTAGATTCTTTTAAATAACCTTCGATATATTCATGATTTTCTAAACTTCTTGCAGAAAATAAATAAGTACTATTTCTAAAATAACTATGTGACTGGTAATACTCTCTAAACATTTTATCAGGGAATTTAATTGATAAATTAAATTTTGTTAAATAAACATTATTTTCATCATTTGGAATATAACTTGTTTTAAATTTTAAATTATTTTTTAAAAGTGATTTATAAAATTTATGAAAATTTTCTGAATTAAATGATACATCAAATGTATTGTTTTTATTAATTTTAATATTTAATTTAGCATTTGGATAATAAGTAACTAAAGATATTTTTGAAAATTTTGTATTAAGTTCTTTTCTAAATAGCCTTTCAACTTTTATATCATCGCCTTTTATAATAACACATTTATATTTACACAAAGCATATATAATAAGTAGTAGGCACTCTATTGTAAGAAGACTATAACTAATAAATAATTTTAAAGATATAGAAAAATAAATACAAAATAAGGCAATTGTAATTGTAGCCATGAAAACCACAGTACCTATCCATTTTTGATAAAAAATAGTATAATTTTCATCATCATTTTGAGCAAAAGAATATTCTGGTTTTAAAAATAATATTATAGTATTAATAACTACGAATAAAACTGAAACACAAATGCATATAACACTTTTAATAACTGGAGTCATATTTACCTACTTTAACTTCACTAAAGCACATTCATTTGCTTTGTTACATACTTTTTTTTCTTCGTTTAATTTTATTTCTACATCCTGTCCATCATATGTTCTAATAACTATTTTATTTCCTTCAGTGGCTATTATTTCAGCATCAACCTTATCTATTTTTTGGCCTATTTTTATTGAGTTAGTTTCCTCTGTTTTATCAGAAAAAGTTACAAATAATTTTGAATAGCCTTCCTCTTTCTTGTGAGTCTTTGCATAAATAAAAATCCCTACAACTAATAGTATAATAGCACAAACAATTGGAACTAATTTTTTTGTTTCCATCTTTAGTCACGCCCTTCCTATTATAATTATAGGGTATATTTGCAAAATAGTAAAGTAAAAAATAATAAAAAATTAATTAAGATCATAATCATATATTCCATGAATTTTTTCTAAATCAGAATTTGATAAACTACTTAATGTCCATCCATCAGATGTATTAACAACATAAAAATCTATTGTATAGCTTACTCTTTCGTTTGTTTCTTTCATTTTATCTAATTTATATGTAATAAACTTACTAGCATCATATTTACCATCAAAGTCTTTAAATTCATTTTCGTTTTCTGCTAAATAGGTAAGACTATCTTTTTGTGATTTATATAAATTATACACAGTTATTTTTACATTTATTGTAGCTTCATCACCATTATATTCTTCATTTTCAATTTCATAAGTTAAATCTGTATACTGTTTTTTTAATATTTCTTCATATTTTTTTTCATTTTCTTCATTTAAATTTTCTTTGGCAATAACTTCTTTCATATCTGCTAAAACATTTGGGCTTAAGTTTTTATAATTATCTAAATATTTTTTTACAGAGTCTGTTGCTGATGAAGAACATCCACTTACAAAAAGCATTATTAATATTAAAAGTAGTCCAATTTTCTTTTTCATATATTTCACCATTAATATTATTTACGAATTAAAATAAATTATACTACTTTATAACTTGCTTTTATTAAATTAAATATTCTTTTTTCATTTTGTGATATACTATTTTCTAACTTTTTGTTTATATTTTTTACAATTTTATTTATATCATTTTCTTCTTTATTAAACCATTCATAATATAGAAACTTTATTTTTTCTAAATTGTTGCTTTCAATAAGACTTTTTATTTCTTGTGAAATAATACTTTTTATATATTTTTCACATCTTAAATCATTTTTAATTTTATTATTAGATATTATTTTATATTTTAATTTATAATTATCTAAATATTTTACTAATCTTATAATTTTTTCTTCTTCATTTAAAGGTATGCTACTTTTATATACACTTTTATTATCTATAAAATCAACTCCTACAAAAGAATATTCATCTGTAAAAATAATTGGCATATTTTTAGGTAGATTTTCTAAAACCATAATTACATTTTGAATTATATCATTAATTACATTTGTTTCTACTTTATATACATAGCACTTTTTATATGATTTAATATCATCATTTTCAAGCCACTCATAAAATGGAAAGTAGTTATCTAAAAAATTTAAAGTTATATCATTTATTATCATCTTTTTCCCCTTTCATAAATAATTATAAGCATAATTATACCAACAATAAATATACTGCAAAATATATTACTAATAATAAAATAAACAAAGTTTAAAAAACTATACCCTAAAACAAGCAAATTTAAATTAATTGTTATAAAAAATAAACCGGTAGATATAAATAGTAGTGCTATAATAAAAAAAATTATTAACATCATAATATATTTTATTTATAAATAAATTAAAATATTATATAATTATAATGGTGATTGAAATGGATTTAATAAAATATATAATAATTGCAATAATTCAAGGATTAACTGAACCCTTACCAATTTCATCTTCGGGACATATGTTTTTATTTAAAAAAGTTTTTAATACAAATATGTTTAATGATTTAAATTTTGAAATTATTTGTAATTTTGGGTCTTTTTTAGCTATTTTATACATTTTTAGAAAAGATGTTATTAAAATTATTAAAGATTTTTTTACATTTATATTTAATAAAGATAAAAGAAAAAAAAGCAAAAATGGTTTTAAATATGCTATATGTATTGTTATAAGTTCAATACCTGTAGCTATAAGTGGGCTTTTATTTAAGGATGTTATTGAAAATAAACTTCAAAATGTTAAAATAATGGGATTTGCTTTTTTACTTACTGCGTTATCTTTATTTATCGTAAGAAATATTAAAGGTGAAAAAAATGATGAAGATATTAGTTACAAAGATGCAATAATTATTGGATTATTTCAAATGATAACTATTTTACCTGGAATAAGTAGAAGTGGTACAGTTCTTGTTGCTTGTCTTCTTTGTAAATTAAAAAAAGATAGTGCATTAAAATATACATTTATGTTATATTTTCCAGTTAGTATTGGAGCAATGATTTTAGGTGTAAGTGATTTATTAAATAGTACTAATTTAAATGCTTTAACTATCCCTTATTTAACTGGTATGGTAATTTCTCTTATAGTTACATTATTTTCGTATAGATGGCTTTCAAATGCTGTTAAAAAAGGAAAACTTGTATACTTTTCAATTTATTGTGTATTACTAGCAATGTTTATATTTATTTATTTTAGATAAAACAAAAAAGACTTTATAGTCTTTTTTATAAATCAATTTTTATGTTTTCTTTTTTAGTGTCTTCGAGTTTGAATAATTCTTGTTTTTCAAAGGCAAACATTTTTGCAATTATATTAGATGGTACAGATTCAATTAAATTATTATATGAAGTTACACTGTTATTATAATTTGATCTTGCATATACTAATTTATTTTCTATTTCACGAAGAGTATTTTGAAGACTTAAAAATTGTGTATTTGCCTTTAAATCTGGATAACTTTCTGCAAGAAGCATTACATTATTAAACTTTTTATCAACATCCTGAGCTTGTGCAATACTAAAGCCATTATTATTATATGAAGTTCTTAATTTAGTTAAATCCTCTAAAGTTTTAGATTCATGCTTAGTATAACCTTTTACAGTTTCAACAATGTTTGGTATCAAATCAAATCTTTGATTAAGAAGTACATCTATTTGAGAAGTAGCTTCTTTTACTGTATTACCTTTTCTAATGAACTTATTATAAATTGATATTATACTTCCTGTTATTATTATAAGTACAATTAAACATATATTTATTAACATAACATCACCTACTTTGTTTCTATAGTTACTTTATTTACGTAACCATTGTTATCATAATCTATTGATATTTCATATTCTTGAAGTCTATAACCATTAAAATCTTTTAGCCTATTTTTAATTTCTTTTATTTTTTCTGAATCAGTTCCATAAGAAACACCATCAAAAATTACCTCAATTAAATGTTCGTCATTTTTTTTATTATTTTTTATAACATTATCAACTTGTTTTCCAGTTGCAGTTCCACCTTTGGTTCCTTGATAAAATTCAAAATCAGAGTTAAATTTACTTTTATTCCACTGTTCCTCTTGTTCTTTTTTTTCTTGTTCTTGACGCTCTTTTTCCGCTTTTATTTTATCTTCAATTTCTTTTTGACGTTTTTCTGATTCTTCTTGCTTTCTTTTTACTTCCTCTTTTGTTTTGTCATATTTTGTTTTAATACTTGAACCAACTCTATAAGTTAATGCAACTAAAGATAAAGAAAATATTAATATAACAATATATAAAAGTATTTTTCTATTTCCACAGTTTTTTTTGGGAGGCAATTTTTTTGCACTTTCAATACTACTTATACCATCCAAAGCTATTTCATCGTTAATTAAGGTTTCTAAATCAACTTCAAATAGTTTACTTATTTCCTTTAGTTTATCCATATCAGGTTTTGACTGATCTAATTCCCATTTAGATATGGTTTGTCTTGTTACATTTAATTTTTCTGCTAATTGTTCTTGTGATAGCATATATTTTTTTCTTAACATTATTAATTTTTCATAAAATTTCATACAATACCTCTTTCTTTTCCGTAATATTTTATCATTACTAATGTAATAAGTCTAGCAACTCAAATTGGAATTTTGGCAATTTTTATTTACATTTTCGCAACTATACATCTAGCAACCCTATTACCTTAAACCAAGTATACCACATAAAATATGTGCTTATCAATTTAATAACACTATTATTAATAAAAAAAAGTGCCATTTTTTTATGGTACTTTTAAATGTTTTATTTCTTTTTAGGTTTATCTTCAACAGTATCTGCTAACTTACGAAGTGTTCCTGCAGCAGAATTTCTAACTTCTTTAGCAGCTTTTTCGACTGCCGGAGTAGCTTTTTCAGCAGCAAGTTTTACTAAATCTGTTGCTTTATCTTTTATTTCAGTTGCTTTTTTAATAGCTATTTCTTTTACTTTTTCTTTATCTAATGCTCTAATTTCATTTTGAAGTTCTGTAACTTTTTCAGTTATATTTTCTTTCACTTCATCAGCATCTAAATTTTTAACTTTGTTAAGAAGTTCATTACATTTTGCCATTAAGTCTTTTCTTGTTTCTTTACCAGATTTTGGTGCAAGAAGCATTCCTAGTCCAAGTCCTAACCCAGCTCCTAAAATAAATTTTCCTTTTTTATTCATCTTCATTTTCCTCTCTTTCTTTCCCTTTTAAAAATAATTTACTAAATATATTTACAAAGAAGTCTAAAAATTTATCAACTACCCTATTAAGTTTAAAAGAAGCACCTTCTATAATACTAAATACGGGATTTAATGTATTAATTTTTTTATCTACATTATCTATAATATTATCAATTTTATTCATTGATTTAATAAGTTTTGCACAAATCACAATTCCTAGAATAATAAATACTATTAATAATATATATATGACAATTGGTAAAAATTTTGCTAAAAACTCCATTTTATTCACCATCCTTTGAATCATACATAGAATCAATTAAATCGAATAAGTCATTTTCTAAAGACTCGTCAGATTTTTCTATTTTTGGAACTTCTTTAGTAATCTCAACATTATCATTAGGTTCTATTTTACTTTCAACTTCCTTTAGTTCATTTTCAAGATCGTTATCAATATCAATTGTTACATCTGAAGTATCCTCTAAAAGTTCATCAATTGTTTTAACTTTTTCTTCTGTTTCTTCTCTTGCGGATAAAGTTACAGTTTCACTTTGATCATAATATGTTTTTACCGGTTTCTTATCTTCTGTGCCAAATGCTTTATCTCTAACTTTTTGAACATCTACTTTTTCTCTTTCAAGTTTTTCTATATCCTCTTTTTTATAATCTCTATCAAGTACTCCATATACTGGCGATATAATTGGAGAAGGTTTAAACTTCTTCCTTTCTATAGTTTCTGTCGTTTCTAGTTTTTTTATACCACCAAAATCTTGTCTTTTTTCTATTTTCTTTTTACGTTCATAATCTAAAACATTACTATATCTTGATGTGGGTCTTGAAACTTGTTCAACTTTTCTTTCCGCAGGTTTTATAACTTGTGGTTGAGGTTTAGAACTAACAAATTCTTCTTCATCAAAATCATCCCAAAAAGGAAATGCATTATTTTTAAAAACTTCCTTTTCACTATGTTCTACTAAAGTAGCATCTTTTTGAACTGTTGGTTCAACTTTTTTAACTACTGGAGCCTCTTCCTTTTTTGGAGTTTCATTTCGCATTTCTGGAGTAATTTTTATTTGTTCAGTATAATCTTCTTCTTCATCAAATAAAATATCTTTTACTTTTTTAAATAAGCCCATATTAACACCTTCCTAATCGACTAAATCTGTATCTTTATTTGTAATTTCAAAATTATCTTCATCGCTAGTTACTTTATCTAAATAATTACTATCCTTATTATCTTTTTTGAAAATATTATAAGTTTCTTCAGTAAAATTTTTAGACTTATTGCTAACAAGTGATTCTATTATCATATCATTATATTCTAAATCTCTTAATATTGATACAGAGTTTAGGAGTGCTAGATTAATATCATCATAATCTACCATCACTTCTATTTTAGCATAATTATACATAATTTCAATCAAATATTTGTTATTTTTTTGCAAAATAATATTAACATAGCCATTTTTATTATCATAATCTATCTTTTTTGAATAAAAACACTCACTACATGGAACATATTCATATATATTTTTTTCATAATAATTAATTATATCAACATATAAATAATATATATATTTTTCACTTGATAAAACTTCATTATAACTATCATATTTAACTATTTTCATTCCATTAGGCAAATAAAATTTAAAAGCAGAATTAAATTCATTTTGTTTGCCAGCTTTATTAGCAATTTCATTTAATACACTATCTATACTCATTTTTTTTACATTTGTACATCCAAAAGTTAAAAATGCTATAATTAAAAATAAAATAATTTTCTTTTTCATATTACTTTCCTTATATTTCATATTATATCATTTTTCTTTAAATACTTCTAGATATTTTATTTTAACACCGAGTGATGAGAATTTGTGTTCATATTCAGTTTCTGGACTATAAATATTTTCTTTATGTAAATCGTAAGACTCTTTTACTATTTTATATCCATATGAAAGTAAACTTTCTTTTGAAAATTCAAAGAAACTATCGTTATCAGTTTTTAAAATAATGTGGGCATCACCCTTAAATAGGTTATCATATAATTTTAAAAATTCTAAAGATGTTAAACGTCTTTTTGTATTTCTTTTTTTAGGCCATGGGTCAGAAAAATTTAAATAAATTGTATCAACTTTATTATATAAATAATCACTAATATTTTGCACATCAATATTTAAAAGGGCTAAATTAGTTATTTTATTTTCTAACAAGGATAGTTTTTTTATTGCATGGCAAATAACAGATGAATATTTTTCAATTCCTATATAATTAGTATTGGGATTATCTTGAGCTATTTTTATAATAAAATCACCTTTACCCATACCAATTTCTAAACATATTTTATTATCATTATTAAAATAATTTTCATTATAAAAATATGGGCAATCCTTAATAATTTCATCCATATCTTTAGGTTTTCTCATTCTCATATTATCACATCCTTAATTTTTAACATATACTATTATTAGAAAGGGAAAAATTTATGAAAAAAAACCGAAATGCATTTTTTAATGAAAACGCTTATATGTATCAAAATTCAATGATGGGTTATCCTAATATGAACATGAATATGCCTAATATTTATGATGATTATGATCAAAGACTTGCAAAAATAGAAAGACAACTAAATAGACTTGATAAAAGAATTTCTAGACTTGAATCAAATACTATTTCTACAGATGATATTGATACAAATTCTAACAATATGTATATGATTTAATTATAAATTATCATAGCACTAAAACAATATATTTGGTCTTCACCACATACTGCAATAGCAACTTGAAACTTAATATCTATTATATCATAATTTCCTTCAGATAAAAAAAGATTTATGTTTTTTTCCAAATCTTTTTCATGACTTTCATCAAATAACTTAACTTTCATATTATCACCGCAATCATAATAATATAAAAATTTTTAAAATAATGTCGAAAAAGGTAATTAGTTTACTTTTTTTGTAAATTCATATATTTAGGTAATTTACTAATTAAAACAATTTCTTTTTTAGTAATTGGATGAACAAAAATCATTTTATATGCATGAAGACATAACAAGCGCATTCCGTCTTTTATACCATATTTTTTATCTCCTAAAATAGGATGTTTAATATCACTTAAGGCCACTCTTATTTGATTTTTTTTGCCCGTTAAAATATTTATTTCAAGAAGTGAAATATTATTAAAAGTATTTACTAAATTATACTTTGTTATAGCTTTTTCACCAGTTTTATCTTTTGATATATAAACTTTAAATGTAGAGGTTTCTTTTAAATAATTAATTATTGTTCCCCTTTTACTTTCAAGTTTTCCATGAACAAGTGCATAATAATATCTTTGAACATTTTCCCAGTTATCTTGCATAACTTTTTTAATTTTTTCATTTTTAGCAAAAAGTACAATTCCACTTGTATCTTTATCTAATCTATGAATTATAAATACTTTATTATTTTTATTTTTCTTCCATAAATAATCATGAACTTCGTGATATAAAGTTTTTTCTTTTTCTTTATCATTTGCAATTGTAAGTAAGCCACTTTTTTTGTTTACCGCAATTAAAAATTTATCTTCATATAATATATCTAATTTTTCTTTTTTCATAAGTTAAATTATATCATAAAAACATAAAGGATTAAATTTTAATATCAAAAAAATTTATTTTTTTAATATTTTTCCAAAATAAAAAGGGTTATTAGCCCTTTACTACGATATTTACTATTTTTCCTGGAATAACTATAGTTTTAATTATTTCTTTACCAGAAACAAATGTTTTTACATTATCAATTTCCATAGCCATCTGTAATAGTTTTTCTTTATCTATGTCAACGCTTGATGAAAGTTTTCCTCTTACTTTACCATTAACTTGAACTGCAATAGTAACAGTATCTTCTTTGATCTTTTCTTCATCATATTCTGGCCATGAACTATTTGCTAAAACTGGATAACCAATTAATTCATTTAACTGTTCAGTAATATGTGGAGCAATTGGATTTAATAATGTAAGTAATAAATGATAATCAGCTTTTGTAATTGATTTTTCACTTTGATATGCATTTGTTAAAATCATAAGTGCAGATACAGCGGTATTATAAGCCATATTATCTAAATCATATGTTACTTTTTTTATTGTTTGATGTTGACATTTCTCTAAATTTTTTGTATATCCATCATTATCATTTAAAATATCCTTTAATCTAATGACTTTATCAATAAATCTTTTACATCCTCTTAAACTTTCTACACTCCATGGAACATCTTCTTTATAATCTCCCATAAACATTTCATATACTCTTAAAGTATCAGCACCATATTCATTTATTATATCATCTGGATTTATAACATTTCCTTTACTTTTACTCATTTTTTCATTATTTGAGCCAAGTACCATGCCATGACTTACTCTTTTATAAATCATTTCTTTATTTGGAACAAGACCTATATTATATAAAAATTGTACCCAAAATCTTGCATAAAGCAAATGCCTTGCAGTATGTTCCATACCACCATTATACCAGTCAACTTTATTCCAATATTTCATAGCATCCATCGAAGCAAACTCTTTATCATTATGTGGATCCATGAATCTTAAGAAATACCAGCTTGAACCAGCCCAGTTTGGCATTGTATCTGTTTCTCTTTTGGCATCATGACCACATTTTGGACATTTACAATTAACCCAGTCCTCAATTTTTGCAAGTGGACTTTCACCATCATCAGTAGGTTCATACTCCGCAACATCAGGAAGTAATAATGGAAGCTCATTTTCTGGCATGGGAACCCAACCACATTTAGGACAATTAATCATAGGTATTGGTTCTCCCCAGAATCTTTGTCTTGAGAAAATCCAGTCACGCATTTTATAATTATTTACTTTTTTGGCTTTTCCCATAAAAATAAGTTTTTCGGTTATTTTTTCTTTAGCCTCCATTGGAGTTAATCCATTAAACTCTTCACTATTAATAAGAACGCTATCTTTATTATTTAAATATTCTTCTTTTTCATATGCTTTTTCGCATGTATTTCCACCAGTAATTACCTCTATCATTTCAATATTATGCTTCCTAGCATACTCAAAATCTCTTTGGTCATGAGATGGAACAGCCATAACAGCACCAGTTCCATAATTTCCTAGCACAAAATCACCTACAAATATTGGAACCATCTTATTATTAACTGGATTTACTGCTTTAATTCCTTTTAAAATGCAACCTGATTTTGTTTTATTAAGTTCTATTCTATCCATATTAGATTTTTTCTTTGTTTCTAATATATAATTATTTACTTCTTCTTTATTTTCAATTCTTGGCATTAACTCTTGAATAAGTTTACCATCCGGTGCAATTACGAAAAATGTTACACCATAAATTGTTTCAATACAAGTTGTAAAAATTGAAAAATTACCACCACCTACAATATCGACATTTACCTCAACACCAGTACTTTTACCTATCCAATTTATTTGACCAAGCTTTACTCTTTCATCAAAAGCAGTATCTTTAAGTCCCTCAAGAAGACTTTCAGAATACTTACTCATTTTAAGCATCCATTGACTTTTTTCTTTTTGTTCAACTGTGCTACCACATCTTTCACATACGCCACCTGCGGCATCTTCATTTGATAAAACTGTTTTACAATTTGGGCACCAATTAACATTCACTTTTGCTTTATAAGCCATATTATGTTCATAAAATTTTAAAAATTGCCATTGTGTCCATTTATAATACTCTGGGTCAGTTGTAGAAAACTCTCTATCCCAGTCAAATGAAAAACCAAGTCTTTGCATTTGACCTTTAAAATTATGAATATTTTCTTTAACAGCCTCTTTGGGATGTATATGGTTTTTTATAGCATATTGTTCTGCAGGAGCACCAAAAGCATCCCATCCCATTGGATATAAAACATTATATCCTTGCATTCTTTTCATTCTCGCTTTAGCATCTTGAGCTGTATAACTTCTTACATGGCCTACATGAAGTCCTGTTCCAGATGGATAAGGAAATTCCACTAAAATATAGTATGGGGTCTTATCGCTATTATTTTTAGCAACAAAATATTTACCATTTTCCCAAATTTTTTGCCATTTTTCTTCAATATTTTTAAATTCATTCATCTTTGTTCCTCTTTTCTTTTTAAATATCTTCCAAGTATTTCATAAATTGCATAAATTAATGCAAAAAGTAATGTAAAACCTATAATTAATTGCAAGTAAAACGGAAGTGGTAATAATTCTATAATTATAAATACAAGTGTTACTATAAAAGCATCAATTAAGCTATAAATAATCATCATTTTTCTATTTACTAAAGTGTTTTTAGAAAGTTTAAATCTAGCCATTAAATACTTAACTGAAAAATTATATTTATCTTTACTTTTTTTAACAACACTTTTGAGTTTAATAAAATTAAATAAATAAAATATAATAAATAAAACCATAAAACAAATACTACTTATTATTAAAACTTTTTCCATGTTACCTCCAATAAAAAAAGGTTGTACAAAAGGGTGCAATAGCACGGTACCACCTTTAATTTAACTCTTTAATTGATACGGAAATTACCCCAATTGCATCCAAAAGTAAGTTCAATAAATCATTTTATTAGTTTTCACCATCCACTAACTCTCTTAAAAAAAGAATTTATTTACTACTCTTTTTTCACTTGCTTAAATAGATTATATAATACATTTGTTTAAATTTCAATCAAATAATCATATAATTTCATAAACATTCTAATAAATTTAGGTTCTAACCCTTTTCTTTTTAATTTACGAATAGCAATTCTTTTTTTCTTTATTTCCATATCACTAAATACAATTTTATATAACATTTCTTTTAATTTAGTTTGAATTTTTAAGTCAGATATAATTGAATTAATATCATCATTAATAACTTTTTGAGCATCTATTTCAATATCTTTACCTTTACAATTAATAGATAATTGTTTTGTTGTTGAAACTTTTTCAATACTTACTATAAAGTTTTCATCTTTTACAGATGTTGTAAATCTATCAGAATTAACTTTTTCACCGTTTAAATATATTTCAACATTTTCGGTCTTTTTAGTATTTCTAAAAATTATATTATAATCTCTTTTTTCAGGTATTATGCCAGTTTTGCCCTCTTTAGGTCTAATTATCAAAGTATAATTATTTTGCATATAATTATAACTAATTTCACTTATCACATAAAACCCATTTTCATAAAGCCTTGTCAATCCATCATCTTCATATAAACTATATGAATTACTTTTACCAGGAAAGACGTGTATATCAAATACCTCGGGGTTACCAGTAAAATTATAATTTGCATGAATATTTGCAAGAGGTATTATAGCACCCGAAGAAGCAAATACTGGATAATCTTCATCTTTATGAAAAGTTATATATCTTTTATCACCAACAAATTTTTTACCAGTTTTAAAGTCATACCATATTCCTTTTGGTAAAAATGTTCTTTGAACAGCCCTATTCATAATTGGATCAGTTGGTCTAGTTATAGGACACACAAATAATTGACTTCCAAAATAATATTCATTTTTATATTCTGGTTCATCATACATTTCTGGATAATCATAATATATTGGCCTTACAAGGGGCATTCCTTTGTCTGCATAATAATAATTTTCTGTATATAGATAAGGAATTAATTTATGACGTAAAAGTGTATAATCTTTAACTATATTATATGTTTTAAAATCCCAAAGCCAAGGTTCTCTTTTATAATAAATACCTCTTTTAGCACTAAATCTAAATATTGGACTAAATGTACCAAGTTGAACATAACGCATATAAAGCTGTTCATCCTCGATGCCATCTTTATAACCACCTATATCATGGCTCCACCAAGAAATACCTATATTACTTGCACTAGAGTTAAAAAATGGCAAATATTTAAGTGTATCCCAGCTCACAATAGTTTGCCCTGAATAAAGCACTCCATTTCGATGAGCAGCAATACCAGTATTTCGTGTAAGAAGCATAGGTCTTTTATATTCACTTTGCATAAAATCTTTTATGTGATAATAATTAAGTGCTCTTAAAGATTTAATATCTTTTTTATAATCTATAAAGAAAAAGTCTACATCAACTTTTGTAAGTGGATTAATTAGTTTTTCAAAATATAAAATAATAAACATTTTATCAAAAGCTAAAAAAGGAATTACTTCATTATTCTTATAATTAAATTCTTCTGCAAAATCTTTATATGCTTCTTCACTAGGTTTTATTCCTTCAGTAGGGTCAAGTTCAAGACCAAGTTTTATTCCTCTTTCATGAAGATATGTAGTAAGTTCGGTTGGACTATAAAAAAGATCTTTATTAAAACTAAAACCAGTTTTGCCCTCTAAAATATTATCTTTGTTTTTAGTATGCCAAAATTCATTTAACAAAAGAACTGAAATAGGAATTTCATTACTATTAAATGAAGATATTAAACTCTTTATATTATCCATTGAGTAAATAATATCTCTATTCCACCATATTCCAAAAGCATATCTAGGAAGAAGCGTTGGATAACCAGTAAGCATAAAATAATCTTTAAGGCAAAGTCCAAAATCTCTTTTATACATAAACAAATATATATCAATATGATCATCATTACTACGATTTAAAATACCTAGTTCACTAGTTACAAGTGCATCAGAATCATCAAGTGTAGCAAAACCATCTGTTGAATATAAACCTTTATCAAGTTTTTTATATCCACCTTTATAATCATCAAGTGAAAAAGTTGAAGCTAAAAAATTTCTTGCTTCAGGATGACCATAATACCATATTTTATCTGTATTTAATAATTTTACTTTAAGATTTGTATCGGGAGCAAATGATGGACCTTTAAAGGGTTTTTCTTTCATATATTGAAGTGAAAAATATCTAGTTGTTATAACCATATATTTATCATCTTCTTCAAAAGTATAGTTGACCGCTGGAAAAGCACGATTTTGAACTAAATCAGTCAAATTATCCACAAAAACACCACTCATAGAATATTCAAGTCGAAGTAATCTTTCACTTAACACTGTAATTCTATAATTTTCACCTTTATGTACTGATTTAACTTGCGAAAGTCCAAGTTTTTCATCAACTGCAAAATGTTTTCCAAAACTAGCCATAATATACCCTTCCTATCATTTTAATGATACCATAAATAGTTTTTTCTTTCAATTAGATTATGAAAAAATAATTTTTTAATCTTTAAAAAAAAAGTTTTTCCACTACACTGGAACTTATTACCGGACACTTTTTAAAACAATAAAAAAAAGGTATAAATAGTCATTAAATAACTCTTATGCCTTTTAAAAACAACCTTTTTTGCTATTATTAATATATCGAAAATAAAAATAGAAATGAGGTTGCTTATGAATAAATTATATAATAATGAGATGGATATTGTAAAGGGTTTAAGTAGTTTTTTTAATAGTTCAATTAATTATATTAATAATAATAATATTGGTTGTGTAAGGCATAATAAACTTGTTGTAGTTTTTGATCATATGTATATGAAAAACAACTTTGTTACTTTATTGTTTACTTTAAAAGTTAAAAAACAGTCTATTCCTATTTGGTTTAAATGTGATAAAACTAAATCTAATAGGCATTATGAAATTGATGAACTTACTAAAAAATGTTTATTTAGTGAGAAAGTAATTTTTAATGCAATTAATGAAGTTATTAAATTACTTTCTCCATTAAATTCTAAAATTACTTTTTTAGCGGATAGATGGTTTGTAATTTAAAATTGATGAAATTTATTCACGATAAAGGTCATTATTTCTGTATTAGAGCAAAAGTTAATTCTAATATTAGAGTTTATATTTATGATAAAAAAGAAAAGCATAAAATATATAAAAAGTTTACTGATTTTCCAATTAGAAAACATACTTCACTTTATTATGAAGATATTGAACTTGGTGATTTTCATTTTAAATGTAACTTATCCATTGCTCGTGGAAAATTAAGTGATGATCCTTGATTTATTTTATCTAATATTGAACCTAATTTAGCTTTAAGAGAATATGCTCATAGATTTGGAGCAATAGAAATGCTTTTTAAATCACAGAAAACTAATGGTTTTAATTTAGAAAAAACTAAAACTAAAAACTTACATGCCTATGAAAACTTATACAGTTTAGTTTGTTTTGCTGGGTTATGGCTTACAATTATTGGTATTGATTATACTAAAAATTATCCCCATGTAAAGAAAAACTTAAACATAAGATTTGTAAAATATGGTAAAAACAAAAAGCCTATACGAATACTATCTTTATTTAATTTAGAATTAACTATTTTAAAATGTGTTATAACTCATATATAAATTTTAAAATAAAAACAAATATGCAATTATATTTATAGAAAAAATGATTATAATTAATAAAATTTTTGTTAAGAATAAATCTTAACACTTTTTGGCGTATAAAAAAACGCAAAAAATTTTAAATTTAAAAATTTATTTGCATTTTTAATATTTTTTTATCACAAATATGTATTTTTTTAAGTAAAATTTATACATTGTTGGGCGAATAATTGTCCTTACAAACCCAGTATTTACCTAGGTTTTATCAAAAGTGTCCGTCAATTAGAACTTACTATGTAAACATCATTATATGTTCCATTGCCAGATAACTTGGCTTTAGAGGATAAACTAATAACGGGACGAGTGCCTTTTCGGTTTTCCACATAATCATTACCAATAGTGCCATTATTATACACATTTAACGCAAAAGCATAATCATCATCACTATAGAAATGCTGAGGCGACCCCGACCAATAATCTTGGTTTGTATACAAGTAATAAGTACTATTTTCAGAGTCAGCTTTCCCACCAGCCATTGCTACTTCATCCGCTGTTATTAATCCTACTGGATAGGTTAATGCACTATTTCCTATACTACTGTCCTTTGATGTAAATTTATCACTTTCTGTTGGGCATTTTAATTGGGGAATTGGTGTACTTGCTGTAAGTCTTGTATATGGTGCATAATCTAAATCTGATGATGGGATTGATGACCATGTTCCACTTGTTACACTTCTATCATTACAAAATATTTGATCTTGTGATACTAAAGGGTTATCTTTTAATGTTGTTCTTGCATACCAATTTTCTATTGTTGGTTTTATATCACTTGGTATACTATTCCCGTGTTGCTCTCCATCTGTGTACATATATCCTACATATTCTGGTTTATCTCTACTACTATTAAATTGATGATATGATGCATATATTTGTGTACCTGTTCCTGTCATTACTACTTTAGTACTTTCTGTTGGTGCTGTTGTTCCTGTATAAATCATTCTTATAGAACCATCACCATTTACTCTGATTATTCGCCAATACATATAGTTATTATCTTTATCTTTACCAAATTTTACCCAGTTATTATCTACTGCTCCTCTAAAATAGTATGACTTCATTCCTGTTGTTGCAGTATAATCATCTTCAGTAGCATACATCCCTTCATTGGTTGTAGCAACTGTTGCAAAATCAGGGTTTCCTTTTGCTTCAATTGTATCTTTCCCACCATTATTTGCAAGTATTGTTTCATAACCCATTTTTTCAACTTCATATACATTATTCCAAGTTCCATCACCTGTTAATTTTGCCTCAGAGGATAAACTAATAACAGGACGGGCGCCAAAATCGTTAGCCACAGCATAAGCATCAACAGCACCTGAAGAATTCACTTGAAACTCAATAGCATAATAAGCACTACCATGGAAAATATAAGGCGAACCCGACCAATATTGTTGGTTTGTATACAAGTAATATGAACTATTGTTAGTGTCATATACTCCTCCCGCCATTGCTACTTCATCTGCTGTTATAAGGCCTACTGGATAGGTTAATGCACCATTTCCATTACTAGTATCAACAGTGAATTTATCACTTGCTGTTGGACATGTTAATTGTGGACTTTTACTTTTCTCTAATCTTCCATATGCACCATAGTAATATTGTGTTCCAGTAGAATTCCAACTTGTTAATGTTGTATAGTCTGTAGTTGAATAAGCAACATCTGTTATTGATGTGCTTCTGTCATTACAAAATATTTGGTCTTGTGATACTAATGCTTTTGTTGCTGCATCTTTTTCTAATGTTGTTCCTGCATACCACTCATCTATTGCCTGTTTTATTGTACTATTATATACTGTATTTCCATTTACTGTACAACTTTCACTTGTTACATTACATTCTCCATAACCGTGTTGCTCACCATCTATATATTGATAACCTACATATTCTGCTTTATCATAACTACTATTAAAGTCATAAGTTATTGCTTTAATTTGAGTACCTGTTCCGGTCATTACTACTTTAGTACTTTCTGTTGGTGCTGTTGTTCCTGAATATATCATTCTTATACTACCATCACCATTTATTCTTATTATTCTCCAGTATATATCTTTTCCTATACTATCTTTTCCAAATTTTACCCAGTTATTATCTACAGCTCCCCTAAAATAATATGACTTCATTCCTGTTGTTGCAGTATAATCATCTTCAGTAGCATACATTCCTTCATTTGTTGTAGCAACTTTTGTAAAATCTGGTTTCCCACTATTAACTACTATTTCATTTGTACCAATTGTTATTGTTTCTTGTTTAAAATCAAAATATAAATAGCATTTATCGCTTCCTATAAATGAAAATGATACTGTTCCTGCAATGTTATCATAACTAGTTATTTGTCCATTATTTTCACAATGTGTTTTTTCTTCATTTAAAACATAATTGCCTTTAGGAATATCCTTTGAACTTGATTTTGTATAATCTGTTGCACCATCTTCTTTTATCATTATAGATAATTTTTCTTCTTTAATAGGTTTATTTTTATTTAAATTACTTTGCTTAAATTTATAGGTTAAAATTAAACTTAAAACTCCCACTATCAAAAATACGAACAACACTAGTTTTTTCTTTTTCATAAACTCCTCTTTTTCCCGGTAAATATGGTATATAATTTTCTTATATTAGATACATTTAAGAAAATACGAACGTCTATTTATGTACCTTATATTTTATATAATACACTATTTTTTTATATTTTTAAAGTATAAATAACGAAATTACGCTATCAAGTTTTATTAAATGTATCTACTAAAGAAAAATAGAAAATTAATATTTTTTTAAAAATAATTAAAAAAATAATAGTTTATTTAACTATTAAATTATCCATATCTTCTTTGATAATTAAATTACTATTATTTATTTCTAATAAATATTTTTTAGATATTTTACCCATATGTGATGGTATAATTTTTAAATTTTTGTATTTATTTAAAAATTCTTTTATATCATCTACTCCTAAATGAGAATTATTGCCTATTTTATTAGTAACATCACAAATTAAATAATCTGCATCTATAATATTATCAAGTAAATTATCACATATTGTAGTGTCTCCAGAAAAAACTATCTTTCTATCATTATATTTAAATATATATCCATAACAGTTTTTCATTATACCATGAATAGTTTTATAGCTAGATATAATTATATTATCTACTTTTATTTTATTTCTATTATCTATAAAATTAATTGTTTTCTTTAAAATTATTTCATAATATAGATGTGGAAAAGCAAGTTTTAAAAGTTTATAAACTCTTTTTATATCTTTTTTACAAATAACAATATTTAGTTTTTGGTTTCTTTGATGAAAATCTAATATTATAAATGGTAAATCAAAAAAATGATCACCATGTGTATGAGTTATAAAAATATATTCTATATTTTCATTAATATTTTTTCTTTTTAGAATTTTCATAATACCATTTGGAAAATCAACCATTATTTTATCGTTAACTAAATAGCATGCTTGATTATCATTTGATATCATTGAACCTGTTCCAATAAATTCTATTTTCATTTTAACCTACCAAATTAATAATATTAATAAGTTATAAATATGTCAACTTTTTTTACTAAAAATAAAAATATTTGTTATAATATAGTTACGAGGTATTTATGGAAATAATAGAAATTAATGAAAAAGAATATAAAAGTTTTTTTGATAGTTCAAATTATACTCATTTTATGCAGTGTTATGAATGGGGACAGGCTTCAAAAGGAAAAGGACTTACACCTTTATATTTAGGTTTAAAGGATAATGATAAATTAAAAAGTGTATGTTTATGTTTTGTTAAAAAACTTCCTTTTAATTTAAAATATTATTATTCCCCAAGAGGACCAGTACTAGATTATAATGATAAAAATTTAGTAAAAGATTTTACTGTTTCAATGAAAAGTTATTTAAAGAAAAATAATGGGATTTATTTTAAAATGGACCCAGGTGTTGTTCTTCATACACTTGATGAAAATGCAAGCCCATTAAAGGATGGAATTAATAATGAAGATCTTCATAACTATTTAATAGATTTAGGGTATAAATTTAAGGGATATACAAAACTTTTCGAGGCTAATCAACCTAGATTTACTTTTAGGATTAAGACAAATGGTTTAATGGAAGATATAGAAAAAAATTTAAATAAAACATATTTAAAAACTATAAAAAGAAGTTACAATTATGATTTAGAAATAACTAATGAATTTGATGCAGATATATTTTATAAATTAATGAAGGATATTGCAAACAAAGATAATTTTAATGGATATCCTAAAAAGTTTTATGAAGCATTTAATGAACATATGGCTAAAAATGGTAAAGCGAAATATGTTACCATAAAAATATATCCTGATAAATTACTTGAAAAAGCGCAAAATGAATTAAAGGAAATTAATAAGAAACTTGATAATAAGCAAATACCTGAAAAGAAGATGGCAGATACTTTAAATATTGTAAATAGATTAAATAAAGATATTGAAATGTTTTCTAAATACAAAGGTAATAAAGATGGACTTATATCATTAATATTAATTTGTCCTATTGTGGGTAATCAAATGTGGACACTTTATATAGGAAATAATAGTTTAGCAACATATACATTTGCCGTAAATCGTTCTTATTATGAAGCTATGAAAATTGCAAATGAAGAAAAATGTGAATTTTTAGATTTATTTGGGACATGTGGAGATCCTAATACTAAAGAAAAAAACTATGCAGGGATTCATGAATATAAAAGAAAAATGGGTGGCGTTTATACAGAGTTTATTGGTGAATATGATTTAGTAAATAAACCATTTATTAATAAAATGCTTCCTATAATGCTTAAAATATATCGTAAATTAAGAAGAAAATAAATCTTCTTTTTTTATTTGATAAAGAATATGTCATTTTTATAAAAAAAAGATTACTTTCGTAACCTTAAAGCCATACACCATATGTAATTGCTATCATAGCAAATAATAAACCAATTGTCCAAAATAATTTTACAATGTCAGTTTCTTCCCATTTAAGTTCTTCGAAATGATGATGTAATGGTGCTTTTTTAAATATTTTTTTACCAAATTTTCTTATAGCAATAATTTGAATAAGGGATGATGCTGCCTCAATAATGAATACACCACCGATTAAAAATAAAGAAAGTTCATGTCTTGTTAAAATAGCAATAGTGGCAAGTGCTCCTCCAAGAGCAAGTGAACCTAAATCACCCATAAATACTTTTGCGGGGTGAGAATTAAACATTAAAAATCCTATTAAAGCACCCACTAAAATAAATGAAAATATAGCAATTTCTTGAGATCCTTCAAGCCAAGTACAATTCCATGCAATAATACCATACGCCAAAAATGCTATCGCAGATAATCCTCCAGCAAGACCATCAAGTCCATCAGATATATTTACAGCATTAGTCATACCAACAAGAAGTAGGAAAATAAATAGTCCAAACGTCCATCCAAGGGGAATATTTATATGGAAAAGTGAAAATCTTAAAGTAGTACTTCCACCACCTTTCATAAATAAATAGAAAAAAACAAGTGCTATAAACATTTGACACATAAACTTTGTTACAATAGAAAGTCCATCATTATTATGTTCCTTTACTTTTAAATAATCATCTATAAATCCTAAAAAAGCATAAGCTAAAAATACAAATAATAATATTGATAAATTATAGCTTGGTTTAACACTTTTTGTAATAAATAAATATATTAAACTAACTATAACGGGAATTATAAATATTATTCCACCCATTGTTGGTGTACCCTCTTTTAAAAGATGTCTTTTAGAAATTTCTGTACAAACACTTTGACCTATATGAAATTTTTTTAAAAAAGGTATTATAATTACACCACAAATAATTGCAATAACAAAGCCAAGCATTAAGGCCATTGCTGCTTTTGCTAAAATTAACATAGACTTATCGCCACCTTTAATCATATTATACCTTAAAAATAAATAAAAAAGTAAATTTTTTGTGTAATTTTACACTTTCTTTTCACTATAATTTATTAAGGTGATAAAAATTGATAGAAAAAAAAATAATTAAAGAAAATGCAAAACTTGCTAAAAACTTTAAAATTATATTAATCATGGGTTATAAATATAAAAATGAAATATCTCATATTTTATATAAAAATTTATTAAATAGTAACGAAAATATTTTACTTCTCAAAAATAATGGTTATTATATTAATAAAAAATATTATAAACTTAATAGTATTTTAAATTTACATAGTTTTAATGATATTTTAAAAAATGGTTTTAATAAAAATGTTAAGTATCTAATAATAGCTATAAATAATAGTTTAATTAAAAATAATTTATTTAAAAATATTAAATATAATATTATGTGCATTTCATCTTTTATTGGTGATGATACTAAATATATATTAAAACAAATTAAAAAAGTTAAAGATGCTTTGGTGCTTAATAATGATGAAAAATATAGTAAAACATTTAGAAAAAAATTTAAAAATACTATAACTGTTGGTAAAATGGGTAATTATAAAATTAATACATTTAATAAAACTTTTGAATATGAATACAATATTTATAAACTTAATACAAATGAACTTAATTTAATGTACGCAAAAACAATTGCCATAAATATACTTGTATATATTGGTTTTGATATTGACTATTTAACATAAAAAAAATATAGCATTATTTACTATATTTTAATATTTCATCTTTTATTTCTTTTGCAAGTAAATTATTCTTTAAAGTTAAGTCATCATCACTTTGAACATTTATTGGTTTTAAAAAAGTTACTTTTAAATTATTTTTAAAAAATTTATAATTTCCTGTTATAGCATATGGTACAATTACTGCTCCAGTTTTTTGTGCCATTGATACAGCACCATATTTGAGTGGTAAAAGCAAACTATTATAATAATCATCATTTGTAATAACATTTGTTTTTACAAGTTGTAAAAGATATTCATTTACATTATAAATATTATTTTTTATATCTTCTTTTGCGATTTTTTTATCATTTAAAAGGTCTAAAAGTAAATCAGTTTGTGATACTCTAACCATTTGTTTTTTCATTATTTTTTTAAACTTTTTTAAAGAAATATCAATATTTGCTATATCATAAATTTTTTTTAGTTTATCGTTTTTACATGCAAGAGAGTTTCTTGTCCCTTCAGGATATATACCTAAAGCATAGCCATCTTTTAATACATTTAATGCACCCATTTTTGCATTATCATCATGAATACTTCTATCAACAGAAATACACCCACTTGCTTTAAAAAAGAAAGCAAATGGACTATCAAAATATTCTTTTTTTGCCATATAATGAAGCATTCTTTTTGTAGAAAGTATTGGTAAACATTGATCAAATAAATGAATATGATTTCCACATAAAATGATAGGACCATCTTTTGGTATTAAATTTTTATTTACAAATTTTGGGCGATAATAAAGAAGAAAAAATCCCCCAAGTAAATATTTATTTATTGTATATAAAACTTTATGCTTTTCTTTCAAGACTTTTACCCTCCTTAATTAAATCTTTTACTTTTTTTTCTAGACCTTCTGTTTCTTTAACAAAGTCATCTGTAGTAACAAAATATGGGTTACCTATAATTATTTTTGTTTTATAATTAAATGGTTTAGGTTTACCCACAATTGCAAATGGAACAATTGGTTTACCTGATTTTCTTGCTATTGATACTGCCCCATATTTAAATGGCATAATATCATTATTTGTTTTATTTATTGTTCCTTCCGGAAAAATGCAAACTATCTTGTTATTTTTTAATTTTTCTATTGCTTCATTTTTTGCTTCAGGATTTTTATTTTTTCTATCAACTGGTATTGCTCCCGTACTTCGAAAGAAAAAATTACCTATTTTTGATTTAAATAGTTCAATTTTTGCTAAGTAGTGTACACATTTTTTTGTTGTATATCCAAGTTCAAATGCATCAAAATAGCTTACATGTGTACCTGCATATAAATAGCCACCATTAGGAATTCTATCTTTGTGAATAACTTTTGGTTTCATAATTAGCACAAATAAAAATTTCAAAAAAGGTCTTATTATATAATATAAAATATTATTTTCTTTTTTCTCTTTCTTCATTTTCAAGTACCTTAAATGCAACTTTTCCCACTAAAGTTTTGGGAAGTTTGTCCCTAAATTCATATTCATATGGAAGTGAATATTTTGCTACATTTTTTTTCATTAACTCTTTTATTTCTTTTTCTATTTTACTTTTATCTTTATACCCATCTTTTAAAACAATGAATGCTTTAGCAACTTGTCCTTTATATGGGTGAGGAATACCAATAACTGTAGATGTTAAAACAGCCTCATGGGTATTGATAATGCTTTCCAAATATGTAGGATAAACATTATATCCACTTGAAACTATAATTCTTTTTATTCTTTGTGAAAAGTAAATTAAGCCATCTTCTCCAAGATAACCGACATCGCCAGTATGAAGCCATAATCTTCCATCTTCATGATAGCGAAGTGTTTGCATTGTTTCAGCATCATCATTTAAATATCCCATCATAACAAGTGGCCCAGATATGCATATTTCACCATCTTCTCCAACCGGAGATGTTTCATGTGTATCTGGAATTACTATTTTAAAATACATATCTGGAAGAGGCATACCTACAATGCCATCATTAAATACATTTTCTGGTGAAAGGCAACAAGCACCAGTACCTTCAGTAAGCCCATAACCAACTCTAATTTTAGCATCTGACCCATGCTCATATAAAAAGTCATTGACTTTGTCACGAAGTGTACTATTAAGAGCATCACCACCACATATAACAGATCTTACACACCTTAGTTCATTTGGGCCAACATTACTTTCAATTAAAGCTTCATAAAGTGTTGGGACTCCCACAATAAAATTTGGTTGATTTTTACGAATTATATCGCCAAACTTTTTAGCACTAAATGATGGAACTAATATTACTCCCATACCTTTTGAAAGCGGAGTGTGAATGCATACACCTAAACCAAAACCATGAAAAATTGGAAGCACTGATAATATTGTTGCGCCTGGCTGGGCTTGTCTTATAACTGCTGTACAGTCTATGGCAAGGGCATTAAAATTTAAATTGGAAAGTAATATTCCTTTAGGGCTACCCGTAGTACCTCCACTATAAAGAATAACTGCTGGATCATAAGCCTTTCTTTTAATATAATAGTCACCTTGATAATTTTTTGAACCGTTTATAAACTCTTCCCACATTACAATTACTCTATCATCTTTAGGTATTTTATATTTTCTACCATTTAATACCCAGTATATTCCCGCAAGGGGTAGACTCATATCTTCTGATGCTCTTGCAATTATAATTCTTTTTAAATTGGTTTTATCTTTTAACTTTAGTATTTTTTCAAATACTGCATCAATAACTAAAATATATTCACTATTTGCGGCATTTATATAAAATTCAAGTTCTTTTTCACTAGAAAGTGGATGCACCATATTACATACTGCACCTATCATATTTACAGCATATACCATCGTTATTCCTTCGGGTGTATTTGGCATACATATTGTAACATTATCGCCCTCTTTTACACCATAATTTTTAAGGGCTTTTGCACATCTTTTTATTCTAACAATAAAGTCTTTATAAGAAACCTTACTTCCATAATATGAATAGGCCATATTATTTGGATACTTTTTTGAAGCTTCTATGATTAAGTCAACCATAGAGAAGTTTGGATACTCCATATTAGCGGGTACTTCTCCATAATATTTAAGCCAAGGTCTTAACTGTTTATCTAATTTCAACATTTTCGATTTTTTCATTTATATTATCCTCCAATAATTTAGGGTTATTTAATATATATTCAAGTAATTTTATTGATTTTGCAAAATAATAACCATCGGCAATTCTTTCATCTATATTAACGCCAAATTCAACAATTTTTCTAATTTTTTCTTTTCCATCAATTATTACTATTTCATCTTTTATTTCTCCCATGGTTGCAAGAGAGGAACATGTTCCAAAATCATTTATATTATGATATATTGCACCGCATTTAATTGAACCAAGATTCGATACAATCATACTACTATAGTAAATATTATCTTTAGTAAGAGATGATGGAAGGGTGCCGTGTTTATCACACCATTTGAATATACCAATTATAGGAACTCTTAAAATGTTTGGAAGTTTTCCAAGTACATCAATAGCTTTATTTGCACCATCTTTTTTTTCTTTACCATGACGAATAACACTTACTTTTTCTCTAATTTTATTTGATAAAGAAATAATATTATCATTTTCTTTTATTGGTAAAATGACCATTATTTCTTCACTTTTATCAGTAAATTCTAATTTAGCAACAAATGATATTGTAATATCATCATGTTCATATATATGCCTATTTGCAACAAAATAATTAAGTTTTTCTCTATTATATAAAACTTTTCCTAATGCTGTTACAAATGCATGAAAATATGAAATTTCTATACCATCAGATTTTCTTTTATTAATATAATCTACTAAATTTGTTACATCAACTTTTTGGTTAATATATACATCACTATCACATCTTCTTGGTTTTAAATCAATGCTTATTTGTGATAAGCCAGATACATTTTCTATCCTCTTACTATCTTTTCTATCTATAAATAACTTTTTATTTTGCATAAATTCAACTACTTTCCTATAACAATAATATTATCACATTTAGTTTTTTTTAACAATATTTACTTGCATTACATAAAAAATATGGTATAATAATTCTTGTCAGGCGATTGATAAAGAAAAATATTTGCGAAATAGTCTGTTGATGCAGATTTAGTTTAATGGTAGAACCTTAGCCTTCCAAGCTAATGATGGGAGTTCGATTCTCCTAATCTGCTCCAATTTTAAAAAATACTATGTTTTTAAAGACATAGTTTTTTTATTGGAACATTCCCATCATTAGCTTGAAAATATCAAAGAAATCTTGTTTTTTATAATATTTAAATATCTTGAATAATAAATCTGCATCTACTTTATTTTATATTTTGTTTTTCAATATTTTTAGCATAATTACTTTCTAGTATACAATCAAATAAATTAAAAACACGCACAATTTTAGAGTGTGTTTTATAAAACCTATTTATATTCTAGAAATCATATCATTCGTGGAATTTATAGTTACCAAAACGTCATTTATATAACTTAAACTACTATTTATTGAGTGCATTAACTGTTCATATTCATTTGGTTCAAATTCACTTTCAATTGAATCAATTAGTGTTCTATACTGACTTAATTGTCTTTCAATACTTTCTATTTCATTTTGGTCAATACTACGCATATTTTTTAATTTATTACTATGATAATTTATAATAACAAGTGCAACACTTGAGGTTTTAATAAAAAAAGTTCATATATTACTCATGATATAATGTTGG
>CAKOOO010000012.1 GCA_934098665.1 uncultured Bacilli bacterium
GATTTGAACTCTCGCGCCAGTTACCCGACCTACACCCTTAGCAGGGGCGCCTCTTCAGCCTCTTGAGTACTACTCCATGCCAAGCTACTTCTTAATTTTACTATAAAAGTAGCCTTGTTGTCAATTAACTTGCAACATTTTTTATATTTTCTATAAATGAAGTCATTGTGCTAAAGTAATCTTCATTTTCTTTAGAAAGAGTAAGCGAAGGAATTACCGTAAGTTTTGCCTTATAATTATTTACTAAATTATTTACAATATCATCATTTTCTTTTGTATCTAAACAAAGTATATTTGTATATTTTTTACTTAAAAACTTATTTTTAATACTATTTAATTTATTTTCTTTTTGATTTTCTTCATCCTCAAGGCTAATAACATTAAATCCATAACTTTCTAAAAACTTAAATGCATTACTATTAACTACTATTGTATTTTTATTTTCATTTTTTGCATTTAATCCAATATTTCTTAAGTTAGCGTCCATAAGTGAAATTTTTTCTTCGAAATCATTATAATTTTTATTAACTTGCTCAATAATATATTTACTTGTTAAATAATTTGATAAGTTTTCTTTAATATTTTTGGCAAGCATTAAATAATTTTTAGGACTTAACCAAAGCTCTGTTACATCATTATTAAGTGATAAACCATAAGATACATCAATAATTAATAATTGTTTATTTTTATTAAGAAGTGTTTTAGCAATTTCTTTTTCATTTGAAAGACCATTGTATATAAATAAATCACCTTCAGAATAATTTTTTATTTGTTTACTAGTTAATTTAAATGTATATAAATCACAGCCATTTGGATAAATACTTTGCACAGTTGAATAATCTTTATATAAATAATTAGTTAAATAAGTGATTGGATAAACAGTTGTATAAATATTTGCATTTTCTAAATCATCTTTTTGTAGTTTGCAAGAACAAAGCATAATACTACATATAAATAATAAAACCCCTAATTTAATAAATTTATTTTTCATTTTATTCCTTTCATGGTACAGGATCATAGCCAAAGCCCTTTCCAGGTCTACATTTTTTTATTCTTTTAAGTCCAAGCTTTATTCCTTTTTTAACACCATATTTATTAATAGCTTCAATCATGTAGTTACTACAGGTAGGTGTAAATCTACACATATTATGAGAAAAACTTGGAAAGATTTGATAACATCTAATAAAAAATATAATTACTTTTTTCATAACCCATCCATAAAAATAATTATACTATATCTTTTAAAAATTTACAATTAAATAATTATATGATATACTTATTTATAGAAAGTTAAGGGTGAACGTATGAATTTCTTACAAAAATATGATATTGATATCCAAAATAAAGAACTTTTATTAACTGCATTATGTCACTCATCTTATGCAAATGAAAAGAGAATGCCTTCTTACGAAAGATTAGAGTTTTTAGGTGATGCAGTATTACAACTTATAGTAAGTGATTACTTATATAAAAATTATCATGATTTAAAAGAAGGACAAATGTCTAAAATAAGAGCCAGTTACGTTTGTGAAGAAGCTTTAAATGTATATGAAAAAGATATTGGCTATAAAAAATATATAAGAGTAAGTAATGGTCTTCATAACCGTGCAAATAGTGCAATTACAGCAGATGTTTTTGAAGCTATTTTAGCGGTAATTTACCTTGAAAAAGGATATGAAACTGCTAAAAATTTTATTCATAGTGTAATAATTCCTCATATTGAAAAAAATGAGCATTTCTTTTTAGATTATAAAAGTGCTTTTCAAGAATATATTCAAACATCAAAAAGAAGTGTTATTTATGAAATAGAAAATATAAGTGAAGATATATCAAATCCACTATTTAGAGCTAGTGCGAAAGTTGATAATTTAACTTTGGGAGTAGGGATGGGCAAAACAAAAAAAGAAGCCGAACAAATGGCTGCAAAAGATGCTCTAAAGAAAAGTGCAAGGTAGTTTATGTATATAAAAAGTATTAAAATACAAGGATTTAAATCATTTGCCGATAAGACAGAAATTGATTTTAATAAAAATATTAGTGCAATTGTAGGTCCTAATGGAAGTGGTAAAAGTAATGTTGTTGATGCTCTTTTATGGGTTTTAGGTGAGCAAAGCGTAAAATTATTACGTGGTGAAGACAAAATGAGCGACATTATTTTTAGTGGTTCTAAAACAAGAGATGCAATGAATAAAGCAACTGTTAGCATATTATTTGATAATTCAGACCACAGTTTAAATTCACAATTAAGTGAAATAGAAATAAAAAGAAGCATATATAAAACAGGTGAAAATGAATATTTTATTAATAATTCAAGAGTAAGACTTAAGGACATTACGGATTTAATACTTGATGTATCCTCAAAATTTAATATAATTACGCAAGGAAACATTAATGCACTTATCGATAATAAATCATCTGAAAGAAGAGTTTTATTTGAAAATGCTGCAGGTGTTTTAAAATATAAAAAGCGTAAAGAAGAAACCTTAAAAAAACTTGAAAATACAAAAGAAAATTTAACAAGACTTGAACTTATTATTAAAGAAGTAACATCTTCCTTAAGACCACTAGAAAAGCAAAAAAAAGAAGCTGAAAAATATTTAGAAATAAAAGATAATCTTGAAAATATTGAAGTATCTTTAATTGCAAGTGATATTACCTTTTTAAAGAAAATGTATGATAGTTTAAATAATGAAAATAAATTAATTTTAAAAGAGCAAGAGGCAAATGTATTTTTACATCCCGAAGAACTTGAAAAATTAAAATTAATTCTTATGCAAATGGATGAAGAAATTGCAACATCTTCGAAAAATGTAATATTAATTAATGATGAAATTTCAAAACTTCAAAGTCAAAAACAAATAAATTTAGAAAGAATAAAATTAAGTGTAAATAACGATGCTATTAATGATGCACTTTTAAAACTGAAAGAAGATAAACTTAATATTGAAAAGAATATTGATGTATTATCTACAGAAATTACAGAAATTAAAAATGAATTTAACGATTTAATTAAACAGTTTAATGATGTAAATAATAATGAGTTGAAAGAAAAAATTAAAATAACTAGTTTAAAAAGTGATTATAATGTTTCTTCAAAAAAATTATTTGATTTAGAAAATAAAATAGCAATAGTTAAAAGTAATCTTGAAAATAACTCATATATGCCAAGAGCTGTAAAAGAGATTATTACTTCAAAGACACTTTCTGGTATTCATAATACAATTGGCAATTTAATTGAAATTCCAAGTAAGTATGTAGAAGCTATTAATGCATCTTTATCATCTAGTATAAACTTTATAGTTACCGAGGACTTTAATAGTGCTAAAAAAGCTATTAAACATTTAAAAAGTTTTCATTTAGGAACAGCTACTTTTTTCCCACTTGATATAGTTAAATCTAGATATATTGATAGCAAAGTGCATAGTGCTATAAAAGACTCTTCATCATTTATTGGTGTAGCATCTGATTTAGTAAAATATGATAAAAAATATAAAAATATTATTGAAAATCAACTTGGTAATGTAATTATAATTGATAATATTGATAATTTAGAAAACATTGGTAAATTAATTAATTTTAAATGTAAGATTGTAACTTTAGATGGAGATATTTTATATCCTGGAGGTTCAGTAAGTGGTGGTGAAAGAAAATCATCCTCTAGTGAAAAAGAAAAATTATTTAATTTAGAAAGTGAATATAATAAAACAAGAACTTCAATTGAAGAAACTAATAAATTACTTGAAATAGCAAATAGAAAATACGAAGAATATGATAGTGAAAGTAGTAAACTTAACTACATTATTACAGAAAAAAGAATTCTTATTGAAAATAAAGAAAAAACTTTAGCAGAGTTTAAAGATAAATTAAATTACGTTAAAGATAATATGGATGGTTATAAGAATTTAAATAATAATACATTAAATGAAAAAATAGAAGAAATACTTTATACATTAAATAGTAAATCAAAGGAAAAAGAAATACTTGAAAATAAATTAGAGATATTGCGTAGTAAAAAGTTTGATTTAAATAATAAAGTCGAAGATCTAGAAAAGAAAATTAATGAAGTAAATAGTAAGTATAATAAAAATGAAAGTATTATAAAAAATAATGAAATTGAAATAGGTAAGATTGAAGTAAAACTAGATAGTTTATTAGAAAATTTGAAAAATGATTATAACATGACATACGAAAATGCTCTTAAAAATTATGAACTAACTATGGATAAAGAAACTGCAAGAAGTATTGTTTTAAAATATAAAACAGAGTTAAAAGATTTAAATAACATTAATATTGGAGCAATTAGTGAATATGAAAGACTTAATAAAAGATATGAATTTTTAAATAATCAAAAAGAAGATTTAAATGATTCATCTAAAAAACTATATGAAATTATTGAAGAAATGGATGATATTATGAAAAAAAGATTTAAAGAGTCTTTTGATAAAATATCTAAAAAATTTTCTTTGGTATATCGAAAAATGTTTAAAGGTGGTAATGGAATTTTAAAACTAACTGATGAAAATGATTTATTAAACTGTGGAATTTCTATTTTAGCGGTTCCACCAGGAAAAAAACTTTCATCTACATCTGCCTTATCAGGTGGTGAAAAAGCCTTAACGGCAATATGTTTAATATTTGCAATACTTAATGTTAAACCTGCACCATTTATTGTTCTTGATGAAGTTGAGGCACCACTTGATGAAGAAAACGTTATTATGTTTGGTGATTATTTAAAAAATATGCAAGATATAAGTCAATTTATTTTAATAACCCATAAGAAAAAAATGATGGAATATGCAAATAATTTATATGGTGTTACAATGCAAGAAAGTGGTGTATCTAAACTTGTTAGTGTAAAATTAGAAAATAAATCTTAATTTTACACTTTTTGTTTACAAATTAATGTTAAGTAATGTATAATAAAAATGTAAAGGAGAATTATCATGGAAGAGTTAAATAGCTTATTACAAAGACTAGGGATTTCAAAGGTAAAACTAGCAAAATATTTAGGAGTATCAAGACAAATGGTTTACAATTATCTTACACTTGACAGTATAGATAAGTGGCCTGTTGAAAAGAAAATTGTTTTATTTCAATTACTTGAAATTGAACCAAAAAGTTTTAATGGTTTTGATAAAGTAAAGGTAACTACAGAATATATGTTACGCGTAGATAAAAAACTTACAACTAATGCTCAAAAAGAGGATACTATCAGTAGTAATTTTGATTTAACGGGTGTAAGTAATGATGGTAAAGCATTACTTTCTGAAATTGTTTATACTTTAAAAGAAAAACTATTAAAGGGTACTAAAGCGGATACTGGAACAGTAAACTATATTAATTATCTACTTCAGTCAATGGAAAATGTTCCGGAAATAAAATATATGCTTGCTTATATTGCAAAAACTAATGGGTTTATTAAACCAGGTGAATTTTTATACAATGAAGATAAACAATTTATATTCGAAGGTATATTATATTCTGGACTTACGTTATATAACAATGGGGGAGCCTCAAAAAGCAAGGTAGCAGAGTCAAGAAAAAGATTTATACGTGAAATAGAACAAAAAAATGAAGAAAAAATGAGCCGTACACAAGTTCTGAATACTGTTAAGCTTCAAGCATTACATGAACTTGGTTATAATGATATAAATGAAGATAACGCATCCGAAGTATTTGAAAAAATCGCAGAAATCCAATCACGTAAGGTATAAATATGAAACAAAAGAAAAAAATAATTTTAAGTGTATTTTTAATACTTTTATTAACAGTTATCATAGCAATAGTTGCTACCTCAAAAGGTATTAATATTAATGATGCAACTGTTCAAAATTTATATAATAAAATTGATCAAAATTTAGAATATTGTGATGGTATGTTTTTATATACTGATAAAACTATAAAAACAAAAGATTTAACTAAAGAGCAAAAAATGTGTTTAGCATTTATTCATGTAGAGAAAGATAAAATTACCACTAAAAAACTTGATTTAAAAAAGAAAAAAGATTATTGCGTGGTAGAGAAGAGTAGTAATTTTCTAAAAGATGAAGATGATGATACATGCACTGTAAAATCAATTTCAAGTGAAAATTTATATTTAACATATAAGAGTATTTTTAATGAAGAATTAACAGAAAATGAAACATTTAAAACATCTGATGAAAGTTTTTGCTATTTTAATAAAAAAGAAAATGAATATATATGTGGCACCGCTAATGAAAGAACAATTGTAGTAGGGTGGGAGCCTACAGTTTATAGATATATTAAAAAAGCTACTCAAGATGATGATAAAATCGAAATATATGACTATTTTCTAATAATTAATTCAAATAGATGCTATAAAAATAATAGTCAAACTGAAAATAAAAAATGTTCTGAAAAATTAGAAAAAAATAAAAAGGTTACAATTAATAATAAATTTGTAAGAGATTATGGCACTCTTTATAAACATACATTTAAAAAGGGCAATGATAATAATTTTTACTACTATAGCACTACCCCAGTTAAATAAAAAGTCCCCTCTTACATATTTTACTAATAAATAGGGTTATATATAACCTTATTTTTATTTATATAAGGTATTTATATTATAACCTTATTATATATATAAATAAGGATAAATAATATTTTTTCATTTTAATCTTAAAAAATAAATAATTTTTTTATAAATATTTTATAAATATTTTTATATGTTATTTATAAATTTAAATTATTAAATTCAATTAATTTTCTATAATAACTTAATAGAGTAACAGTACTTAGTTACAATTAGAAATTAATATTTTTATAGTATAAAAAAACATAACATATAACTTCGTATAATATATATTATGTTAACTTTAGTTTCTTTTTTGAATATTAAATTTTAAGAAATATACATATTAATAAAATTATTATAACAAGAAGTGCTCCACCTAATAATATATAAAGTTTTTTGTTAGATTTTTTATCTTTATCCATAGTTTTTATATTTAAACTTTGCTTATCATCAGTCTTATTTACATCTTTTTTATTTTTAGTATCAATAACATTTTCAAATAAATCTTCTTTTACAGTATCAGGTTCAACGTTTGTATAGTATAAACCAAATTTACATGGATTATATGTTTTAATATCTTTTGAAGATGTATACTCATTATTTTGACCATTAAGCCATGCTGTAAACCAAGTATACTGCTGTGATAAATGATAACTATAACCGATTTTTGATACTTCATAAGCTGTTTTACCATCAAAAGCCTCGAGTGGTTTATCATAGTCTAAACAAAGTGAATTTTCTTCGTATAAATGTAAATATAATTTTGAAATATTCCATAAACCATATTTATTTTTTGTTTCTTCATCATAGCTATCATCAAATGCAAGCTTATATGCTTTTTCTAAAATAAATGTATTAAGGATATGTTGTCCATGAGAGTACTCTCCCCTTTCATCATGCCCTACTACAACATAAGGTTTATATTTTCTTATTTGCGTCACTTCATAATTAATTAAATCATCTATAGTAAATCCTGCTTTTTCTATATTTAAAAGTGCTCCTTCTTTTGTCGTTGCCCAAGCATCTGGAAAATCACTTACAACTGGATAGTACTTAACTCCTACTGCCCAAAGTCCATCAAGAAGTTCATGATATCTTAATACATTATTAAAATGTCTTGTAAAATATACTACCTGAATATTTTTCTTTTGGTTTACATAAGTTGGAAGTAATCCCGCAAAGAAAAGTTGTTCATCATCAGCATGGGTTGTAAATAACATAAAATCTGCCTTACCATCTTCAAGTGTTTGCCAGTCTTGCACCATATAAGGCATATCATCATCAGAGTATAAATAAATATCTGCAATACTATAGTCATCATCATAGCTAATTGTAAATGAATTTATATTATCATTTAGTTTAATAAGTTCATGTAAATAATTATTTTGGCCAATTATATTTTCACTATTTGAAAAAAGTATTTTGCCTTTTACTGAATGATCATGATATTTTATATAAACATTTTTAATATTTTCTTCACATTCAAATTTTATATCAGTATATTTATTACGTGTAATGTATGTAGCATGATTATCATCTGTAATTTTACTTATTTCACTATTATTAAGTGATATTTTGCACTTATTTGTAATATCTTTTGCATTTACCCATAAAGGAAATAGCATAATAATTAATAATAAAAATTTCTTTTTCATATTCACCAAACCTTACTATATATAATTATATCACGGTTTATAAACTATTTATAAAAAAATCAAATATTTTTTCACTGTTTACATCTTCTAAATCTTCGGGATGCCACTGAACGCCTATAAAACATCTTTTAGATTTATCTTCAACTTCTTCAATAATATTATTATATGTTGCACCTACAAAAAGTGACGTATTTACAATATAATCTTTATGCCTAGAATTAACCAAAATGCTTCTTTTATTAATAATTTTATAAAAAAAACTATCCCTACTAATTTTAATTTCATGAACATATTTTTTATTTGACTTATGAAATAAATCTGGTAAATGACCAAGACATCCATTTATGCTTACTCCCATTGTTTGCATACCTAAGCATATCCCAAGAAGGGGTTTATCTATTTCATATAAATATTTTACCACTTCAAGTTCTAAAGGATATATATCATCACCTCCGGGAAGCACTATTCCATCACACATATCAACAAGAGGCATTATATCATTAAATTTTGTATCAAGTGAAAATGGAATTAGTATAACATTAACTCTTTTAAAAAATTTTTTATATATATTAAGTGGTATATATAAAATTTCCTTATTATTTAATTTATCTATTCTTGTAAATATTCCTACTTTTTTCATAATTAAATTATAATACTAATTAAGATAATAATAAACCCCAAAATAAGTCCTAAATGTAAATACTTTTTTTCGTCATAAGAACGTGCTTTAGGAAAAATACTTTCTATTGATAAAGTAATCATTAAAAATGCCACTATAGTAAGTATTAAAGAAAGAACTAAATCATTTACATATTTTGCTAAAAATAAGTATGCAAGCACTGATCCAATAAACTCTGAAAATCCAGATAAAAATGCACCCCAAAATGCTTTTTTCATATTTTTTGTAGAATAATATATTGGTACAGCAATTGCTATTCCTTCGGGAAAGTTATGCATGGCTATGGCAAGTGCCATTTTTATGCCAAGATTAATATCTTTATAACTACTTACAAATGTAATTATTCCCTCGGGTAAATTATGCATAATAAGAACTATCATTGATAAAATACCTACTTTATATAGGTTATTTTCATACTTTTCTAAAAGATGATTAATATATCTAATTAAAATATAACTAACTAAAAATAGCCCTAAAATGACAAATATAGATAAATATTTATAACATTTAATTAAATAAAGTAAAGAACTTGGTAAAAGATCAAATAAACTAATTCCGATCATTATAGAAATTGAAAAAGAAAGAGATAACGTAATAAATTTATTTATCTTACTATCACTTATTTTAAATAATAGAAAAACACATCCGATACATGTTGAAAATGAAGCAAATAAAGATATTAATAGTGCATTAATTATATTCATAATAAATTATATTTTGTTTTATTAAAGTTATAACCAATAATTACCATAGTAATTTAAAAAGATTTAACCATACTATTACTAGGAGGAAAAAAATAAATGAGTAATATGAAAAACAATGCTAGATGTAACTCTAAAGCAAAAAGTAATGCTAGAAATACATCTAATGCACGTAGTAATGCAAGAGCAAATTCTAGAAGTAAATAAAATAATAAGGAAGAATCATCTTCCTTATTTTCTTGGATGGAAATTATAATCCTCTTTTAAAGAATCATTAGATAAATGAGAATATATTTGAGTTGTTGTTATATTACTATGCCCTAAAAGATGCTGAATAACTCTTAAATTAGCCCCATTATTTAATAAATGAGTTGCAAAAGAATGTCTTAATGTATGTGGGGATACATCTTTTTCAATTCCTGCATCTTTACATAATTTTTTTAGTATTTTAAAAAAACCTACTCTACTTATAACATTTCCAAAATTATTTATAAACACATAATCGCTTACCTTTGTTTTAAGTAAAAATGGTCTATAATCATTTATATATATCTTTAGTGCTTCCATACTACTTTCATTAATTGGTACAATTCTTTCTTTACTTCCTTTACCAAAAATTTTAATAGTATATTCATTAAAATCTATATCAGATAGTTTTATATTACAAAGTTCACTTACCCTTATTCCACAGGCATATAAAGTCTCCATCATAGCTTTATTTCGATAATCATATACTTTAGTAGTATTAATATTAAGGAGTCTATCTACTTCCTCAATAGTTAAATAATTAGGTAATTTTTTAGAAAGTTTAGGAAGTTTAATTACCTCACAAGGATTATTTTTAATAATATTATTTTCTATTAAAAAGTTATAAAATGAATTTAAGACAGTTAGATAATGGGATCTTGTTCTTGCTACAATTTTATCATCATATAAAAAATCTCTGATTTCATTTGCACTTAATTTTAAAATATTTTTATTTTCAAAAAACAAGTAAAATTTTTTTAAGTTTTCATAATAAGAAGCAACTGTATTATTACTTAATTTTCTTTCATATTTTAAATAATCAATATATTTATCAATATTTTTTTCTATACTTTCCATAACTTAATTATAATCTTTTTTTTATAAAAAAACTAGGGGTTAGCCTAGCCAACTACAGAATATGGATTATTGTATGTTCCTGAACCTCTAAAAATAGTATTTGCCTTTAATGAAATGACTGGTCTTACGCTGTATTCTGAAGTGGGGTCACAAAAATCTAAATATGTAAATCCACCATTAGTACTAGCGTCTGTGGATATACAAGCAATATAATCAGGGTTAGTTTGCATTGGTGACATTGTCCAAAATGCACCATTTATTGTATTTAAATAATTTCCGCAATTAGTACAAGAAGTCTGATTTGCCATGGCACCTGCCATATTTGCTTCCTCCGCAGTTAAAAGTCCAATTGGATAATCTATATTTGCAATATCACTTCTTGTTGAGAAAATATCCGCATTACTACCTACAAAGTTTAATTTAGGTGAACTCCTATTAAGTCTTTCATATGAGCCGAAATAATAAGAATTATTTTCGGGAACCCAGCTATCTATTTCGTTTCCATCAGTATTATAGGCGGTTCTATCATTAATATATATAGTATCTGCAAAATAATCTCTATACACATCTAAATTGTAATATTCGTAAAATCCGTATAAAGCATCTAATATTGCATTATTGTTTGTATTTCCATGTTGTTCATTATCAGTATACTTCAGACCATAAGTATTTTTACTACTACTAAAAGCAGTTAAAAATCTGTTAGAAGTATTGCAACCTATAACATTAAAATTATCTTTATCCCGAAGAGATGAGCAAGCAGAACCTTCACTGCCAAATGAATATATTAATCTTATTGAATTATCACCATTTATCCTAATAATTCGCCAATATATTGGAGAACTTGCACCACTATCTCCAAAGATAACCCAGTTATTATCTGCGGCACCTCTAAAATAATATGAAGAACCTTGATAATCTTCAGTTTTATATAATCCTTCATTAGTTTCTGGATATATAGCAAAGTCAGGGTCACCTTTGGAACTTATATAGTTTATTGCTTCATTAGTTGAACTTGCCTTACCATTTTCAGCCCCATTATCCATAAGAATAGTTTCATATGCGTAAGTTGCTTTATAATCAAAATACAAAAAACATTTATCTGTTCCAATAAATGCAAATGATACAGTACCTGTAGTACTATCATAACCCTCTATCTTGCCATTATTTTCACAAAAACTTTTTTCTGTATTCATTGTATAATTTCCTTTAGGAATATCTTTTGAACTTGATTTTGCATAATCAGTTGCACCCAATTCTTTTATCATTATAGATAGTTTTTCTTCTTTAAATGGTTTATTTTTATTTAAACTATTTTGTTTTAATTTATAGGTTAAAATAAGTGATAAAACTCCTATCAATATAAATCCAAATAATACTACTTTTTTCTTCATATTCTTCCCTTTCTTTTAGTATAAATTAAATTAAAAAATAAATACGAACAATAAAAAAAATTCATAAATTCAAATCATAATTTTTTCCCATAAGTACATCAACAAGTTCTCTTAAAATAAATATATTTAAGAAAATACGAACATCTATTTATGTATCCTATAATTAATAGTATACAACATTTTTTACAATTTTTAAAGAATCAATTAACAATTTTATATACATTTATTTTATAAAATATACAAAAAAATACTATCAAATTATGATAGTATTATTTAGATAAAATGCGTTTATTTGTTTTTTCAAAAAGTGATGTATCTTCATGAAGTTTATATAAATCATTAATAATATAGCCAATATATTCAGTGGCTTTATTATAATGTGGGTCCACTAAATATTTAGAAAAATGCTCTGCAATAAATTCTTCAAAAGAATTAAGTGAATAATCTGAGTATAGCCCATCTTTTTTAGACATAAGCATATAAATATTTGTTATTACATCATCAGATTTAAGTAAATTAAATAAATAAGAAAACATATGCCCTACTTCATGATATAAAAGTTCTTCAATATTTTGAGCATAAAGAAAATTTTTGTTATGAACTTTATATAATTTTAAATAAGTTTTATAATAATTTAATCTTTCATTAATACCCATTATAATAAAGTTAGTTTCTTCGAAAGGGTCATGTGGATCAGAAAGTGGACAAGTAACGACAAAAGTAGAATTATAAATTTCATTTTTTTCTTTTAAGCTATATTTATAATTATAGTCATACACGTTTTTTAATAAACTAGTTATTTCATTAAAAAAGCCTTTTAATGGACCTATATAATCTATTCTGTTTTTTAAATTAGGATATTTTATAAATATTTTTTCTAAAGCATTTAAATATTCATTTAAAACTTTTGGATCTATTTTTTTACTATCAACATATATTCCATTAAAATCCATATTATCTACTTCTTTCGTTAAAATTATTTCTAAATATTTTTAATGTATCATTTTCTGCATACTTCATATTTTCCTCTAAAAAAGACTTTACTTTTAATCTTTCATAACTATTTAAATTATAAAAATATTCTTTAAATAAAAGGTCTTTAAAAAGTAAATTAACTACATCAGTGGCAGTATATTTAATTTTTTCATGTGATGCATTTGCAAGTATTAAACTATTACATTCTTTTAAATAAACGCCTTTTTCTTCGTAAAAATCTATATCATTTTCTACATTATTTAAATTAAAATAATTTTCAATTAATTTATTTTCAATATAATATGAATGGTGAGATACCGCAATAAGATAAAATATAAATTCGTTTTTCATTTTTTTATAAAAACTTTCATCAGTATCCTTTAAATTAAGACTATCTTCCATAATAATATTATACATATTAATAAGAGCGTTTAAACTATAATAATTTTTAATGCATAATCTGTTTTTAAATTCTAAGTCATTTTGCATTTCAAAAGTATAAATTAATTTGTTAAATATTCTTGACTGTGATAAAGTTATACTAGAGCAAAGTTTTTCTTCACAAAAGTCAATTAAGTCAATAAAATCTTCAGTGGGAATATCTTCTATTATTTCATCTTCCATAGCATTTAAATTACTTATTTTGTCACAAACATTTTTTATATCATTTTTAGGAAAATTATTTTGCAAAAGGTCTGTTAAAACCATATATTCATCACATATTTTGTTACTAATTACTATTAATTTATCATAATACTTCATACTACACCATTATTTTTAGTACCCTTTCTTTATATATTTCATTTGTATTTGTATTAATATTTTGTTTATTAAAGACATAATCATATAAATAATCTATTATACTTCCAATAGTATTAACTGCTTCATTATAATTTGGATTAGTCATATATTTTGCAAAACATTCGGCAATAAATTCTCTTTCACTTGAAAGTGCATAAACTGGATAATTATATTTATTTTCTTTCATTAATTTTTTGATAGTTTTTTTAAATGCCATACTTTTATTTAAATTAAGAAGTCTATCTAATATGTGCCCAGCTTCATGATAAACACACTCTTTAATGCTAGAACAATAAGAAATGTTATTTATAGTTTGCATTTGCAACATGCTAATAACTTTTTCATAACTATCTTTTTCATTAATACCTATACCTATATAAAATGGAACTTCACCTTTTAAAACATCATCTGTATCAAAATAGCAACAACTTGTAAAAAATGATGCTGTTTTATAAAGACTTTTAGGATTATTTTTTTGAGTTTTTGCATTATATAATCTTTTTGCAGTAATTTTTTTTTGCTCTAAAATATATTTAAAATCGCCTACACAGTTTATAACACTTGCTAAATAAGGATATTTTTCTATTACATTTTTAAGTGCAATTAAAACTTCTTTACCTACTTTGTAATCAATTTTTGTAAGGTTTATATCAGGTATTTTATAAATTTGCATATTAACCTCTTTTTAAAATTAAATCATGGTTAAGCATTTTAAGAGCATCACTTTTTTTATTATATAAATCAGATAAAATTTCATCTTCATTTGTAAGTGTATTTTCACAAGTAACTATATTTAAAATATTTGCATAACCAGTTTTTTGAATATTAATTAAAGTATTAATTAAGTTATTTGAAATAATCTTTTCATTTTCTCTAATAGTTTCGATATCATTAATTTCCATAATAGCCCCTTCAGTGGATATAGTAAGGTTTTCACCAGTTAAATTTACATTTGAAAAAGTAATGATAAAATGGCCATTATCAAATGATGTTGTAATATACTTTAGTAATGAATTTTCATCATTAAAAATAAAATACTCAAACTCATTAGTTTTACTATTCATAATACTTATTTTATTTTCTCCTTTAACTAAAATTAGTTTATTCTCAAGAGCAAATACTCTTTGCATTGAGGCAAGGTTTAACATACCATCACTATTTTTAAGTGGATAAATAAGCATATTTTTCATTGAATTAAAATATTTCTCTCTTAAATCTAAATTTTTCATATTTTACCCCCCTTTTTTGTAAAAATTATATTAACACAAAATAAATAAATAGTCAAATTAAGTATATGATGATATAATAGATATGATGTCTTATGAATATATTAGCAAATAGTATTAGACCTAAAACACTTGATGATGTTCTTGGACAAGAACATTTAATTGGTAAAGGTAAAATACTTCGAAATTTAATTGAAAATAAAAAAATGTTCTCTTTAATTTTATATGGAACTCCGGGAATTGGCAAAACTACACTTGCAAAAGTAATAGCTAGTCAAATGAATATGCCATATGAGTTTTTAAATGCAACTCAAAATAATAAAGACGACTTTTTAAGAGCTATTAATGATGCAAGACTTTCTGGTGATAAAATAATCATTATTGATGAAATACATCGTATGAATAAAGATAAACAAGATATACTTCTTCCTTACTTAGAAAATGGGACTATTATATTAATTGGCCTTACTACCTCAAATCCATTTATTAAAGTAAATCCCGCAATAAGAAGTAGATGTACGATTTTAGAACTTAAACCACTTTCTAAAGAAGATATTGTAAAAGGCCTTAAAAAAGCTCTTCCACTTCTTGAAAATATTGATATAACGCCTAGTGCATTAAATTATATTGCAGGTGTATCTTCAGGAGATGTTAGAAGCTCATATAACCTTTTAGAACTAGCCTATTATGCTTTTAAAAATGAACAAATAACTGAAGATAAAATAAAGGAAATAGTACCTAAAGCAAATGTATTTATTGATGAAAGTGATGATGGTCATTATGATGCATTAAGCGCCCTTCAAAAAAGTATAAGAGGAAGCGATGTAAACGCAGCATTACACTACCTTGCAAGACTTCTTTATGCTGGAGATTTAGATTCAATTGAAAGAAGACTTTCTGTAATTGCTTACGAAGATATTGGCCTTGCAAACCCAGGTATTGGGCCAAGACTTGATAGTGCAATTAATGCAAGTGAACGAGTGGGTTTTCCAGAGTGTAATATTATACTTAGTAATATTGTCGTTGAAATGGCATTATCACCTAAAAGTAATAGTACATGTATAGCAATTAATAAAGCGATGAGTGATTTAAGCGAAAAAGGTGCCACTAAAATACCAGAAAATATTAGGACAAATTCTTCTTCATATTTATATCCTCATAATTATAAAAATAATTATGTTAAACAAAATTACTTTCCTAAAGAATATATAAATAGTAAATATTATATTCCTCAGAATAATAACATTGAAAATAATTTAAATAAAGTATTTAATGAAAGGACTGGTCAAAAATGAAAATAGCAATGTTTGGAACAGGTGCATATGGACTTGCCATAGCTAGTAAGCTTGCAAGTAATGGTCATAAAGTATGCATGTGGACAGAAAATAAAGAAAAGGAAAAAGAATATCAAACTACTCATAATTTAAAAAGTATTTGTGAAAACTACATATTAAATGATAATATTGAAGTAACCTCAAATGTTAAAGATACTATTGATAACGCAAAAATTGTCTTTTTTACATGTGCATCAAGATATGTAGGTGATGTAGCAAGTATGATACTTCCCTATTTTAAAAAAGATATGGTAATATGCATTGCGAGCAAAGGTATCGAAGAAAAAACTTGTAAACTTTTATCTAATGTAGTTAAATTTATTTTAAATGCTAAAAATATTACTGTAATATCTGGTCCAACTTTTGCAATTGATATGCTTTCTAATGAACCTGTTGCTCTTGCTATTGCGGGGACAAATAGAAAAAGTCAAAAAATAATAATAAATGCTCTTTCTTGTGATACTGTTAAACTACGTATTTCAAAAGATTTAATTGGTGTACAAATATGTGGTGCTATTAAAAATATTATTGCCATTGCATCTGGAATTTTAGGAGGTCTTGGATATAGTGAAAGTACAAGAGCATTTTTAATCAATGAATCACTTCATGATATAAAAGATTTAATTTATTTTATGGGGGGTAAACCAAAAACAATTTTATCTTTTGCGGGCGTTGGTGATTTACTTATGACTTGCATGAGTACAAAAAGCCGTAATTATTCGTTTGGATATGTAATTGGAAGCACTAAAGATGAAAAAGCTGTAAAAGAGTTTTTAAATAATCATACTGTCGAAGGGTATAATACACTTAAAACTGTAATGATACTTTTAAATAAAAAAAATATTAATATAAAGTTAATCTCTCTAATTAATGATATTGTTGATTTTAAGGAAAGCCCACAGAAATTAAGTGAGTTTCTTATAAACAAAAAATAGCAAGGAAAAATTGCTATTTTTTATATACATTTTTTATTTTTTCATAAATAGAATTACTATCAAGTTCATTAATTTTTATAAGTTCCTCTCTTGAGGCTGTAAACATAAATTTATCGGGAACATTATAAATATAAAAATCATTTTTAGTATTTAGTTTATTTGCAAAGAAAAGAATAATACTATCTAAACTTTGCCCTTCAATACTTTCTTCATAAATAAAAACTTTTTTATAATATTTAAGAACTTTGGTAAGAATTTTTTCATCAATTGGTTTTAAAAATCTAGCATTAATTATTGTTAAAGAAATATTATCTTTTTCTAAATTTTCACAAACATTTATAGCTCTATTTACAAAATCTCCATATGTTATTATAACTCCATCTTCACCACTTCTTAAAACGTTCCATGAGCCTATAATAATATCTTCTTTTTGGGTAAAATCATATTTTAAATTTATTTTAGGATATCTTATTACAAATGGATTTTTACCTTTTATAGCTAAAGACAATAGATTATCTGCTTCTTTAGGACATGAGGGCATTGTAATAATTAAATTAGGAATAGAAAGAAGCATAGGTATATCAAATAAACCTTGATGAGTTTCACCGTCATTAGAAACAAAGCCTGCCCTATCAACGCATATTATAACATGCTCTTTCATTCTAGCAATATCATGAACTATTTCATCGTAACCTCTTTGTAAAAAAGTTGAATACATAAAGCAAATTGGTTTTTTATTATTTTCCGCTAAAGAACTTGCTAAAAGAAGCGCATGTTCTTCATTAATACCTACGTCAATAAATTGATTAGGAAGTTTTTCTTTTAATAAACTTAATTTTGAACCACTTTCCATAGCTGGAGTAATAACAATTATATCTTTATCTTTTTTTGCATAATTTAATACATAAGAACTAATTATTTCACTATATGAAGGTAAATTATTTACTTTTTTGGGAGTCCCACTATCTATATTAAATGGTCCTATACCATGAAATGTTTCAGGGTCATTTTCAGCATGTATATAGCCATAACCTTTTTTAGTTATTACATGCAGTATTACGGGTTTATTTACTTTTTTTACCATATTTAAATACTTAATCATTTCATTATAATCTTCACCATCTATAGGTCCAAAATATTCAAAACCAAGTGATGTAAATAGGCTTCCTTTTTTAACATATAACATTTTAAAATTATTTTTTAAAGTATTAATAAAATCTGCGATTTTACTACCAAATTTTGTTCTATTTAATATATTTTTTGTACTTTTTTTTGCATTATTATAACTTTTACCTGCTCTAACAGAATCTAAAAAATTATGCATAGCACCAACATTTTTAGATATACTCATTTCATTATCATTTAATATAATAATAAGTCTTGTATTTAAACTGCCAATATGATTTAATGCTTCATAACTTACGCCATTAGATATGGAGCCATCTCCAATAACACATACAACATTATAATCTTTTTTATCTAAATCTCTTGCAATTGCAAAACCAAGTCCCACAGAAAGTGAAGTTGATGAATGACCAGCTTCATAAAAATCATATTTACTTTCACTTTTTTTCTGAAAACCATTAAGGCCACCTAATTTACGTAAATTTTTAAACATCTTAGCTCTACCTGTAAGTATTTTATAAGCATACGTTTGATGGCCAACATCAAATATTATTTTATCCTTATTTATATCAAATACTTTAAGCATTGCAATAGTTAAATCTGTTATACCTAAGTTCGAAGATAAATGACCTCCTGTTTCAGAAACATTTTCAATTATAAAATCTCTAATATCTTTACCTAAATTTTCCAGTTCTTCATTAGATAAATCTTTTAAAAAGCCAGGACTAGTAATATTTTCTATTCTATTCATTATTAATAATATCCTTTATAACATAATCACATAAAAGTATTCCTGCTATCGAAGTTATGCAAACATAAGATGAAACCGGTTCACTTTTAATTGGTTTTTCTTTTGAACATATTACTGGAACGTTTACATCAATACCGCATTTTTTAATTAAATAATGATTAAGTTTTTTACCTAGTGGATCAGCTAAACTTTCTTTTAAAGTGCTTTTACATACCATTTGGGGACATAATCTATTTCCAATACCTAAAGAAACAATGATTTTTTTATTGAATTTATTTGCATTAATAATTAACCCTGCTTTAGCAGGTACACTATCACAAGCATCTATAATATAATCATATGAAGAATAATCAAAATCACTATTTAAATTTAAAAAAGTATCTAATATGGTAATTTTAGCATTTTTATTAATACTTTTACCTCTTTCATATGCAGATTCAATTTTCTTTTTGCCAATTGTATTAAGTGTTGCATAAAGTTGTCTATTTAAATTACTTTCCTCATAAACATCAAAATCAATTATGGTAATATTTTCTACACCACATCTTATAAGCTCTTCGAAACAAAAAGAGCCTACTCCTCCAATACCAACTAAAAGGATATTGGTGTTTTTAATTTTTTCTAAGTTTTCAATCCCAAATAAATTTATTAATCTTTCTTTCATTATTTACTCCTATTAAAAAACCCAGTAAGAGTAGTCTATGCTAGATAAAATCCCGCGCCCTCGGCACGTGGGCATCACATAAGTTATTTTAGGATTCTTATGTACTTAATGAATAAGCATTCTACACCATAACCTAATTAGATTCCCTTATTTCTATCTTTAGTCGGTTTTATACGCTATAAACTATCAACTAGGTATCTTTATTATAACAAATAATTTTGATAAAATAAATGTTATTTATTAAACTTGACATTCAATTATTTATTTTACCCATATATTCCAAATAAATTTTATTATTATTTTACAGTAAATAAATTGTCAAATAAAAAAGAAATTATTTCTCTTTTCTTAAGCAATATCTTATAAATTGATAATATCAATAATTAATTTTATTTAAGTTTTCTTTTTCGTGAATAACCTAAATCATTATCTAAATCATAATTATCATAATATTCACAGGGTAATGCATATTCTGCATCTTCCTTTTTTTCTACACTTTTAGTTTGCTTATTTTCTTTGGAAAGCGTTATAAGAAGTTTTTTTTCATTTTCTAAAGTATTTTGAACATCAGTTATTTCTTTTTCAGTTTTTTCATATTTACTCATTTTATGATTAATTAAATTTTTACTACCTAAATAAGATGAAACAAATAAAGTTTCCGCTAAAACAAGTGCACCAAAAGCAATTGTAAGTGAATTTGCTACAGTAAATGAAGTACTATTAAGTGATAAAAGTATTCCTACAGGTGATAAAACCATACCCATTTTACATATAGTTATATAAAACTTTAACTTTAAAATATCCTTTTTATTTGCATTTTTATCTTCTTCTAACCTTGCAAGTAACTTTTCTAAATTATTTACTATTATTTTTTGATTTTTTAATTCTGCCATATTTACCTCTTTCACTATAAGTATATGATATCATTTAAAAACTATTATGGCAAATAAAAAGAGTTAAAAACTCTTTATTTCCAACAGCCAGATACATCACAGTTCGAAGAATACGGCATAGGATTTGGCATTTCCATTTTAATAATCATTGGAATTTTAAATGCTGTACCAAAACCAACACAAGTACCAGGTTGTAGTGTTTTTTGTTTTTCAACAATATCACTACTTATATTTGGAAGCATTTCTGTAATATATTTAATATCAAGTGGATGTGTCATTTTAAATATTAAGAAATTTGAACACTGAGCAATAACTGTATCAGATATTTCAACTGGTCTTTGAGATATAATATCAAGTATTACACCGTATTTTCTTCCTTCTTTAGCAATTCTATCAAATATGTTATAACCAAGTAAAAATGTATCATTATCTTTTTGAATATATCTATGAGCTTCCTCTAAAAAAAGGTGAAAAGGCATTGAGGCTCTATTTGAAAGTGCTTTTGCATAATCAAATAAAAATTTACACATAATTTTTACAATAACTTTTGCATAAACATCATCAACATCCTCAAGGTTAATATTGATTATTTGAGCTTTTTTAGTATTATTTGTTTTAAGTGCATCAATAAACTGTGCATTAGTAAAATGCCTGCTTCCATCAAAATATGTACCAACTTCACTATGTAAAATAGTTTGAAGTCTTACTTTTAATATTGAGGCATCATCCACTAAAGTATCATTATGTAAAAAGCCTTCACTAATAAGAGTAAATTCTAGTGCTTTAGAAAAATCTTGCAATGTATAAAATGCACCTTTATCTGGTTCAAGAGTTTCAATATTCTCATCAATATTTTTTAATATATATTCTGTTATAAGTACACTTTCACCAAAATAACCATTAGAGTCTATTTCAAAACATTCAGAAAAACTTCTTGTATACCCAAGTCCTTGAATTGTTGTATCAAAATTAAATTCAGGTGTATGACAAGTTTCAATAATAGTAAATATTTCATTTTTCTTTTGAGCAGTTGTTTCACTACTAAATAGTACCGCAAGAAGTGCTTTTGCTATTAAATGATTTTTATATTTTTGTGACTCTGGAGTATTTGTCGCAAATATTTTAGAAAGTTTAAGTGTTCTTTCAAGTATTGGAAGCTGAGTATGTTTGCTTGCCTGAAGTAGTAATGCATAATCATCTAAAGTTAGTAAATTAACAGGTATTTTAAGTGGTACATCACCTTCATCTTTTACATTTGTAGTAATAAATTTATAATTATAACTTTCATTTATTTCATTAATTTTTCCAAAAGCATTTTTATATTCACCATATGCATCAAAAATAAACATATTTGCATTTGCTATATTAGTAAATTTATTAGAAAATAAGTTTTGAACCATCCTTGATACACCACATGATTTACCAGAACCAGAGTTACCAAAAATAGCTAAATGGTTTGAAAACAAATCATTTACATTAGGACATACTGTAAAATTTCTATAAATAGCACTTTGTCCTAAAACAAAACTTTTATCACTATATGTTCCCACTAAAGCAAGAAGTTCCTCACCATTTATAATTCTAATTTTACTATTTAAAAGTGGCTTACGAAGAACACCATTTAAAAATCTATTTCCTTGATATTCACCAAGAAAACGAATTTTTATAATGTCAGCGTTTACTTCCGTAATTTCTCCTAAAATGCGATCAGCACCACTTTCAAATATGACATGTAAATTCATTAAATCACCTTGCACGTTATTTCCGGCAAGGTTTTGTACATGAGCTTCACTATCACTTATATAAAGTATTTTACCAAACATATATTACTCCTCAATATTTTCTTCATTCATTATTTCTACTGGTTTATTTACAATGCCCATAAAATAAATATTATCTTTATTATTTTCTTTTACTATAAATATAAATGACTTTTCAAAATTAATAACATTTTCATTATTACTTATTTCATTAGGACTCATAGTTCCCTCAGGTCTAAAATCAATTAAATTTAATTCATTAAATGAACTTACAAAAATATTTTTACCAATTAAACTATATTTCCCTTCAGCAGTTAAACTTTTCTCAAGACCCATTTGGGTAAGACCATCAGTAATATTTTCTACATAATCTAAATAATCAAACCTAGGTATTCTTATAATAGCTTTTTTATTTGTTAAACTTCCATTTAATTTATCTAATGTAAATGATGAAATTACATCCTCAACATTTGTTTTAGGAAATAATCCATAAAATGTAAAGCCATTTTCATATTCTTTAGCAAAACCAGTAAAGTTATCAGCATCAAGCATAACTTCTTCACTTTTAAAATACTGAGCATTAATACTTGTACCATCTTTTAAATAAAACTTGTCTTCTTCAAATAATTTTTCATCAAATTTATATTTCCAATTTGGGCTAAAGAAATTAGCATTAATTACGTTCATAACATCTGTTTTAATAACTGGATTATCATAAACATTTATTACTTTGTAAGTATTATCATAAAGCCATTTATTAATAGCAATACTATTTTCAAAACTATCATATAATACATTACTTTCATAATTAATTTTTAAAGCATTTACAAAATTACTTTTAACTTCACTTTTATAAATATCATTAATCCATAATCCTTGAACTGATGCATAGTGACCTTCAACATTATCCTTTTTAGTAAGATCATAATTATTAAGTACATAATTAATTTCTTTTAAAACATTTCCTTTAGCACCGCTTGAAAGCATTGATAATGTATATGCAGTTGATAATGGTGCATATAATAAATTTTCATCACTTTCAGTGTATAAACTTTTAACAAGTTTTAAATCAAATGAAGTATTTTTTTCTTTTGATATACTATCATATTTAGATGAGTTATTGTCTTCTTTATTATTATGAATAATATATCCAGTTAATAAAAATACACTACATATTAAAAGTGCTCCAATAATAAATAATAAACTTTTTCTTTTCATTTCAACCATCCTCTACTCTATAATTAATGATATCATAAAAAAAGGATAAAAACAATTATCCTATTTATTATTTTTTAATTTTCTACAACATATGGTTTATTTAATGTTCCACTTGTTACACTTCTATCATTACAAAATATTTGATTTTGTATAGTCTGTTGCACCTTCTTCTTTTATCATTATAGATAGTTTTTCTTCTTTAACTGGTTTATTTTTATTTAAATTACTTTACTTAAATTTATAGGTTAAAATAAGTGATAAAACCGTAACTAACAAAAATACGAACAAGGCAAACGCTAAAGAAAATGAAAATTTATAAAATTTTAAAATTATTAAAAAAAATTAATCAAATAAATGACTAATTTTCTTTTTTTAAACAAATAGCAAGATAAATAGGAATAACTACTATAATAGGATTCATATATCTTAAATAAGCATTAACTGGTGATAAAAAGCAAAATGCTAATGTAAGAAGTATTGGCAGTGAAAATATTATATTTTTATACCTTTTTTTGTATACTGAATATCCAATTAGTATTAAAAGAAGCCAAGTATAAACTCCTGTATTATATACTAAACCTATTCCTTTAGTAGTTTTTAATTTATTTGTAAAATTTGTAATAAATTTTCTTTCTAGTTTAAAAGCCTTTAAATAATGAAGGTTAAAATAACCAGTATTTACTTTTTTATTATAAACTACAATAAACCATGCTACTCCATCTTTATAATCTTTTTTAAGTGGATAATAATAACCATAATAATTTTCTAAAAATGCATCAATGTATACTTTTGGATGTTTTTTTAGTCCTTTAAACCAAAATTTAAAATAGGTAATAAGCTCTTCTTTAGTATCACAAAGCCATGGGAATTTAACTGGATCAGATAGCTCTGGGTCATATTTTTTCTTAATATCTTTTATACTCATTCTATATAAATTTTCTACATACTTTTTTTCTTTATCAGTAAATTCATAACTATAATATTTTATATATCTAGCACTTTGCTGTATTGGTACTGATAATGTTTCTCTTATATTTGAAGGCTCTACATCAAAATAATTTAAAGCCTTTTTATAGCCAAATTGAAATAATAAAAATATAATTAAAAATACTAAAGATGTTTTACGATGAGATTTTTTAAATAAAAATACTATTAATGAAGATGCCACTATATATATACCATTATTTCTAAATAAAACTACACATAAACTAAATAGTAGTAATAATAACGTGTTTTTTTTAGATTTATCAAAATAAAACTTATAATAATAAATTAAAAACCATACAAAAAGTAAATAATAATATGTATCTTTTACAATTGTATAGCCATTAATATACCATACAGGATTTAAAAGAAAAAATAAAAATGTTATAACTCTAATTACTTTTGGAGTATTAATTTCTTTAAAAAATTTAAAAATATATGCAAAAGTAAAACATGAAAAAATCAATTGAGGAAATGTATACAAAAATATACCAAAATTATCATTATAAATAAGTCTTCCTAGTTTCATAGAAACACCCATTAATAAAGTTGGAAATACCGGGTGATGATTACTTATTGGCATAATGTTATAAAAATAATCAAGTTCCTGAAGTCCATCCCAATGAACTGGTCCTGGATAATAAAATATAATTATTGGTAATGAAAATATTAAAAAAATTATAAATATTTTTAATAATGGATTTTCTTCGAAAATAAAATTATATAATTTATTATTTGAATTATCACTTTTTAATTTATCTAATAGTTTATATAATGTAATTATAAATAAATATATTAAAAAAGTAATTATTATAAAAGCAAAAAAAGTTTTTATAATATTTTTACTATAAAATAATCTATCAATTACATGATGTTTATTTATTTCATACCCAAATAAAAAACATATTGATAATACTATACTTAATATAATACCTACTTTTGAAATCTTCTTCATAAGTAGTATTTTATCACTATCTATAAATAAGTGCAATTTAATCAGCTATATTTTACACTTATTTACTTATTTTATATTAAATAATAATTAGTAATATGTTTGATTAAATATTTTTTAAAGTTAAAAGTACTTTATAATGGCTCCAGGATAAAATGGAACTCATTGGGTTCCATTTTATTTCCAATGTCATTTCATAAAACTATCTCATATATCTTAAGTATCTTTCATTATATTTCTTACCTACTTCTAGAGTTAATTTTTAATTTGTTGTTAATTTATTTTTAATTTCCTTGCTAAGTCTTTCATATTCTTTTGACTTTATAAGTATTCTTAAGCTTCTTATGTCCAAATTTCTTTGTTCACATACTTTAATATAATAATTAATTTCATTGTTATCATTTAATGGTAATAATTCTACATAATGACTCCAGCTCAAAAGTGTCGCCATTGGTGACACTTTTTGTTCGCTATTTTACTTTCCAAACAAATTGTAAAACTGGTTCATTCTAAATAGAGTTCTACAATTATACTTCTTACCTACTTCAATAGCTAATTTTTTAGCATATTGTCCCATGATATCATTACCATATTCTTTTCTTGCCTCACTTAAAAATTTACCTACTTCAAAATAAGTAAGAACTTTATTTCTTTCTTTAGAATAATCTTTTACTTTTGCATAGATTTCATTTTTTAATAATTTTTCTTTGATTTTATCATAATAATTTACCATTTAAACACATCCTTTCTAACTTTTTAATTTAAATTCTCTTGCAAATATTCTTTCATCAGAGCAGTATTCAATTACATATCTATTATTTCTTGCACATATAATTATTCCTATTGTTTTATTATCAGATACATCTTTTACATTCTTATCAATGTAATTCATATAAACCTCAATTTGTCCTATATGTTCTTTCTTTAGTTCTGTTACTTTGAGCTCTACGACTACATAGCATTTAAATTTTACATTATATAAAAGTAAGTCTATGTAATTATAGTTACTTCCGATTTTAATTTTATATTCATTGCCTCCATAAAGAAAACCATTACCTAATTGTTTTAAAAAATTATCCAAATTATTAAGTATAGCTTGTTTTAATGCATACTCGGTTAATTTTTCTTGATTGTCTTCAAATTTAATCAAAATTGGATTTGGCACTAAATCAGGTAACTTTAATTCTTCATTTGTAACTAGTTTGTTTTTAGTTTCCTCACTAAGTCTTTCGTATTCTTTGGATTTTATTTTTTCACTTAGTTCACGCTGAGTTAAAGACAAATTTATAGCACTATTTAAATAATAGCCAATAGCATTTTCGTCTTTTAATGGTAATAATTCCCTTATATGGCTCCATGTCAATTGTGTCCACATTGTGGACACTTTTTGTTCACCAAATAAATTATAAAATTGTTTCATCCTATAAAGCGTTCTTCTATTATATTTTTTACCGACTTCGTTTACTAATTTTTCAGCGTAACTTCCTATAACATCATTACCATATTTTTTACCAGCCTCACTTAAAAGTTTACCAACCTCATAATAAGTAAGAACTTTATTTCTTTCTTTAGAATAATCTTTTACCTTTGCATAAATTTCATTTTTTAATAATTTTTCTTTAATTTCATCATAATAATTTACCATTTTGTTCCTCCATTTCTAAACGATTTAAACTTTTACTGCAAAATAAAAAGCAGAAAAACATACCATTTTCCTTAAGAAAAGGTACATCTTTCCGCTTCGTATATATTTATTACCTCTTTTAAAATATATGTAATCGTCTAATAATAATTGCTTGGTTTATAAGAGGTTTACCTTGCATATTAATAGTATCAAAATAAAATATATTAATCAAGTTTTTTATGAAGTAAATCTTTTGTAATAATTGGGTTTGCTTTACCCCTGGTTTCTTTCATAACTTGACCTACAAAGAAATCAAAAATATTGGTTCTACCATTTTTATATTCTAAAATTTCTTTTTCATGTGAAGATAAAATTTTATCAATTATACTTTCAATTAAGTTTTCATCACTAACCTGTGCATCCTCTTTAGAAATAAAGTTCTTAGGTTCTTTTTCTTCCTCTAAAGATTTATAGAAAACTTCTTTCACCCCTTTTGAGGATAAAATTCCACTTTCTTTAGCATCATTAATTTGTTTTAAATATTCAGGTGTTAAATAAAATTCATTAATAGAAATATCTTTTTCATTTATATATGATGTAATTATTCCATTAATATAATTTGCAGCTATAATTGGTTTAATACCAACTTCAACACATTTTTCAAAATAGTTTGCAATATTAATATCTTTGATTAAAATATTAGCATTATACTCATCAAGTCCTAAATTACTTATATATTTTTCTTTTCTTTCATCTGCTAAAACAGGAATGGCTTTTCTAATATTTTCTATAAAATCTTTAGTTATTTCATAAGGTGGAATATTAGGCTCAACAAAATATTTATAGTCTATTGCATCTGCTTTACTACGCATATGAACTGTTGTACCTGAAGACTCGTCGAATCTACGAGTTTCTTGATATAATGGTTCGTTATTTTTTAGTGATGCAAGTTGTCTTTTTTCCTCATATAAAATTGCAAGTTTTACATTTGCTAAACTATTTACATTTTTAATTTCAACTTTTGGAGTAATATAATTACCATTATCATCCATTAGATTTACATTAACATCACATCTAATTTGCCCTTTTTTAGTATCAGCATCAGAAATGCCTGTATATTTATAAATTCTACACATTGTCTCTAAAAAGGCTATTGCTTCATCTGCTGAATGCATACAAGGAGCTGTAACTGTTTCAAGAAGTGGTACCCCAGCACGATTATAATCAATAAGAGAAAATGCCTGCAAATGGTCAAGTGCTGCTGCATCTTCCTCTAAATGGATATCTAAAATTTCTACATTAAATTTACTACCATTAAGTGATACATCTAAATTACCATTAATACCCACAGGTCTAGTATTTTGAGTAATTTGATAGCCTTTTGGAAGATCTGGATAATAATAATTTTTCCTGTCAAAAAGCATATATTTTGCTATATCACATTTAAGTATTAAAGCCATTTCAACTGCTTTTTTAACACACTCTTCATTTAATGAAGGCATAAATCCAGGAAATGCTAAATCAATTTCATTAATATTTACATTGGCCATTTTATTATATACATTTGATGATGGAGAAAATACTTTTGTAATGCTTTTCATTTCAGCATGCATTTCAAGGCCAATAACAAGTTTAGTCATGGATATCCTCCTTAATGATTTTTTCAAGATCATTTGCTATAGCAAGCATATAACTATCTTTTTTAAATCCAGATGTAATATTAATTCCAATAGGCATACCCTTTAGTTTATTATAAGGAATAGTTATTGATGGATAGCCACCAAAGTTACCAATTACTAAATGATTATCAAGTACTATTTCATCTTTACCCATTTCATCAGTGGTTTCATTTATTTTCGGAGCAATATCACTTTGAGCTGGAAGAATTAGTCCATCATACTTATTAAATAATTCATTAAATGTATTTACTACTATTCTTCTTACTTTTTTAGCATTAATAAAATATTTTTCTTGATTTTCTTTTTGTAAAATAAATGAGCCAATTACAAATCTTCTTTTGATAAGTGAAGAAAAGTTTTTAGTTCTAAAGTTTTTAATAACATCCATTGCATTTTCACCTTTTTCACGGTGTCCAAAACTTATACCTGTAAGGTTTGAATCATTTGAGGTTGCCTCTGCACAAGATATTGATGTATAAACTGGTTTTAATGCCTTTAAAAGGGCTTCATCAATACTTTCTTCATAGATTTCATAGCCTTTAGTTTTTAATAGTTCTAATAATTTATTAAAATCATCAATTATTTTAATTGTATTTGAATTTGTATATTTTGATTTATCTACAATTTCTTTAATATAAAATAATTTTTTACTTTTTAAATTATTAAAATCTTTTGTTAAATCTATTTCATCCATATCTTTAATTGTAGTCATATCTTTATCATCAGAACCTTTAACAGTATTTACCACAATTGCTGCATCTTTTACATTATTTGTTAAAACACCAATTGTATCAAGTGATGAAGCAAAAGCAAAAAGCCCATATCTACTTATAAGACCATAACTTGGTTTATAACCCACTACTCCAGTATAAGCCGCAGGTTTTCTAATTGAATCTCCAGTATCTGTACCAATTGCAAAAGGAACTGTTTTTAGGGCAACTGCAACGGCGCTTCCAGCAGATGATCCAGCTGAAATTCTTTCTTCATCATAAGGGTTTTTAACTATGCCAGCATTACCAGTAAGGCCAGTTCCACCCATAGCAAGTTCATCCATATTAGTTTTACCAATCATTATAGCACCACTTTGAGAAAGTTTTTCATAAACTGTAGCATTATAAATAGGAACATAGTCTTTTAAAGTATTAGAGCAAGCAGTAGTTCTTATTCCTTTAGTTGAAATATTATCTTTCATTGC
>CAKOOO010000013.1 GCA_934098665.1 uncultured Bacilli bacterium
AATAAAACATATGATGCAATTTGCAAAGGAGGAAATTAAGTGAAAGTACTAATATTATCTTGTTCTACAGGTGGTGGACATAATTCTTGTGCTAACTATATCAAAGAAGAATTAACTTTAAATAATATAGAATGTAATTTTATTGATTTTTTTGATATTTTTGGAAAGAATGCTAAGAAAATATCTTCGGACATTTATTTAAAAACTTTAGGAAATAATGGAAAAATTTTTAAAAATGTTTTTAAGGCTGGTGAATTTGTTAGCAAAAGTAAACTCCAAAGTCCAGTTTACTTATTTAACAAAATGTTTAAGAAAAAACTTTATGAATACATTCAAAAAAATAATTATACTCTTGTAATTACAACACATTTATTTCCTTCGCTTACACTTACTGCCATAAATAATGATAAAAAATATAAACATATTCCTTTTTTATTCGTGGCAACAGACTATGAACCTTGTCCTTTTATGGAAGAAGCAACTCCAGAATATTTTATAATGCAAAAGACTTTAGAAACTGCTTTTATACAAAAAGGTATTAACGAAAATAATTTACTAAATACAGGAATTCCAATATCAAGTAAATTTATTAAAAATGCTAAATCAATACGCAAAGAATATAACATTTCAGATGAAGAAAAAGTAGTCTTAGTAATGCTTGGTAGTATGGGATTCGGAGAAATTGATAATATAATTAATCCTTTATTAAGTGAAAATATTAAAATTATAGTAATATGTGGAACTAATAAACAGTTATATGAAAAATTAAATGAATATAAAAATGATAATCTTATTGTTATAGGATTTACTAAAAACATTAATGATTTTATATATTCTGCAGATTTTGTCTTATCCAAACCAGGTGGTCTTTCCTCAACTGAAATTGCCTCAATACATAAACCACTCCTTCACATTTTCCCTATACCAGGAATAGAAACGTATAATACTTTATTTTTTGAAAAAAATAAAATGAGTATAAAATGTAATAATAACAAAGAAATTATAAAAAATTTAAAATATTTAATTAATAATGATACTATATGTAAAGAAATGATAGAAAACCAGAAAAAAATTATTAATGAAAATAGTGCAAGTGATTTAGTAAAATTTATTTTAGACCATTTTAACTAAAAAGTGGTTTTTTCATGTTATAATAATGTTATATTTAAGATTTATTTAAGAATAATTTTTTATTATTATATGGGTGGTGAAAAATGAATATATTAATAATTGAGGACGAATATAATCTAGCGGACGCAATATCTGCGATGCTAAAAAAAGAAAACTACATGGTTAAAATATGTACTGATGGTACAAATGGAGAAGATGAAGCATTAAGTGGTATTTATGATTTAATTTTACTTGATGTAATGCTTCCAAATAAAAACGGCTTTGAAATACTAAAGAGCATTCATAAAGAAAATATTAATTCAAAAGTAATCATGCTTACCGCTAAAAGTAATATCGAAGATAAAATGGAAGGATTTAATAGCGGTGCAAATGATTATTTAACAAAACCATTTCACATGGATGAACTTCTTGCAAGAATAAAATTACAATTAAATTTAACAATTGCTGAAAATAATAATATCACATTCGGTGATTTATCATTAGATACACATAAATTAATACTTGAAAATATTAATTCAAAAGAAAAAATCAATATAATTGGAAAAGAATATAACATTTTATTAATCTTATTAAATTCTCATGAAAATATTATTTCTAAAGAACAATTATTTAGTAAGGTATGGGGATATGATAGTGAATCTGAAATTAATACCCTCGAAGCATATATGTCATTTATAAGAAAGAAATTAAAAAATATAAATTCGAAAGTTAAAATTAAAGTAATTCGAAATATAGGTTATAAATTGGAGTATCAAAATGAAAAAATTAAAATCTAAAGTTTTCTTTACAATATCAACCATTCTAACAATTTTTGTTTTTGCAGTATTTTTGATATCTAATGCTAGAACATACTCAGAAAAAAAAGAAAATGTTAAAAGTGTATTAGATAAAATGATTGAACTATCTGATAATACTAATAGTAATAATGTTTTTATGGATTTTACTGTATATAATATAATTCTTGATGAAAATGGTATGTATAAAGAAACTGTTTCTCATACTTATGAAGATGTAATTGATATTGTAAAAATTAAAAATATAGCTAATAAAATAATTAAATATCATCATTCAAAATATTATATTGGAAATCTTTATAATGCAAAATATTCATATGCCTTTACTGATAATAATTCACTTATTTTAATGGATAACTCAGAAGTTAAAAATACACTTACAAAAACACTTATAACAACAAGTATAATATTTATATTTTTAGAGTCTTGTGTAATTTTAACATCATTTATTTTAACAAGTTGGATAACTGAACCAGTAAGTGAAAGCTTCGATAAACAAAAAAGATTTATAGCTGATGCCTCTCACGAACTTAAAACACCACTTACCGTAATTAACGCCAGTGTTGAGGCTTATTATAATGACAAAAATGAGAAATGGATTCACAATATAAAAGAAGAAACCGAAAAAATGAATAAACTTGTTATAGAACTTTTAGATTTAGCAAAAATTGAGGCAAATAAAAAAATTCTTATGAAAGAGGAAAATTTATCAAAACTTACTGAAAATGAAATTTTAACATATGAGAGTTTATTTTATGAAAAAAAGATTAAATTAAAATATAACATTAAAAAGAATATAAAATATACTTGTAATGGTGATTTAATCAGACAACTTCTTGGAATTCTAATTGATAATAGTATAAAACATACAAATGAAAACGGTAATGTTACCGTTAATTTATATAAATCTAATAAAGATATAATCCTTGAGGTAAAAAACGATGGTGATGAAATAAAAAAAGAAGATGAACAAAAAATATTTGAAAGGTTTTATAAAATAGATGAATCAAGAAATAGAAATGAAAATAGATATGGACTAGGTCTTGCAATTGCAAAAGATATAGTTGAAAAGCATAATGCTAAAATAAGTGCAAGTTCTAAAAAAGGGATTACTACATTTAAAGTTACTTTTTAAAAAAAGTAATATATTAAATTCAAACATTAAAAAAAGATATATACAAACATATCCTTTTTTTAATTATTATCTAACTACTTCTGAATCTAAATCCTCAGATACATCTGATTGTGGTGGATTTAAATATACATCAGAGCAAGAATTTACAATTTCTTTCATTGCCTGTTCCTGTGATAAACCATTTCCTAACGAATTTAATAATATTTTAGATAATGATTCAGTGTATAGTTGTGCATATTCTTCAAATTTCATATTACGAGGACTTTCAATACTATATGAACCAACTCGTATATTGTACTTTTTAATTTCCATATTTTCATTAAGTTCAATATTACTACAAGGAATCTCTAAATCTTTAAATTCATCAAAAGATGGAATATATTGATTATATGACTCTACAGTAGCTTGTGGAACATTTGATTTAATAAAACTATCAAAAACGCATAATCTCGCACGCATTTCATTAATTTTTTCACAGGCAAGATCAAATTGTTCTTTTTGTGCTGGAGTAAATTTATCTAAATCAATGTAACTTATCAATCTATCCTCTCCATTTTGATTTTTTATAGTTTTTTGTACCATACCTGGTGATGCAACTTGTACAAATTTTTGACGAGCAAATGCACATAAATTTTCTAATCTAGTTTTTTCATCAACAAGAATTTTTTTTAAATTATCCATTTTCATAGCCTCCTAACAATTTTATTATAACAAAAATATTAAAAAAAAATATTTTTTATTTTAATTTTACATTAACTTTACAATTATTTGTAAACCATATCTAATTATACTAAATAATTAAGAATAAAAAATAAATAAATTATAATTGTTATTAAAAAAGTAATTTTTTTTAAGGTTTATTTAAGAATAAAGCATTATATTTAATTTGTAAGGAGGAAATAATGAAAGATAATAAAAAAATAATTATAAGTTCAATAAGTACATTTTTTATTGGAATTATCTTATCTATAGCGGTTATATATAATTTTCCAAACATATTTAATCAAAAACTTATTAAAGAAGAAAAAAATGTTACAATTACAGATACTGGATTAAGTGAATCTGTTGAGAAAGTATATAATAAAGTTGCTCTAATAAGTAATTATGTTAATGGAAAACTTAATGCCACTGGAAGTGGATTTATATATAAAGTTGATGGTAATGATACATATATTTTAACAAATCATCATGTTATAGATAATGGCACATCATTTAAGGTAACATACTCTGATGAAACAGTACTTGATGCATCTTTAGTGGGTAGCGATGAATATACAGATATTGCAGTTTTAAAGGTAAAAACAATTGATGGATTAGATGCTGTTGAAATAAGTGATAGTAATAATATTAAAGCAGGAGATACAGTATTTGCTTTAGGCTCACCACTTGATAGTGCATATTCATTTACTGTTACAAGAGGTATAATTTCTGGTAAAGAAAGACTTGTGGAAATAATAAGTAATAACTCAAATATTTTATTAAAGGTAATTCAAACAGATGCGGCTGTTAATTCAGGTAACAGTGGTGGCCCACTTTGTAATGCTAACGGACAGGTTATTGGCGTAGTTAATGCCAAACTTTCTGGATCTGGTATCGAGGGTATAGGTTTTGCAATTCCAATTGATACAGCAATATCTAAAGCAGAGGAAATTATTAATGGAACTAAAAAAGATTATCCTTATCTTGGAGTTTCTATCGTAAATGTAAATGATGCAAAAAATGATTTTAGATATTATAATTATGTAAAATCACTCGATATTGAGGAAGGAATATTAGTTCTTGATATAGAGAAAAATTCACCAGCTTATAACAAGCTTCAAAAAGGTGATGTTATAACAAAAATAAATGACACGCAAACAAATAATGTTGCTTACTTTAGATACGAATTATATAAACATAATATAAATGATGAAATTACCATTACATATATTCGTGATGGTAAAGAAAATACAGTTAAAATTAAATTAAGTAAAAAAATTTCAGATATTTAAGGTTCGTTTAAGTATATTATTATATTATTAAATTGTGAAAAGTAAATAAGGTATTTTTCATCCATAAAGGAGGTGGTTAAGTGAAAATAAATATTATCGGTGAAAGTTCTTCGAATCGCACAAAACTAATAAAAAACCTTAATAAAGCGACAAAAGAAACTCTTCTTAAAAACATCGAAATAAATGTTATTGATGATAAGGGCACTCTTAATAAATATAAAAGTAAAAATAAACCTTTATTAATAATCAATGATATAATAATAAGTTCGGGGAAAATTTTATCCGATAGAGAAATTAAAAATTATATAAAAGTATTTGCGTAAGTAATTAATAATAATTAAAATAAATCTCACAAACCGTTTAAAAAAAGGACAAACTTGTCCTTTTTTCAGTTCTTACAACTATATTTTAATGTTAATAAATTGTTAATAATTATAAATAATAAAGTAAATATTAACATTATAAATATGTTGATAAAATATGTTTTTAAATTTAAAATAGTAATATTTTCTAAAGAAGATAAATAATCATTTGAATTAACAAAATAATGAGCAATGAATATTTTTGATAAATTAATAACTTTCTTGGGAAGCCAAATTACCGGAATAAAAGCGCCACATAAAAATGCTTGACATAATGAAATAACATTAACTACTCCACTTATTGCACCTTTACTTTTTGCAAATTTAGAAAGTAGCATTGCTAAACAAAATGCAGATATGACATATACAAGCATATTTAATATATAAAGTAATCCTTTAATATTAAATATTAAGTCTTTTAAAACAATTAAACTTAAAATAACATATATAAACCATATTAAAACTGCAAATATTATTGAGGAAAGCATTAAATAAAAATTATGTTTTTTAACACTTAACTTACCAATTAAAACTTTCTTTTGAATAATATTTTGATTATATGATGAAGATACTAGACAAATAATATATATAGTTATAGCCATTAAAGAATAACTTGAAAAATTAAAAAATCTTGATATCTTTTCTTCATTTGATTTATTTATTTTTGAATTAATTTGTACATTTACATCACTTTCTAATGTTTCATTTATTTTTTCAATTAGTTTTTCATTATGATATTTAAAGGAATATATATCCTTTGCTTTTAAATATCTATTTAATATAGAACTTGCTAAAAATGACTCATAAGTATCTGATGATTTTATCTTTATTTCAGTGGCACTTTCAAAATTATTTGGAATATAAATTACATAGCTTACATCTCTATAAAAAATTGCATCATCTATATCAGATTCATTTGTAATATTTTTTATATTTGTATATTTTTTTAAATATTTTTTTAAATCTTTAGATAGTAATGTATTATCATTATCTATAATAACTATACTTGGTTTAGAATCGACAAAAATGTTTGTTTCGTTATTTGATTTAAAATTAATTGTTCCAAAAGAAATTAAAAGTACCGTATAAAGAATTATTATTCCTATATTTTTTAAAACTATTTGCCAAAAAGATTTAAATACTGTCATATTCATTTCTCCTTAAAGAGTTTATTGCCATAAGCATCATTATAAAAGTAAAAATTATTAAACTTAATATATTATAATAATATCTATTTCCAACACCATAATAATATAATGAGTATAGTCCATCTACAATCATATTACAAGGATTTATTATATTAATTATAGGGACATTTTTATCAATTACGTATTTCATTGTTATTCCTGTCATTCCTGCGAAAAATGATAAGGTCATTGTAATTGCAATTAAAATTCCAAACTTTGCATTTTCGTTTGTTTTTAAAAGGCTTGATAACATACATCCTAAGGAAATTGAAGCACAGCAAGCAAAAAAAGTTAATATTACTAAATGTGGTAAATTATTACCAAAGTCAACCTTTAAAATAAATATTAAATATAAATATAATATAAACATAATAACAAGTTCAACACATAAACAAGCTAAGAAATCCGCTACTAAAAACTTCCATTTTTTAACTGGACTAACACTTTTTCTTTTTCCTTTAGCACTTAAATTTGCAAGTAAATTATTTATTGATTTCATACTAATTGAGGCACCATACAAACATGCCATAGCAATTAGTGTATAATACTCTATCATTGTATAACTAATATTTTTTCTTGTAATATTTTTAATTTTAACATTTGAACTATTCATAAATGATAAAACATTTTGATATATTTGACTATAATTATAAGATAAATTTTCATTTATTTCTTCATTTACTAAATCATTAAACATTTTATTTTCACTATCTATTTGACTAATAATATATTTTAAAATTGTTTCATTTAATCCATTACTATTTACAGTTAAAATATCATTATTTAAATAACCTACTATATTTTTATTATTTAAATCTTTTTTAGCATCAGCTTCATTACTATAAGTTAAGTTAATTATTTCTTTTTCATTTAAATACTCTAAAGCGTTTTTTGTATAACTATCAGCATTTACAACTGTTAAATTAATTTTACTAAAATTTTCTGTATTTTCAATGTTTGAAAAAGCAAGATAAAAAAATGCGCCAAGGATAATAGGGAAAGCTAATGTCCAAAAAATTAAGGATTTGTCCTTTAAAATAATCAGTAAAGAATACTTAAAATTATGTATCATTAGTCTCTTAAATCCTTTCCTGTTAACTCTAAAAATACATCATTAAGTGTTGGTCTTTCAGAAAATATTTTATTATAAACTATATTATTTCTTTTTAAAAATGTAATTAAATTTTCTAAATTATTATTTCCCTTCAAATAAGTTATATATAAAGTATTATTAAGAAAACTATAGCCAGAAATATTACTTAATTTATTTAAATTATTTAATTTTTCCTTATCATATTTTACTAGTTCTACAGTAATTTTTTCTTCAATTGAGGATATTTTTTTAAGTTCATCTAATGAACCATTTGCAATAATTTTTCCCTTATCTAAAATTATAATACGATCACATAAAATCTCAGCTTCCTCCATATAATGTGTTGTATAAATAATACTTGCGCCATTTTCCTTTAGTTTTTTAATCCCATCTAAAATATTATTTCGACTTTGGGGATCAACTGCAACCGTAGGTTCATCTAGAAAAATTAATTTTGGTTTGTGAGCAATTCCACATGCTATATTAAGTCTTCTTAAAAGTCCACCTGAAAGTTTATTTGGATAATATTTTGTGAATTCATTTAAACCAGTTAAATTTATTACATCATCAACAGCTTTTTTTCTTTTGTTTTTATCAAAAATATATAATCCACAAAAGTAATCGACATTTTGATAAACAGTAAGTTCATTAAAAACAGCTATATCTTGAAAAACAACACCCATTTTTTCTTTTATATCATATGAATCTAACGAAAGTTTTTTCCCAAAAATTAAAATATCTCCCTTATCTATTTTAAGTAGTCCTAATATAGAGTTTATTGTTGTTGTTTTACCACTTCCATTAGGGCCAAGCAAGCCAAGTATTTCACCTTCTTTTAGTTCAAAAGAAAGATTATCTACGGCTTTTAAATTTTTATAACTTTTACTTAGGTTTTTTACCTCTAAAATATTTTTCATTTTACCTCCTTAAAAATATATTTATTATCTGGATTATCCTTGAGTAACATTAATGCTTGAAACTCCATTGAAATAAGTATTTTAATTTGCTCATCAGTTAAGTATATTTTATCATTTGCAAGTAACGTTGCAAGGCCATGACAAAATGTCCACATTTTAAAATGAAAATCATTTATATCTTCATTTGATAAATTAGTGCTTATCTTTATAAAATCCTTAACTTTATTAAAATTACTATCATTATTTCCGTTAAAAGTATCTAAATTACAATTTTTATTTAAAAATAATACTTGATAAAAATTTTTTTCTTCCCTAGCAAATTTAATATAATTTAAACCAACTTGTTTATATTTAGGAAATTTATCATTTAAATTAGCTAAAATAAATTTATAAAAATACTCGTAAATCATGTTATATAAACTATTAAATAATTCATCAGAATTTTTAAATTGATAATATATAGGTCTAATTGAGCAATTTAACTTTTTAGCAATTTCTCTATTACTTACTTTTGAAATGCCGTCTTTTTTTGTTATTTCAAAGGCTGCATTCAATATCATTTCCTTTGTTATTTTTATATTTTTTGGCACAATTTATCCTTTCATAAGAGTATTGTATCATGTGATATTTTATTTGTAAATAAAAATTGTATTTACTTTTTCTAATTATTTTAGTATTATAATTATTATGAAAAAGAAAGATAAAATAATAGCATTTGCAGTATCAATATTTGCACTATTAAATAGTTATCAACTACTCAAAAAGATTAATGATGATATTAATAATACCTTGATAACAAGTGATAAATCTATCGAAGAAGTTATTGTAAAAGAGAAAGAAAAAGTAGAAGAAAAAACAGAAGAAAAAACTGAAGAAAAAATTGTAAAAAACATTGAAGTTCAGTTAGTAACTAAAAAGGAAATTGAAGATGATATTGGTATTAAAATAGATAATAGTAATGAAAACGGTGAAAAAGTTAAGGAAAATAAAAGTTATATAAGAAATATTACTTTTGATACAAATAAATATGGATATATTAAAAATGATACTAGTATAAATAGTATTAGTCACGAAGAAATTGGTGATATTTCAAAGTATCAACTTGTTAATATTGACTGGGAAACAAATGAATTTTACCATGGAAAAATGGATGATAATTCCTATGGTTTTTTTAACAAAGATGATATTGAAATTTTACCTAGTAAATTTATTGAAGTAGACATTGATAGTCAAACCTTAAACTTATATAGTGATGAAAATATTATTTTAACAACAGACGTTACCACAGGCAGAGAAAATAAATATGATACAAGACTTGGATATTTTTATGTTTATTATAAACAGTATGATACTTTTTTAGTAGGTCCTGGGTATAAATTACATGTTGATTATTGGATACCATTTGATGGTGGTATAGGTTTTCATGATGCATTTTGGCGTAGTGAATTTGGTGGGGATATATATAAAACAAACGGAAGTCATGGTTGCGTAAATATGCCTCATGAAGCTGCTCAAACTTTATATAATAATATTGATGCAAATACAAGAGTGCTAGTTCATAAATAATTATTTATATATAAGTTTTTTTGCAAATAAACTTACAATATATGCAATAATTAAAAGAATTAATACCTTTAATAAAATAAATGGATTTTTTAAACTTTCAATTAAACTTACCCCAATAAATCCCCAGAAATAAACCATAAATATTTTACCAATTAATATAGCTAATATAAATTTTTTCGTTTCAATTTTAGAAAGACCTGCGGCAATATTTACTAAAAATGCTGGCGTAAATGGCATAGCAATAATTAATAATAATGCTCTAAAATCAACTTTATTAATTATTTTTATAGCCTTATTTAATATTCCTGTTTTTTTCGCACTTTCTAATGCCACTGTATTAAAACCTTTTTTAACTAAATAATAAGATAAATAGCAACCAATACATGTAAACATCCAAGAAATAATAAAACCAATAATTTTACCAAAATAATAAAAGTTAATTGTAATAAAAACGCATAATGGCAATACAGGTAAAATTGACTCTATTATAATAAGTAAACATGCTAAAATTGGTGCAAAAGCACCCAAAGAATATAAAAAATTTTCAATTAAATTAGCAAATTTATCCATAATAATCCCAAACTAATTATACATTTTTTAAAAGTTTTTTACAAGAACTACATTATAGCCATAAAACGTAAGCATTCTTACAACTTTTCTACTTAAAAAACCTTTTCTACACATTATATAGTATGTCTTATTTTTATCAAGATATGCTTTGGGATTAAGAAGTAACTTATCTGCATATATATTTATACTTCTTAAATCATGTTTTTCTTCATAATCAATAGGATGCTGAACATCAATAAGTTGTCCTAAACTTTCATCATATTTTTCATATTCAATTACTTTCATATAAAAACCTCATAGTAATATATGAGATTTTTTAATTTTTGCAACCATTATTCAAAAAAGTCATCAAAATATTCATCGTCATCATTAGTTGTATCATTTACTACAACACTATCTTTATCAACATTTAAAATTGTGTTGGGTTCATCTGATAAATTAATTTCTTGAGTAAGTTCATTAGGATCATCATTTTTTTCACTTGTTTCTGCACTATCAAGTTTTTTAATAACTTCCTCAATATTAGGTTTTTCTTCTTTTTGTTCTATCGGAGTTATTATAGGTTTATCATCTTTTGTTTCAACTACATTTTTATTTTCATTTGCTTTCTTTTCTTCTTCATCAAGTGCTTGTAGTTTTTTCTCAATTTCTTTAACCATATCATCAATATCCTCGGAAGTAACTTCTTTACCTGGAGCCATAAATGGATTATTATTTGGTCTTTGTGGTTGACTCATAAATGGATTAGGTCCCATAAAAGGATTAAATCCACCACCCATAAATGGATTATCCATACCCATCGAAGGATTATTCATTGCCTCTTCTTTTTTCTTTTCAGAAACAAACTTTTTAACATCAAATAATTCAATTTGTCTTTTTTCTCTTACTGGTAACACAGCAGTTTGTCTTTCAATACCCCAGTCAATTTTAAAATCTGGTGCTAAATTAGTTTTAAATGGGTTTTTACGCCATCTTATAATAATTGCTTGAAATAATTTTAATTTTTGTAAGTCAGATACTGTAACAAGTGGTGTTGAAGCCGTTTTATCTTTTTCCTTTGATTTAACTTCTCCACACATTTTACTTATTTCTTCGAGTGCCTTAAGTTCTGTTGATATTAAATATATAAGGTTACCACAGTTTCCCTTGATAACTTGTGCAACTTCTTCCCCATAAACATCATTAAGTTGGGCAAAGTTTTGAATAATAAACGTAAATCTTATATCTCTACTTCTAGCTGCTGTAACCATTGAGTCAACATCCTTTAATGGAGGCATATTTGCAAACTCATCTAGAATAAAATTAGTTCTATAAGTAAGTTTTCCACCATTTGCTTGAGCACAATCAATTAATGTTTCATAACATTGTTTAATAAATATTGTCATAAGTCCATGATAAGTTTTCTTCTCATCATGAATAATCATAAATACAGCTGTTTTCTTATTACCAATATCTCTCATATCAAAATCAGAATATGAAAGCATTTCACTTAAATTCTCTTTTGTAGAAAATAATCTTATCTTTTGTCTAAATGTAGAAAGTATTCCACCCTTTGTATCATTCGGAGCATTTATTGTATTTGAGGCAAATATATATGCAGGACTTGCTTCACCTTTTAAATTAAAATATTCTTGTATATATGTCTTTGTTCCACGACGTTCTTCACCTACTGTGGACATAAAATTTATACTATTTAAATTAACTTCTTTTTCATTGGCATCCATAAATAAGCCCATAGTAAGCCCTGAGAAATAATCGGCAGCACTCTTTTGCCAGAAGGCAGAATCTCCGCCTTCACTTTTATCATATAAAATATTAAGAGAAACGTCCTCTAAAAGTTCAGTGGCTTTATCTTGATTTCCTTGCTTATAATACATATATGGAAGCGCAAGTGGATTCCATGAATTACCTTTGTCTGGGTCACGAAAGTTAAGTATTATGATATTATATCCTTGCTTTTTTAAATACTCACCACAGTATTGATATATTTCTCCTTTAGGGTCAGTAATAACCATACTTTCACCTTTTTTAGAAAGAAGATTTACAAGAGGCTTAACAACGCATTCTGTTTTACCTGAACCTGTAGAACCAATAATAAGGTTATGATACTCACCATTATCAACCCACATTTCCTTACCATTATTAACAAGTGCAACACCGGCAGCATCAATATGATCATCTATTGTTCTAACTTTGACTATATTTTTATCCGTTTTAATATCTTTTTCTGATGCCCATTTTGAATAACCATCACTTGTTTTTTCTGAAAAAAGCAGTCCAAAACCTTCACTTTTTTCTTTGCTAAATATTTTCGAAGATACACTTGTAAATATTAAAATTAATACCGCTATAAAAAGGCCAAAAGTAAAACCTATATATTCCGGAGTAAATGCTTTAAATGGTAAAAGTCCATAAAATTTTCCATCTAAAGATAATGAAGAAAAATTAAGTACCGCTATTGCACAAAAATATAAAAGAAGTATGCAATAAATACAAAATAACATAAAATCTTTTTTGGTAACTTTAAATTTCATATTTCCTCCCTTTTAATGATATTATTATACACCATTAACCTCTAATTTTAAATAACTTTTATAAATTTGTTTCCATCAAATTCATATAAAGAAGCATTAGGCTCATTATTAGAATAATAAATTTCGTTTATAGCTAAATAAGTTTTACCATTTATAACTAACCAACCATTTAGTAAGTTAGTTGGATATTCATTACTATTATCAAGTTCTATTTTATTGTTAAAAATAACATATAAATTGTTATTTTTTCTCATATAGCCAATTGTATAATTTTGATTTGAACTATCAGATGTATCAAAATTTAAATATGATAAATTAGCACATAAAACAACGTAATAATCTTGGTTAAAATAATAAACATAATTAAAACTTGTTTCTTTATATTGATAACCATATTTTAATAAGAAAGTTTTCACTTCGCTCAATAAACTATTTTCAATTTTTGATGTATTATATTTTATAACTTCTGCATTAAGATTTGAACTAAAGGCAATTAAATTACCATCATAATCCACATAATCATTATCATCTAATAAATTCCATATTTTACCACGAACTAATGAATATTTACCATAATATTCATTATCCACGTACGTTTCTAATTTGTTTTCATATTTTTCAATAGAACTATTTCGCCAATGCTTACTTTTATTATCAAATGATACATTTAAATAGTTGCCTATAATTAAATAATTATTCTCAATTATAGCACTTGTAGTGTTATTTTTTATAACGCTATTGTTCTGATTATTTACAAAATTATTTACTATATTATTATTCATACCATCATTTAATTTTATAAAATAAAAATACAAAGCTATTAATCCAAACAATACAAATAAAACAATTGTTATAATTAATATTTTATTTTCTTTCAAAATAATCTCCTTTCAAACTTATTTTGTAAATACCCTTATAGCATTAATATCTTTTAATTTTTCTTCAGTTATTGTACCTCCACCTGGGTTTAAACAAGTAAATGTTCCTTTTTCTCTATTAATACTTTTCAAAACTACAAAATGGGTACTAGTTTTTTCATTAATAATTTGAACTATGAAAAAATGCTTATTAGGGTCAAAACTATTAATAAAATTAACCTTATAATCAATATTACTTCCTAATACTTTATCTATTCCATCAATATATGTTATGTTTGGTGCAAAAGTTTGAATTGCTGGACATGTCCAATAAATGTTAGCTCCAGTGAAACACGAATTAACATATTTTGAAGAATTTGCTACGTCTAAAAATTTTGCTGGATTAAATGTTGCATCATAATTATTTCCAAAACAAGATATTCCTATTGAAACAGAGGTTACTGCACATCCCTTATTCATTTTAGTATCAGAAAAACCTAAATTTCTATTAAGCCAATTAGGATCAAATTGATTAAAAATAGTGCATTTATCAAAATTCCCAAAATCACTATTAGAATTTATGCATTGTTCAGGCTCTAGACCAAAGACATTCTTTCTATGATTAGATAATGCCCAATTTAGATATTTTGTGTATGCATCTTGATCTTCTTCATTAGTTTTAAGACATTTACTCGGATTTTTTGGACTCTTTCCAGACAATGGACACTCATTTTTGGCACACACAGATTTTACTGCATCTGCTCTTGATTTATTATCATAATATTGGTAGGTAAAATCAATAAATGTACAGCCACCATATGAATTATTTCCAGCATTAGCCCAATAATTGCCAATATAACTATATGCATGATTTAAATCATAAAATGTCTTATAACTATTTACTATATTACAAAAAGCAATAACACCCTCTGATAAGGAATTATAACCATTTCCAACGGTATCTCCATTATAAACAGCAATTCCCCAATAATTATATTTTCCACCAGTAAAACCTTCTTGTATTGCTCTTGAAACTACCAGCTCTGGATTACAATTATTTTTTGTTGCAACACTATATATTGTTTCTAAATCATTAGTATTTTTAAATTCATTAGGTGCGTTATATTTTGTAATATTTTTTTGCATTAAACTAACAAACTCAGATTTTGAAAGGTCAGTTGAATTTAATGGAAATTCACTACATGCATTATTTATAGAGCGAGAAATATCATAGTCATTATCATCTGCACCACCTGCACCACCTAAAATAATTATTAATATTATAAGTAATAAAAATAACGACAATATAATTATTAACACCCAAGGGTTTTTCATAATAAATGCAATAATTTTCTTTTGTATTAATCTTTTTTTCGTTTCTTTATTTGTAGTTATAAGAGATTTTACATTATTAAAATTTACTTTGCTTTTACTATTTTTTTCTTGTTTGGCACCTTTATTTGATTCATTTGAATTATTTTCATGTTCTGTTTCCTCTTTTTTACTTTTTGTAATTTTATTTCGTTGCATTAAATTACCCATTTTTCTTTTAATGACATCAGATATGCCATAATTAGGTCTTGCCATATTTAATATATTAGGTCTTGATGATCTTCTTTGATTTGCTTGAGTAGTTTCATTTTCAATATATCTTTGTCTATTATTTATTGCTTCATAGCTACTTTCTTCGCTAGTTAGGTTATCATATTGGACTTCATCTTGCTCTTCAGTTTCAGGAATTTCATCATATTCATTATTATCCATAATATCACCACCTAACACTAATTAGATTATATCATAAAAACTTATGTTTCTACAATAAAAAAAGCCTTTTAAAGGCTTAATATCCACCACCAGAACCAAATGAATCAAGTTCCTCTTGGGTAGCAATAACGCTCATATTCATACGTCTATTACCACATATCAAAAGGCCATCACCTTGATTATAATATTTAATTCTTTCCATCTCGGTTTCGTTTAAATCTATTAATTTTGCTAAATCTTCAACAGCTTGCTTACGTAAGTTCATTATTAAATAAGTAGCAGCATTATCAAAAATAGCTTTACCATGCATAATTAAATTTGGAGCTGCAAAATCTGTAGGTTGCTGTGTAATAATAATTGTTCCTGTATTATATTTTCTTGCTCTTCTTTGAATTTGTGATAAAAATTCTGCACCAAGTTCATTATGACCAGATAAAAGCACATGGGCTTCATCAACCATCATAACAGTATTAATATCTTTATCAAGACATAATCCCCAAGCATACTTTAATATATTAAAGAACAATGCATTTTTAATATTTTCATCACTATTCATAAGTTCTTTTATATTAAATACAATAAAATCACTATCAATTTGAAGTGTTGTATGACCAGTAAAGTAATAACGTAGTTCTTTAATTAAAGGTCTTACTTTAAGTTCAAGACGTTCCATTATATCTCTTTCATGTGTTGCATCAGTCATTGATAAAAGTCTTCCTTTTATAGTGGCATATACATCATCAAAAGTTGGATAATCAGCTCTAGATAGTTTTGTAAAGTCAGTATCATAATCTATTTTAAATCTTTTATAAGTATCTTGTACAACTTCACTAAATAAAGTAAGTACATCTTCCTCAATTGATGGGTTATAGTACTTCATAAAGGCCTTTAGTTGTTGTAATGTACGAGTTAAAACAGTATATCCTAAACCTTGAGATATTTCTTGTTCATCAACGTCAACAACTATTTCAAGTGGATTTATCATACCAAAGTCTCCACCTTTTCCTAAATCAATAAAATCACCTTTCATCATTTTAACCATTTCAGAAAGTTCACCTTCAGGATCAATACATACAACTTTTAAACTATTACGTAAATGAGTTCTTAATAAAAGTTTTGCGGCAGTACTTTTACCACTTCCTGATGTACCTAAAATAATTATGTTTGCATTATTACGATTATTTTCGTTTTTAATTTGATATAAAAATTGATTATAAAGTATTACACCACCAGATCTATCCATTCCTAAAAGTGTACCTGTTCCTGGGTCTTTAACTGAATCAAATACAAATGGATACATTCCCGCTATAGTAACTGATGGAAGTGGAATACCCACCCTTTTTTCAATGTCTTGTGCTGGGAAAATTGGAATAATACTTTTTAATGCTTTTTCTTGTTCGAACATTAAAGATACTCCTCGCATACCAAGTGCATCTATATAATTTCTTACTTGAATTTTAGTTAATTCTAGTCCATCTTTTGTATCTGATGAAATCATTAAGTGCATTTGAAAATCAAATATTCTTGCATTTGTAGAAGCAAGCATTGATATAAATTGTTCCAAAGATTCATAATCTTGTCTGATTCTTTCTTGTGCAGTTTGATCCTTTTCTTGTTGGTATCTTACTTTTAAATCGGCAATTTCTTTATTAAGCATCTTTCTTAATATTTCAAAATCTATGGGAATATGCTTAATTGCAAGTCTTACCCCAGGTATATTTGTAATATCAGATAAATATCCAGGAAATATACTTCTTGGATAACCCACTATAGTCATTATAGTATAATACTTATCACCTAGCATAAAATCTGTTGGTTTAAAATATATTCCTTTCGGAGCTATTTCACTTTTTATTTTACTCATACTACATCACCGCCTTAAAATTCGTTGTTACACCATCATTTAAATAATTATCAAGAAGCATTCTTAAATCTGCATTACTTGTTTGTGAAGAAGATAATCCTGCTTGAGATAAACCACTTATTAATGTGTGAAGATTTTTTTGAACAAGTTCCATCTTTTTCTCTTTAAATAAGAATATATATTCTGTATCAACAACATTATAATCTCTACTCATAAATAAATTTGCTTTATTAATATCTTGCATAATTAATTTTCTTATAGCACTATTTTGATTTTGATTATATTCAACTTGAAGTTCAGATAAATATACATCAATATCAACAGGTCTATCAGATATTAATAACCAAAATTCAAAATCAAGTGTATTATAAAATGTAGATAAACTAAATAATGTAGCATTTTGACTTTGTTCTCCTAAAATAAATATATTTTTGGGAGTAACTTTTACACCAGTTACATAATATCCATCATCAGTTAAAATCATACCATTATTTATTGATTTAATAGGTAACCAGTCTTCAACAAATTTTGAACTAGTTTTAACACCACTATTTGTCTGTGTCATCACTCACACACCAACCCTTCCATAAATATTTTCTATTATTTGTATAAAAATCTAATATGTTATTCAAAAGTTGCATAACATTATGATAATTTCTAACTGGCATTACAAGTCCAGCACCAATAAGTGCAGGTATAATTGCAATAATTAATTCACCAGTAGTTGGATTTTTAAATATTATCAAAAGTATTATTGTTATAAATGCACCAGTTAAACATACTATTAGATCTGGCCAAGTAAAGAATCCAAATATCAATTGAGATTTTTTACTATTAGCAGGTACTAAATATTGATTTCTCACATGTCTTCCCTCCTTTTATATTATTTAGATTTTTTAGACTGTTCTTCTTGAATTTTTCTAGAAATTTCTTCAGTAACACGTCCATTTTCAATTTTAAATTGTTCGTTATTATACATAAGATTTGAATAGCCACTAACTTTACCATCTTCGCCCTCTTTACCTTTACTTAATATATCATAAGTATTTTGAACTGAATCAAATGATAAACTGTTAAAGGCATTATCAAGCATAGCACTTTGCTCAGCAGAAAGTTTTTCAATGCTTCCCATATTATTAATTATATCAACATCTGCATGTTGTTTTTTAAACATTTCAAATTCTTGAGCAACAGCTGCATATCTTTTATCTTTTTCTAATTTTTCATTAATAGTTTTTAATTTTGCAAGTTTTATTAAATTATCATACATCTTAATATCTTCAGATTTTTTACGAATATCAATAGCCATTGCTTCATTTTTAGTCTTATATGTTTTTCCATTACTTGCAAGATATCCATCAATAATATTACCATTTACATCTTTGCCTTTAGTTAGAACATAGCTTGCTTCATTAATATCTCTTTCTTGTGCTTTTTTCTTTTGACCTTCATAAGCAAGAACTAATTCATTATCCGCTGCTAAATCAAATAGTTTCTTTTGAAAGCCCATACCTTGAGTATATACTTCTTGTTCCTTTTTTAAGTTTTCATAGCCACTAGAAACTCCTGCCCAGTCTTTTGCTTTAACAAATGAGTCTTCAAGATGACCAGCAGTAACACCCATAAAGCCAGGGTGTGCTGCTTTATATGCTTCTCTTTTATTACGATTTTCAACAGTTTTGTTAGCAGCTTTAGTAGCAGCACTTTTCATATCTGCTGGTGTTCCAGCACCTTTTGCATACCAAGCACCTTTTGTAACACCAGATGTTAAGCCAGCTGCTCCACTACTAAGCATTTTTCCAAATGCTCCTAATTTAGCTTTTTTACCTTTTGCATCTCTAATATTTCCAATACCATTTACTACATTTCTTGTAAGTCCTGTTACTCCAGCACCTACAGCGGCACCAGCGGTAAAAGCGCCACCAGCTTTTAATTTATCTTTAATGCCAAGTTTCATGTCACCATCACCAAGGCCAAATAAATCAGATAATAGTTTTGGGGCTTGCCTCATAAACATTACTATCCCCATAATTATAAAACACTTTACAAGTAAATTAAGGATAGTATCACCCGTATCTTCAGAAAATAATTTTATAACATTATTATTACAAATTAACGATACAAGATATACTCCAAAATTCATAACAACAATTCTAGTAAAAACACTTAAAAATGTTTTTGTAGTATTAGATAACCATTTTTTAAATACATCATCCATTTTTGGAATAACATTGCAAAAAATTGCAATAGGTGCAACTAGTTGAAAAAATGCCAATTTACATATCCTTAGTGCCATATCAAAACAAAATGATACCATTACATATACCAAAAAGACTCCAGTAACGAGTGCTGCAAGCCATTGAAAGTCAACTTCATCATCATAAATATTTCTAGCAAAAGCTTTAAAAAAGCCAAAATGTCCGGTATATAATGCATATTCTCTAACTTGACCAAGTGTACAATCACCTTTTTTACAACTGTACACTCCTATACTATCATCTGTTTCTATTATTGTACTATATTCTGAGGAGTTAGTTAAATCATCACCATCTTTTGTTTTAGAAATAAAAAACGGATTAAAAGAATTAACGCTCATTATATTTCCACCATTTTTTATTGATTCGTCTGTACTAACAGTATTTCCAGTAAAAACTGCAGTTAAAACGCCCGATTCAATAATAGCATCTTGTAGTCCAAAAGCAAATGTAAAAATTGTAGGAACAAGAACAATTAATATTAAAGAAATAATTAATTTTTGCAATGTTTTTTTACCATCAACTCCAGATTTTGAAGAATCAGGATCAACAATTTTAACTAAAATGCTATATGCTAAAACAAATAACATTACAATGCTTAATAATTTGTATATATTTCCAGATATTGCAGTATAATCACTAGCAGCAAATATATTAGTTTTAGATAAAGCAATAAAAATTTTATACGCAGAATTGACAAATACGAAAACATTGCCTACTAAATCTATTATTATTTTCCAAAAAGCAGTAACAATATCATCTATTAATAATAACATAATAACTCCTCTCTTAATAAAACTATATATTTTTATAATAACACTGTTAATTTATTTAACTATTACAATTATATAATAAAGTTAATTTTTTCGCAATAAAATTAAAATATTTTAGTTATTATTTTTAAAGTAAATTTCATTTTATAAACAAAAGTATTAATTTTTTCGATAATAAATTAATTTAGTTCAAAATATAATTTTTTATTTTATCATTTTTTGTTTTATTATTGTATTTTTCATGTTATAATTTCAGTATGAAAAAAGTTTTTAAATATTTTATATTAATTATTGGTTTATTTATTAGCATAAATGTTTATGCAGTAGGAAGTTGTATTGGTAACAAAATAGAAACTGATACATCAGGAAATGGAGCTACATCAAAAAGAACGCTTACCTTAAAAAAAGATGGAGTAACCTGCGATATTACCTTTTCAATTGGATTAGGTGCGCAAACAAAAAAATATTATCTTAAATTTGGAAATAAACCACAAGAAAATGCAGGAAGTAAAATAAATTACAAATGTAATGGTTTCAATGTAGAATTTGATAATGCAGCATCAAATGGATTTAATTTAGGTAATCTTAATTGTGGATATGATGAAAAAACTGATATGTTTAAAATAACCGGCATTGAAAATCAAGGGTCTTATGGCACTTCAACAAAATGTTCAGGAGCTGATTATAACATAACTAAAGATGGCAAAACATGTAAAGTTGAAATTACAATTGATGAGTATAAAAAAGTTACTCTAAAATATGGTGATAAAAATAATTTTGGCAATGCAATTTCTAAAAAAAATCCTAATATAAATGAATTTGATTGTATTATAGATGATACAACAATACATATTACATCCGATCAAACTATTACAGATGGTAATTTAAAAAGCTGCCCAATATTAAAAAGTAATGGTTCAACAGAACTTGATAATTCAAATGGAGAACATACAAATAGAGATGATGTTGAAAATTTTGTTAATGGAAAAAGATTTGAAGCCAGTGGTACTTTAGAAGATCTTCTTAATAAATATAGGGAATTATATGGTGGCAATACAACAATAAAACCTAATGACATTACTAATTGTACAAATATTATTAATGGAAAATTAAATAATTATCTTATTAAAATATTTAGCATAATGAAATATGCTGGTATTGTACTATGTATTGGACTAACTATTTATGATTTTGCTAAAGCACTTCTTGATAGTGATAAAAATGCTTTAAATAAAATTACTAAAAGAGCTTTAACTAGACTTGTTTTAGTAGCATTACTATTCTTCTTACCAACCCTTGTTAATTTCTTAATTAGTATTTTTGTGGATAATCCATGCAAAATTAATTTCTAAAAAAAATCTCACGTTTTAAATATTCGTGAGGTTTTTATTTTGTTTTATTACTTTTTTTCTTGTTTGGAACAAGTTTAACTTTTACACCTTTATATCTAGCAAATTCATATTTTACGCCTTCAGGTAAATTTTTCTTTAATTTTTTCATTACTATCACTCCTTGCAAGCAAGATTATAACATAAAATTGTTTAATTATACAAGATTTTTTTATTTAATTACTTGAGAACCACTATTATTTTTATCTTTCTTATTAACTGTGTTTGTTTTATTAGAACTATTATTACCATTATTTGTAGTATTTTCACATTCTTTAATATTTAAAATACATTTAGTGCAAACAGCAAAATCACTTTTAACTTCATGTGACCCATCAATTAAATCCACAAAAGAGGACATAACACTTGGTAAAAAGAAAATACAAATGCCTACTAAAAGTTTAGTAACAAATGTTGTTAATGATTTAGAAAGTTCTTTGTCATCTTCAGAAATAACAGATTTAGAAAGTTCTATTATACCTGTAACTATAAGTATCAAGGGAACTAATATTTTTAATATTATAAATATTATAGAAATTATTTTCATTACTTTCATAACATTTGGGTCAGAGCATGAAAGTGCTTTTAATCCGGCATCTTCAGCCAAAATTAATGATAACATATTTTTCATAGGTCCTCCTTAAATCTATTTAATAATACCATAAATATATATTTTTTGCAATTAACCTATTTTCTATTATATCTTATTGTATCTAAAATATTACGAGCATTTTCTTTAGCTACTTCACATTTAACATTATCTTTCTTTGTATTTAATTCAAAATCTATGTCATTTATTTTACTTTGAATAACTTTTTTTCTCGCTATATCAAAATTATTTAGTGAATTAAGTTCACATAGTAATTTAAACTTTTTTTCTTTTAAATATTCTTGTCTTTCCATATTATTTAAACCTCACTCCTAAATTACCCACAATAAATTGGCTTTGCAATGGATCAATTACTATTCCATATAAAGAGTAATTATCTATTATTAAACCCTCAATATCACATGTAGAAAAATCTATACCCTCAAGTTTTGTTTGTAAAAATTCTGACTTATTAAAATTAACATTTTTAAAAATTATATTTTTTAAAGTAGACTCTATAAAATTAGTTTCACTTAAATTAGAATTATCAATTATACATTTAGTTATACGTAAGCCAGAAAAATTTGTATATTTTAAAATAGATTCTTTTATTAAAACATCTTTTAATGATGAGTTTATAAGTGATATACCTAATAATTTTGAATTAATAAATTCACATCTTTCAATTAATTTCTCATCAAAATTTTTATTAGATAAATCACAAGATATAAAAGTGCAATCTATTAAATTAACATTTTTTAGTTCTATATTAGAAAAATCAATATTTTTAAAAATACAGCTATCAAAATCTACATTTTCTATTTTTATATTATCTATACAGTTACCTATAAATAATGCATTATTAAATATATTATCTTTAAAAGTATGTTTTTCTGTATATTTAATTTTGGGCTTAATTATATTCATAATTATTCATTCCTTACAAATTAATGATAACACAGAAAATATATAAAAGGAAATTTTTTATTAACATTTTACATTTGACATTTTTTATAAAAACTCATTTACAGATAAAAAATATTTTATTACAATGTAATTGGTGAAAGTATGATTAAAAAAATAAGTAATAATAGTAATGTAATTATAATATCTCATATTGCGGATATTGATGGAATGGGCTCAATAATTCTTGCTAAAAAATATTATAAAAATTTAGATTATATATTAATTGAAATTAATGAGTTATTAGATATATTTAAAAATACTAACTTTTATAACTATGAGATTATCTATGTATGTGATTTAGCCATATCAAAAAGTGTTCAAGAATATTTAGATAATCACCCTGAAATTACCTATAAATTAAAACATTTTGACCATCATGAAACTTGTGAAAATACACCAAAATATATTAATAGTATTGTAAATATAAATAATATCCCTACATGCGCAACAGAGTTATTTTATAATTATTTAACCTCTTTAGAAGAAAAATTTAATAAAAACTTTTATAAAACTTATGTAGAAGCCACAAGACAGCAAGATAACTTTGATTTTGGTAATGAAGAATATAATGCAAAACTTCTTGCATTTACGCATGCTTTAATTGGACCAGAAAATTATATAGAACTTATTTGTAATTTAAATGATAAAGAAAATTTTAAATTACCTAAAATATACGAAGATTTATATATATCTGATTTAGAAAAACAAAAAGAATATACTGATTTTGTTAATAAAAATTTATATGTTACTAATTATAATAAATATGTAATTGGTATAACTATTAGTGAGCAATATAGATCTATTGTAGGTAATAATATATGTAAATTAAGACCAGAAATAGATTTTATAATGATAATAAACTTTAACCGTAATAAAGTTTCCTTAAGAAGTGTAAAAGAAAATATTGATTTAAATGTAATTGGTAAAAAGTTTCATCCAGATGGTGGTGGTCATAAATTATCTGCGGGATTCTTAATAGACTCAATTTCAATTCCAAAATTAAAAAAATATGTTGATATGTATTTAGAAAACTTAAGCAAATAAAAACTCTCAATTTTTAGAGAGTATTTTTTAATGGCAGGGGCGGAGAGAATCGAACTCCCATCTAAAGTTTTGGAGACTCCTATGCTACCATTATACCACGCCCCTACG
>CAKOOO010000014.1 GCA_934098665.1 uncultured Bacilli bacterium
ACTAACTCTACTGGGGACAAGAAAATAACAAATACAACTAATTCCACTGGGGACAAGAAAATAACAAATACAACTAATTCCACTGGAGATAAGAAAGTAACAAATACAACTAATTCCACTGGAGATAAGAAAGTAGCAAATACAACTAATTCTACTGGAGATAAGAAAGTAACTGATACAACTAATTCCACTGGAGATAAGAAAGTAGCAAATACAACTAATTCTACTGGGGACAAGAAAGTAACTGATACAACTAATTCCACCGGAGATAAGAAGGTAACAGGAATAAAAACACTACCAGATACAGGGATAAATTCTTATTATAATATATTATTATTAATTATATTATTTATAGTTTTATTAACTATTCTTATAATTATATTTATTATTAAACAATCTAAAAATAGATCATTATAAATTAAAAAAGTAAATAGTAATATAATATATTACTATTTACTTTTTAATAATATATTTAAGAATAAAAATATTTAAATTATTAAAATTCGTAAACAAGGAGAATATTTTGAAAAAACTGAAGAAAAAAAAGTTTTTTAAAATAGTAACAGTATTATTGGTAATATATATTGTTATTGCTGTATTATTTATTAGTTTTCAATACTATTCAACTATTAAATCACAAGTAATAATTAATACTAGTACAATAAATTCATCTGATAAGTCTAAAAAGGATATTAATATAGGTTCTGTTAAATATATAGAAAAATATTACAATTATTCTAAACAAATAAATGGTGAAGTAATTGGATGGATATATATTAAAGGTACTGATATAAATTATCCTTTATTACATGGAAAAACTGATAGTTATTATTTAGATCATAACTGGCAAGGAGAAAAGTTTTGGAATGGATGTATTGCATTAGATCAAGATAATACTTCTTTAGCTAATAATACATTATTAATTAATGGACATAACATGTTAAATGGGATCATATTTTCACAATTAACTAATTATGAGAGCATAGACTTTGCTAAAAAGCATAATATAGTAGAAATTTACAATGGTATAAGCAATAAAATTATATATTTTAAAGTATTTAGTGCTATATATACAAAACCAAGTATTGAATTAAATTTAGGAAATAATTCAGAGAAAATAAGACAAGAAACTATAGATAATTTAATGAGTGAAAAGATATATAAAATAGATAATTATAATGGAAATAATATATTATTCCTTAATACATGTTTATCAAATGGTACTGATAATCATATTATTGTTATATGTGAAGAAATATAAATAAAAGAAAGGAATGTACAATGAATTTGAAAAAATGAATAATTATTATAATTTTATCTATATTAGCTACTAGTATGACAATTATATCTATATCTTTATATAACTATAATACTGATTTTATAAATAAAATTAATATACAAGAACAAAACTATAATAATAGTTCATTATTATATTATGGATATAAATTGATTAATAAAAAAATAAATTTTCATGCACATGGTTACATAAACGGGATTCCTTATATCAATATTGAAAATGCTGAATTGTATAATATATCTAATGTTATACAAGTTGATAGTTTTAATGGATTAAAATTTATAGTTAACTCATATAAAGGTTATGCTAAAATTTATTATCAGGATAATAAAAAAAGTAAAGTAATAAGCATATTTAAAAACAAAACTAATTTAAATATAATAGGAATTATATTTAATAAATGGTATGTAATATCATTTGGTCAAAATAAATATATAGCCAAAGAAGGTTTTATCTCTATAAAAAATGTTAAAATATCTTATGGATAATTTGGCATTTTTTTATCTTAAATAATTTAAATATAGTTTTAGTAATAAAAGACTATATTGACCAGCATACTAGTAAATTGTATAATTAATGGATATATAAGATATTAAAATATATTGGAGTAATAATATGGATAAAAAAGCACTTATATATATGTGTAATGATAATAAATTAAAACATTATATGAAAGATATAGAAAAATATTGTTTAGATAATCAATATTATTTAGATGAAAAAAATATTTTCATAGCTAACAAAGAAAATTTGAAAAGTAACTTATATCCAGGTAATACTTTGATTTTAGGCGAATTATGTATGCTTGGTGAAAAAGTTGATGAAATAAAACAAGAATTATACTTACTTAAAAACAATAATATAAATGTGGTTATTTTAAATATTTCCAATTTATTAAATAGATATTTAAATAATAAAAATGAATTGAATTTTGATAAAATAGATTTATTTGTAGAATTAATATATTTAGATATACAAACAAGGGTAGCAAATAATAAAAGAGGTCGTCCTAAAATTAATCTTCCTTCTAATTTTAATAAAATTTATAATGAATGGAAAGCTGGAAAAATAACTGCAGTAAAAGCAATGGATTTATTAAATTTAAGTAAAACTACCTTTTATAAATTTGTGAAAAAGTATGAAGAAAGTATCTTTAAAGATTCTCTAGAATTTAAAAGTAATACGACTAATATACCTAAAAAAAATAAATTTAGTTATCCTAATAATGCTATTATAACTCATTTTAGTATATATTTAAGAGATAAATTCGGTAATAAATTAATTAATGAATTAGTTCTTAAGCCAGGAACTAAAATAACAGTTTTAAATATTAACTTTGAAAATCAATTAGTTTTAATTGAATATTTATTTAATAATAAAGTAAAAAGAGGATTTATACAAAATGACTTTAGAATTATAAAATATATAAATGAAAATAATTATAGAAATGACTATAAACCTATGTTAGTTTATAAAAATGAACTAGATGAAGATACAGCATATGGAAAGTTATTCCCTTATGAAAAATTTACCATATTGTATAAAAAAGATTCAAAATTTTATATAGTATATAATACTAAAAAAGGTAAAAATTCAAAAAGTGGATTTGTAAATATGACATATAATAAAGAAAAATTTAGTTATCCTAACAACGCGATTATTAAAAATTTTAATGTATATTTAAGAACTGAAACTGGAAAAAGAACTTATAATAAACCTATGCTTACTATAGGAACTAAAATAACAGTTTTAAATATTAATTTTGAAAATCAATTAGTTTTAATTGAATATTTATATAATAATAAAATAAAAATAGGCTATATAAAAAATAGTTATAGAACAATAAAATATTTAAATGAAAATAATTATAAAAATTCTAATAAATTAACTGATGTTTATGAAATAAATTTTGATATTAAGAGAAAAACTGGTAAAATTCTTCCTAATGAAAGGGCTACCATTTTGTATGAAAACAATTTTGGTACTTACATAGTATATAATACTAAAAAAGGTAAAAATTCAAAAAGTGGATACTTACTATAGAATATAATTAAAATTATTATTTAATAATAATTTTAATTATATTTTTGTATTGTATAATTTTATATAATGTGTTAAAAATTTAATTAAAAAGGAGAAACTAATGAAAAAGCTCATTATTACTAATACTTTTGTATTTATTATATTAATGATTTTTATATTAAGCTTTCAATGTATATTTTCTAATGATAATGTATTAATTGGTGTATTTGGGGCCACTGCTTTATTAATGTTATTACAAACTGATTTATCATTTGAGCCTATAAAAAATACTATTATGATGATAATTTTATTTTTTGCAATAGGGTTAGGAGCTTATATAGCTAGTGATCATTTATTTTTAGCAATACCTATAAACTTTATTATAGTTTTTTTTATTTATTATAAATTTGGTTATATAACCAAAGCTCCTCTATTTTTACCCTTTATTTTCTTATATTTATTTTTAGCACCTTTTCAAATAATACCTCAACAATTACCGTTAAGACTTATTTCATTAATAGTTGTAGGTATAATGGTTATGTTGCCACAATTTTTTATTAATAAAAATAAAATAAAAAAAACAACCGAAAAAATACTTCCCAATTATGTTAATTTATTAATAAAAAAAATTGAAATCTTAACTGATGCTAAATTTGAAGAAAATATTGAAGAAATTAATAGAGAATCTAATAAATTACTTGATCAATTAAAAACAATAATTTACGACAAGAAAAAAAGCAAATTTTATATATCTAAAGAGAGTAAAACTAGTTTAAATCTGGTTGTAGCTTTAGAAAATTTAAACTTTTTTATAGATAATGTAAAAAAAGATGAGCTTATTTTATTAAAAGAGAAATTAATTCTTTTAAAAAATAATATTATAAAATATGATAAAAATTCTTTAACTAATTTAAAATTAAAAGATAGCAATTCAAGTAAGTTTAATATTCAACTAAAAATAAAAATAGAATTTGCAATAAAAAGTTTAATTGAATTTAAAGAAGAAAAAAGTACCTATTCATTTTGTTTTAATCGAAAATCTAGAGAAAATGATGCGTATACATTAACTAAATTTAAATTTAATCCTATAAGATTATCATATTCATTTAGAATGGCCATATTGATTACTATAACATTTTTTATAATGGAGTATTTTCATTTAACACAAGGTAGATGGATTGTTTATGCTGTACTTTCACTTACACAACCATATTATGAAAAAACACTTACTAGAGCAAAACAAAGATTTCTTTCTACTGTTATAGCTACTATTATTATCAGTATTTTATATAGTATTTTTACTACTCAAATTTCTAGAGGAATTATACTTCTATTTGCTGGATATCTTATGAGTTATTTTAGATCTTCTTATAAAACTTCTATGATATTAATTACTATAACAGCTATAGGAATGGCTCTAATGCCATCAGAATCCCTAACTATAGTTGGTAACTATGGACACGTTAATGTTATAATAATATCACTACTAAGAATAGGATATGTATTAATAGGTACAGTAATGGCTTTATTAGTAAACAAATTTTTATTTTTTTATAATGTCCCAAAAGCTAATAATAAGCTTGAAGAAACTTCAAACAACATGTTAAAAGATTTATTTAATAATTTAGAAAAAATAATTCTTTATAATAATTTAGATAATTATGTTAATAATAGTTATTTATTGGTATCAAGTTTTCAAAAAACAAAAATAGAAAATTTACAATATCTTAATATAAATACTAATAATAAAGAGTTATTAGATATAGCTAAAAATAATATAGCATTAAGTAATTCTATATATTTTTTCACAAATTTTATTAAACAAAATAAATTAACTAATGAAGAACAACAAAACTTAATACAATTTTTAAATAATTTTAAAAACAATCCTAAAAATTTAAAAAATAATTTAGAAAATAAAAATGTTTCAGATAACATAAAAGCTCTTTCCTATTTATTACTAGAAATATACGATAATGCTAAAGTGTCACAAGTAATTTAAATATATGTTTATATTAATTAGTATTTAAATTATATTAGTAAAAATACAAAAATTATAAATTCTTTGATTAAATTATAGATACTTAATTAATAATCTTAATTAAGTATCTATAATTTTTAATTTATTATTAACTATTTTTTATATTTAATATACATTTATTCTCATATGTATTAAAACATTTATTGCATGATACACATTTAGATTTATACATATTACTACTTATCCATCTATTTATTATTTAATTTATAGATAACTTATATGTACAAGTAAACATGGTGTTTTATATTGATTTTAAATAAATTTAAGTTATGTTATAATTTGACTAAAGATGGGAGGTGAGAGAGAAAAGTGGTATTAGCTTTAAAACAAGAAGATGAAAAAGAGTTATCTCAAAGTGTTAAATATATAAATATAGTTCATAGAAATAGTGAAGGGTGGATAACTAAAGCTAAAATATCCTCAGAAGGGTATAAACAATGGCATTATAAGCATTTGCAACTGGTAGGACTAAAGTTTAATGAAAATAATGTATATATTACTTTAAATACCTTTTATAAGACTTATAGAAGAATAGAGTGTCTTAAAGAACTTAATGCATTATTTATAGATTTAGATACATATAAAACGGGTTTTACTAAAGAGCAGATTTTAATGAATCTAAATGAAAATTACTTTGGAAAAAATATCCCTATACCAAATCTTATTATAGATAGTGGAAGAGGATTATATTTAATATGGCTTATAAAAAAAGTTCCAAGTATGGCTTTACCTTTATGGAAAGCAGCAGAAGACTATTTTTATAAAACTTTAAAAGAATTTGGAGCAGATAGACAAGCATTAGATGCAACAAGAATATTAAGGATACCAGGAAGTATTAATCCCAAAACACATACAGAAGTGAAAATAATAGATAATTATGATTATTTATATGAATTAAGAGAAATACAAAACGAATATATGCCTGAATTAAGCAAGAAGGCACTTAAAAAGCGAGGAAGACCTAAAAACGTATTATTTGTCCATAGAGAAAGAAGTCTTTACTACGCGAGGATACAGGACTTAATAAAGCTATGTGAATTAAGAGAGTATAATTTAAAAGGTCATAGAGAACTTGTATTATTCTTATATAGATATTATTTATGTTATTTTACTGAGGATATAGAAAAATCATTAAATGATACTTTAGAGTTAAATGATATGTTTAGGCAGCCATTAAGTGAAAATGAAGTTAGAAATGCAACTAAATCAGCAGAAACAGTATTTAAAAATCAAAGTAAAGATTACAAGTACAAGAATGAAACTCTAATAAATCTTTTAGAAATATCAGATGAAGAACAAAAAGAAATGAAAACTATAATTTCTAAAGATGAATATAGGCGTAGAGATAGAGAATATCAAAAGAAAAAATATAATGAAAAATTAAAGAAAAAAGGAAAAGTGTCTAAAAAGGAAGAGTTGGATAAATTAAGAAAAGAAATAAAAAGCCTTAGAGAACAAGGCTTAAAAAATAAAGATATAATGCAAATGTTGCAAATAAAGAGTACAACAACATTTGAAAGACATATATCATATTTGAAAAAGAATGGACTTTTATAAATTCATTCTTTTTATTATCTAGTATAAGTTTAAAAAAAAAAAAAATCTACCCCCATTTTTTCTCGGCTTGTATTATAGGGTTACTTTGTAACCTGGTAACCTGGGTTATTTTTTAGATATATAAATATTTCTTCACTAATAACATATTAAAATATTTAAAAAATGAAAAGAGCACTATGAAAATAGTATAATAGGGGGAACAATCGATGAAAATTGAAATTAAAAACTGTAATAGCATTGATTATGCAAACATAAGTATAAAAAAAATACTCTAAATATTAAGTATGGTATTAATGGTACTGGAAAGACAACAATTTCTAAAGCAATTCAGTATGCTACACGTGATGATAGAGACGAATTATTTAATATTTTAATACCATTTTAGCATAGAAAAAATCAAACTGAAAATAATATTCCTAAAGTTAGTGGAATTGATAATTTTAAAACAGTATTACTTTTTAATGAAGAATATGTTAACAATTTTGTATTTCTTGAAGATGAAATATTAAAAGATAGTTTTGAAGTTTTCTTGAAAAATGAAAAATTTGATAAAGCAATGAATGAAATAGAGATGTTAATTAATGATGTTAGTTTACTTTTTAAAGATGATCAAGAGTTAAATGAACTAATTAAATGTTTAAGGGATTTAAGTTTATGTTTTGGTAAGTCTACTAAAAATGGGTATTCTGCAGCTAGTAGTGTTGGAAAAGGGCTAAAGGATGGAAATAAAATAGTTAATATACCAGAAGAGTTAAAAGGTTATAAGGATTATTTGAATAGTGCAGATAATTCTAAATGGTTAAAATGGCATATAGCAGGAAAAGAATACATGTATCTTGGTTGTAGTTGTCCATATTGCACCTCAGAAATAGTTAGTAAAAAGCAAACTATATTAAAAGTTGCTGAAGAATATGACTCAAAAACTATTGAACATTTAAATAAAGTTTTAGATAAATTTGAAAGATTAAAAGATTATTTTACAGAAGATACAAATGATAAAATAACTGAAATTACTCAAAGTATTGATGGTATTTCAAAAGAAAAACAAAATTATTTACTACAGATAAAAGAACAAGTAGATATTTTTTTAGAAAAATTAGATGCATTAAGTCAGTTAAGTTATTTTAAATTAAGAAATAGTGAAAGGGTAATTGATGAGTTAAATAAATATAAAATTGATATAGAGTATTTACATCATTTAGATACTTTTACAACAAAGAAAAAGATAGATGATGTAAATTTATCTTTGGATAACGTTATAAAACAAGCGGGTCGATTACAAGGAGAAATTAATAAGCAAAATTCTATGCTTTTGAAAAATATAGGTAAATATAAAGATGAAATAAATAATTTTTTAAAGTATTCAGGTTATAATTACTATGTTGAATTTCAATTTATAAACGAAAAATATAGAATGTTCTTACATCATAAAAATATCTCAGATAGTATTAAAAATGCAAAGATGCATCTAAGTTATGGTGAGAAAAACGAGTTTGCATTAATATTATTTATGTATGAAGCAGTTAGTAAACCAGCAGATTTAATAATATTAGATGATCCAATTTCATCTTTTGATAGAAATAAAAAATTTGCAGTAATAAATAAATTATTTAAAGGAGAACATAGTTTAAGAAATAAAACCATATTAATGCTTACTCACGATTTTGATCCAATTGTAGATATGCTTAGAAATTTCACTAATATATTTTAAGAAGATTATATGAAATTAAGAATTCAAAAGGTAATGAGTGGGAATTATTATCTAATTTATTTCATAAGCGAAAAAAACCTATATTTAATTCAAAGAAGGTAATTTTATAAAAATGTCAAAAGAAGAAATTGAAGAGGCTGTAAATAATATTAGAGAAGAATATATTCCTAATTTTAATTATGATGCTGAGTTAGATAAAGTTCTTAGTGAAGATACTATGAGAGACTATTATAATAAATCTGAAAGCAATTATGAAAAATTGCAAATATATAGAATTATTAATCAAGAAAATAACTCTAGTAATATTATAAAGAAGTTTATAAATGAAACATATCATGTGAATAATGATTACCTATTCCAGTTAAATCCATGCAAATATGAAATAATACCTGAATATATTATTGAAGAGTGTAATGAAGATTTGCGTAGAAGTAGTAAGCTACAATTAGTATAATCAGTTTATTTTTATTTAAATTCAAATTGTTAACAGTGAAAAACATGTTAGGTATGTAATAAAACATGCCTTTTATTTATTTCATAGAAACGTTTAAATAGTAAATATAATTTTATTTATAGAAAAATAGATTTATTTGGGATTCATATCATCTAATAAATAATTTGATAATTTATTAGTTAGCAAATTCACCTTTAATATGTTTTTAATAGTATTAATATTTTTCAAGTTATCCCCAAAATATATTAATTTAGGATAGTTTAAAAGTGCTCAGAACATTACTATTATTAACTTAGAGCTTTGCTGATATGGTATTATTTATAGTATTTAGAGTATTACAATAAAAGTAAATAGTAACATATTGAATATATGTTATATTTAGATTTAATAATGTGCTTGTACTAAGCTTTATTACTGTACTTAGATATGATTTAAGAAAAGTAACACAATATACATTAAGTTATGTTTTTTTAGATGTAAATTCTCCTGAAATAAGATGACTTTCATCTAAAAAACATATAGGGGGGAGTGGTTCCAGGAGTAAAAAGATGTTTTAAAAGTCGCATTGGTAGTTTTCTTTTTACAAAATTCTAAAAAATAATAAAAGGGGGGGAAAAAGTATCTTTAAATGCTGATAATCCCTAACATTTATATATCAAAAATATAATGAAATAAGACAATTTTAATGAATTTATACAAGGTTTGGACATTTTTGGACAACCCTTTAGACATAATATATTCTTATATTTATCATAATAATGAACTTGCTTAAAAATGAGTAAGTTCAAAATAGCTTAATTATAATATTTCGATTTTAGGTTATAAAATACAGGTGTACCTTTTGGTACATTTGTTTTAAATAAAAATAGCTATTACTCATTTAAAAGTAATAGCTTTAACTTATATATTAATCCATTTAAAGCAAGTCAAAACGCTCTTAAAATTGATTATAATCTTTTTAAATAATATTGATTTACTTTTTTTTCAGAGAATCTAAAAACATTTGTATAGATTTATCTAATAACCTTGATACAGGTACTCCACTTTCTTTTGAATATTCTTTTAAGTTTTTCCAAAGTTCTTTATCTATTGCGTTTGATATTCTTATTCTATTAGTTAATCCGTATTTATTATCCATTTTCAATAACTCCTTTAATATTTTGATAAAGTGTGATTTTATTATAAAAAATATATTTACTACTTTCAAGTGCTTGCAACTACTTTAATATAGTGTTATTATTATAAAAAATAATAAAGCAAAAGGTGGTTTTGAATTATGAAACAACAAGAATTAATTAAAAAATTAGAAAAGGAGTTATTTAATAGAGATATTTTAAAATCAAATGGAATAAGTGAAAAAGATATCAAAATGTTATTTACTATGGAGAAAATGATTAAAACTAATCATAAATTTTTATATTTATTTATAGCTTTATTTAGCGATAAATTTACTGATATTCAAATAAAAAAAAGCGTTATTAAGCAGAAATGATTCTGAAAATAAATTAAAAGATATCGAAATGCTAGTTAAAACTATTTATGACTTATAAACGGTTTTTGAAAGTAAAAACCTGTAAAAGATAGCTAAAGCTATTTTGTTTCCACAGGTTAAAAATATCTGTGTATACAACTAAAATCAATATGTATACACTAAAATAGTACGAATCATAAAATTATGAAATGTAAGGAGGTTTTAAGAATGGATATAGAACAAGCAAAACTGATTCCAATACAAGAAATTTTATATAAGTATGGTGATATATGCCCTAAATGTGGTCATAAGCTTGATATAGGTAATACAAATAGATGTAGATGTCATAAGTGTAATACTATTTATTCAACTGTAGATTTAATACAGGCTTTATATGGAATTAATATACCTGAAGCAATAAAGATATTAATTGGCGAAGATATTAAACCTGTGGAAAAGAAACAACTTGAAAAGATTAGAATAGAACTAAAAGAAAAACAGCTTGAAAAAGAAAAACATAATAAGCAAGTAAATAATATGATATTTAAAAACAGTGCAGAGCCGACACAGGCGTGTTTGGAGTATTTAGATAGTAGATAGATGTATCAAAGAGAGCTTGAAAGGCTTAGATAAGGCGTATATTGAGATTAAAAGCAATATCTATAATGGAAATGAAACTATAATTTACAGATTCAGAAAACAAGGTACAGGAATACAGAAATCTTTAAGTAAAAATAAAGATAGAAAAAGATTTGTGCGAAATATTGGTACTGTAAAACCTGTATTCCATAAAGCGTATGATAGTAATAAATACATAATAGTTGAGGGAATAGAGGACGCTTTAACATGTCATGTTTTAGGGTATAACTTTATTTGTTTAAATTCTGTTAGTAATACTGGTAGATTAATTGATATAATAAAAAACAACATTGAAAAATTCAAAGATAAAGAATTGCTGATATGTACTGATTATGATAAAGGGGGATTGGATAGTTTTGAACAATTAGAAAACTTCTTTATTTCCACAGGTTTAATGTTTGATATACCACCTTTTTATGATGATATGCTAAAAAATAGGTGTAAAGATATAAATGAATACTTTATTAAGCAAAGACAACTAGGAAAGGAACTAAAGAAATAAAAATGCTAAATTTGAAAATAAAGAACTATATTACAGAAAATGAAGAGGAAAAATCACTAGAGATAATTTTTAATGCTATAGACCATAAACAGAAAATACTAATAAATAGCCCTATGAAAACAGGCAAAACAACATTTATGATAGAAAGTCTTTCAGATAAATTAATACAATGTGATATTCAACCAGTAATAATTGTACCTGTATTAAGCTTAATGGATAACATAAAGAGTAAATATAACTTTATAGATAAAAGTAATGGACTTACAAAGGAAATAACACTAAATAATAAACCAGTAGTAAGCACACCCGAAAGTTTACATAAGGTTATATCCACCTGTGAAAAAGAAAATAAACACTTTTATTTAATTTATGACGAAATACATCAAGCAATATTAAATTCTAATTTTAGAAAACAATTAATAAATCCTTTGGTATGTTATGATAATGAACTTTGTATAGGTCTTATGGGATTAAGTGCAACTATAGAGCCTTTAGAACCTATAAACTTTGATATAGTATATAAAATTGATGTAGAAAATAAATTTATACAAAGTGATGAAACAATAATAACAACTGATTTTATTAAAAATTGTGATAATATACTTAGCTTTATAAAGCACATAAAGGCAACCAATAAACATAAACTTGTAATAGCAAGGATAAATAATAAAGAGCATATAAAAGCAATCAATAGTAAATTAAATAATTGTTTAACATGGTATAGAACAGAAAATCAACTTGAAGAGGATAAAAACTATATTAAGTCAATGGAAATGCTAGAAAGTGCTTTAAATGGCTATGATATAAGCGATAATAAAAATATAAACTATATATTATGTACTAGCTTGATTGATGTAGGTGTGGAATTGCAATTTAAAGAAAAACCAATAGTAATTGATTTTATAGATAATACAAGTAATTTGATAGATGATATACAATTTATAGGACGTTTTAGACAAGGGATAGACAAGCTTTATCTAGTAGGTGGTTTAGATGTTGAAGAGCCTTATACAAAGCCTAAAAGCTATATAAAAGAGTATCAAAAGAAATTAGAGATAAACAAGAAAATTGTTGAAAGCATGAACATAACAAATAATTTGATAAAACAAACAGGTGAAAAAATAAAAACACCTTTAGAAACAACATCAATAAGTTATAACTATGCTACAGAAGAATATGAGTTAAATGAATATATTCTAATGAGTGAAGTATTTAAAGAATGTATTAGTTTTTACAAACAAAGGGGAGTATATCTTAAAAGACTTTTAGAAAAACATCATACTTTTAATAGTAAAGTAATCAATATCACTAGCTATAATTCATTAAATATAGATGAAAGCACAGAAATCAAAGAAGAACAAAAAGCCATAAAAAAAGATGTTGAAAATAAAGAAAAAGATTTTTTTGAAAAGATTAAAGCCTTAAATATTGAAGATGATAAATTAAAAATGATATTAAATATAGATGATGTAGATAATAAAGACTTGTGGAAAATAAAGAATTATGATGATATTTACAATAGGTGGAAACATGAAGAGTTAGAAGAGTATAGAAAAAGATATGATAAATCTTATGATATGTTAAAAAACACAAAAGTAAAACAAATCGAAATGTTGGAAATAGCATTAAAACAAAAACAAGTATCAGACCTTAGAAAACAAATTAATATAATAAATTACAATTTACTTTTCAATGAAAACAAAGAATTAAAAGCCAATGGAAAAGATATGTTGATAGTTTATAAAATAAGAGAATATATAAATAAAGCTAAAGGAAAAGAAAGAGATGTCTATTTATCAAATAAATTTAAACTGGAATTACTAGAACAATTAAAAAAAGAAAAAAGTTTATCAAAACTAACGCCAATTAGCTTAGATAAACATTTAAAACTAATTTATAATATTTCAGTAAACAAACAAAAAAGAAATATTATTACTTCTATAAAAACAAATATTTAAATTTATATTTAATAGCTTATGTACGCCAATACATAGGCTATTTTTTACTGTTACAACCACTCAAAATTGCGTACTTATTCTACTTGAAAATGGTACGCAAAACTTTTAAAATTTGCGTACCGTTCAAAACGGTGTCTATCCATTGATATTACTGGCTTAACTCAATATTTGTATTGTGTTATTTTTCCCCTATAAATAATAAAAAATTATTTTTTTAAAATATGTTTTTTAATAATAAAATATTAATCTTTTTATGACCTGTGAAGAAAAAAATAATTTGATTTAATCCAAAGAATTTAATTAAAAATAAATTTCTTTATTTCCACAGGTAAATATCAAATTGTTTTCTATGAATATATATAAACAGAGTTATTATATCAAAATTTCATTCTAAAATTCAATTTCACTTTTTAGCTTATAAGTTAATTAGAATAAATTAATATTACATTACTTCTATTTAGAAGTATAAAATGAAGAGTTATGCGTATAAATAGGCTCACAAAATTGGGTTTTTGATGATTTTGTGCGTATAAATGTGTGTATAAAATTAGTTTTTTAAGGATTTATACACACAAATCAATATTATTTTGTTGGGATAAAAACCTGTAAAAAATAGCTGACGCTATTTTGTTTTCACAGGTCTTATTTAAGAAAAGATAAATAAAAAATATATGCTTTTTGATTAGTTTTTATATGTTTTTTCATATATTTTATTTAAAAAATGATAGTTTTTATCTATTTTAATTGTATAAACATTAGGAAATATCTATATTTTAAAAAATTTTATCCCCCTTTTCATGGGTTTTGGGAAATTTGCGAGAAGTAGCCTACTGGAGCGACTTTTAAAAAAAATTCTTTTTCCTAGAGTTATCCCCCCTATATGTTTTTATTATCTGCTATTCTTTTTGATTAATAGCTATATTTTGTACAACAGCTTTATATAAAGCACGCTCACTAATTTTTGGGAACGTATGAATAGTAATAAATAAAATCTTTTTGTTTTCTACAGGTGTTATAAAAAATAAAAATTAATAGGCAAGTAATAAATTTAGAACTTAGATATATTTAATTTAGAATGATGATGTGTCAAAATAACTATTTCTATAAAAGTTAATTATAAAAATGTCAAAATAAATTGACAAATAGTTTAATTGACTATATCATAAAAGTATTAAATAAACTATAGTTTAATTAACATATGGAGGATTAAAAATATGGGAAATTATTATAGCTACATGAGAATTTCAACCAAAGAGAACAATGATAAACAAAGTTTTAATAGGCAAGAGAAAAGCTTAAAGACATATGCAAAAGATAATAACATAGAATATTTATTAAGCTTTAAAGATGATACAACTGGAGGTACATTTAATAGACCATCTTGGAGTAAACTAGAAAAGATATTACAAAAGGGGGACACGATAGTATTTAAAGAAATATCAAGATTCACACGTCAGGCTGAAGAAGGATATAGAAAATATATGGAGCTAATGCAAAAGGGTATTAATTTAATATTTTTAGATAATCCAACTGTATCAACAGATTATATAAAAAACTTAACAAGTATTGCTAATACACAAAACTTAGTTACTAAAACTGCTTTAGATAGCACTATAAAATTATTATTAATAGTGGAACTTGATAGAGTGGAGCAAGAAAGAGAACTTATAGTGAAGAGAATAAAACAAGGTATTGAAGCAAGTGATAAGAAAAGTGGAAGAAAACAAGGTAAACTTGATAAAATGAGTGATGAACTAAAAGCTGATATAAAAGAGTTTTTAAGTGATAGAAGTATAAAACAAATAGATTTGATGAATAAACACAATATAAGTCGGAATACGCTAAAGAAGTATATAGCGATAGTAAAAGAACAATAAACATCAAACACAATTATAGACATTATAAAGATACTAATTCATTTAGTGTCTTTTTATTTGCTCTTATACGCCTTTGTAAGAGTTTTAAAATTATATTAATATTTTCATATCAATTGAGTTTTAAAAGTTTTTATGAGTCTATTTTAAACGTTTATAACCATGATTAAATAATAAGACAAACAAATATAAAATTATTTGGCACTAACCAATTTTAAATAATTAAAATATGTTCTAAAAAAATTAAAGTATCTTAAAAAGCAATATTTAACAATGTAAATACTAAAAGAAATAAAAGGTTTCGGTAAATTTAATCTTAGACAATGTTTATTAACATAGGTGGGGGGCTAATTGGGTAAAAAAGAGAGCGAATTTTTAAGGTATTTTTCAGTGGTTAGTACTTTTACACACTCACCAAATTTTGAAGTTGAGTTAATTGTTTAATAAAATTAAAAATTTAAACATGTTCACAAAAATTACAATTGGTATTCTCGCTATTATATTCTTTCCAATAACACTTGTATTATATGACCTGTTATCATATTTTACATGTTTATACTGATATAAAATGAAATATTAATATAAATAATGATAATATAATAGCCAGTATTCCGAATAATCTACAAACAAATATCGATCTTTGCATTCCAATCGCCTTGTTGGTTTGAGGTGTAGCATAAGGAAATACAATTAATATAATTCCTACTCCAAAACTAAGCCAAAACATAGCCCATACTGGGAATTTATTTGGAAATGAATTCCCTTCAGTTACAATTAATATTAAAAATACAATCATATATATTGGAAATGATAATAAAAACTTATATTTATTTTTATTGACTTTTTCCTTAAATGCATTATATTTATTTTCGCACTCTACTGAACAAACATTAGAATCATTATCCACTAACTCCTTTGAACACCAAATACATTTCAAAATAATCACTTCCTAAACATACAGTAATATATCAATTTAATTATTTCACTTTTTAATATGATTTTAGTTTATATATATTTATTGTCACTATCAAATAGTATAACGCCTAATATTACTTGAAAAGTTTTTTATTTGCCCAATGTACTATTAAATACTTCAATTTTCAGTATAAATTACGATTGAAACTGAATAGGGTAAAAATGGGGGTGGAAATTATCTCAAAGTAAGAGTGAATATAAAATACTTTGAAATAATTTATAATTATTTTTAGGCTAATAAAAAAGATACTAGCTGATGCTAGTATCATCTTTGGCAGGAGCTGTATATAAAAGACTAGAAAGTTATTTTAGTCAGTAACATATGGATAACTAACTTCCCATTTTTTATACATTTTATAGCACATATAAACAAACTAGAAACGTATCTAACCTGTTTTTTATTTAATATTCAGTTTCTGTTAATTTTTTTAATATATTTGCTTAATATACTATACGCTATTAATAAACCTATAAGTAGTAACATTATAACATTTACCACAATATATAAGTTATTATTGATTAATAAGTCTCTATATGGTTTAAGTATAAAACTTGCAGATGTAAGTCCGTATATACATACAAAAACCATTATTAAATTAGCTAGTTTCTTATGCTTAACAAATTTATACACATAGATTAGTCCTATTACAACACATAGTATTATTCGTCCTAAATCCATACCTGGAATTCCAAACATAATCTCACCCCCTAACATCTATATTATACACTAATATAAACCATATATTATAATAATTTACATATAAGATTGTATTAAGGGGATATATGAGTTATTAAAGTAAAAAGAATTAGAGGAAAAGTTTATACAGTAGTTTATTAAGCAAGGGTATAACAAAATTAAAATAAATAAAGGAGATGATTATGATAAATATTATGGATATATTAGGAGTTACTTATAAAGAGGATATAATAAGCAATTTATTAGCTCATAGTCTAAATAACTCTGTATCATTTAAAACAACTTCTTTAGAAAACTTAGTACAGTTAAAGAATGTTTCTTCATATACTGTTAAAGCTTATACAAGGATAGGTACTTCAATGGGTATACCCGATATAGTTATAGCTTTAAAATGAGATGAAGTTAATTGTGATAAACTAATAATAATTGAAAATAAATTAAAAGCAACAGAAGGATATGAACAAACAAAAAGATATACTAATGAAAAATGTATATCCGAATTATACGAAAAAGTAGAATTAAACTATAAAGATATTGAGCCATACTTTATATACTTGACTCTAATTCCTTAACAAATTCCAAGTGGCGAAAAGTTCCAAAATATAGATTATAAATATCTAATAAATAATATTAAATACGATAATGTAGAAAATACATTTGATATACACGTTGAAACATCCTATGACGTTATAAATAAAAATATGAATTTGTACTTACATTATGAAATTAATCCTTATATTAGCGTGAGAGAAGCAAAACAAAGGTCAACAAACAATGGCTACTATAAGTATTTAATTCAGAGAAACATAATTAAAACTAAAATTCATAATAATATAAAAAAATACAATGATTTTGATATAAAATCACGTAATGGTTCTAACCAAATAGCAAAAATCCAACTTAAAATTAGTAGTAATACAACAGTTAAAGAGTTTATTGATAATGTATCGTTTTATGTAGTGGTTGTATCAGATTTTATAAATGTAACTTTAAAATAAATATTGAAATAATTTAAAGCTAAAATAATATTATGCTATGTTGAACTAAATTGTTAATATACAATATAAAAACAAGGTAAAAAATTTTTAAAATATATAGATGATTTAAATCACTTTAAACTCTAATATATATTTTTTAATTTATTGTATAATATGGCTTATTAGAGGTTAAGCATATGTTATTACGAATATAGAATACAGTTGCATTGCTCTATAAGAGTTTTTAAAGTTTATAAGTATATTTATCTAAAAAGGAATTTTAAAAGTCTTATGTAGCGTTATAAAGCGATAGTGGAGTAAACTATAAAAGTGGGGTCTGTTTTTTAAAGATACTTTTTAGATAGTTGCTGTTTTACACTTTATTAATTTTTGAGGTTGAATTAATATACGTGTATACACCCATATCTATCCCTAAAAACTATATATCTATTACAAATACAACTCTTAAAATATATAACTTTTGGGACTAAGCTTTTGAATTATATCTCTATTCTTAAAATTTACCTACTTAACACACATTATTCATAAAAAAATTTTTGATTTGACAGATATAGTAGGATCATTTAAGAAAATTGATTTTTAGCAATGAACTTTGGAATGTGATAAAAAACAATTTTATTAAAATTGAATGGCGTATACGTAAGGTATTAAGCCACTTTTTTAAATTTTGTATACATATTTCCGACATGCTTTTTTCTGATTTTTTAAAAATATGAAATACTTAATTTAAGCTTGAAAATGAAATTTCTCGAACCCTGCTCAAATATTTTTTCTTATCTCTTTAATATCTTTTTTACCAATAAGTATATACTCATATGTTTATTTATCTAAATAAAAATAACCATCTTCATCTTTCTTCATAATCTTCCTCATCATCAGCCCAGCCCAAAAGTTGCTTTTCTAATTTATCATAATTATATTTTCTTTGAGTGAAGTTAGCAAAACCAGAAACTTCTTTTTTAGGTTTATCAAAATCTTTTTTAGTTTCAAATTTATAAGTTCTAGGTTCTAAATCTTTAACATAGAATTTAATACTAGTAACTTTTCGTCCAGTTTTAACATATTCAACGTTGTATATATCTAATAATTCTTTTTCTCTAAGTTCCTTAACAGCAGATTCTATTACTCTAACTCTAAAATTGTTAAATACTTTATATTTGTTTTGTAACATTAAATATTCTTTAATTTCATCTACAGAATATTCGATAATTGTTTTATTGCCTGTCCACATTCTAAGTAATTCATATAATCTTTGTGCATTAGTAGCACCTAAACCAATATACTTAGTAACATTAGTTGGGGTAAATCCTGTTTGAGTATATTCATGGATAAGTTGTAATAATAACATAGGAATTTCAATTTTAAAAATTTTGGTTGTAGGATTGTACTTATATCCACTAATAACTTGTACTTTTAACCATTCTCCATTATCTTTAATGTGCATTATTTCGTTTTCTTTAAGATTTTCTAAGAATCTCTTAATGCCTTCTACTGTACTATAATCTTTGAATTTAATTAAACTTTTTAATTCTTGCAATGTAATTTTCGCAACATTAATTTTATTTTTTTGTATTTCGTAAAATGCTTTTTGTAAAACTCTATTCTGTGAAACTGTAAAATCATACTTTGCTTTAATTAAAGCATTACTTTTAAATAAGACTTGTAAATCATTCATTTATTTTTCCCCTTCTTTGGTTTATTTTAGTATATTATACATCCATACATAATATCTGTCTACTGTAGGTGTATTCTCCCTAATTTGTAGGTGTATTCTCCCTAATTTGTAGGTGTATTCTCCCTAATTTGTAGGTGTAT
>CAKOOO010000015.1 GCA_934098665.1 uncultured Bacilli bacterium
TAATGCTAATAATCTTTTCTTAATTTCTATTAATTTGTTTTTGTCCATATATATCCCCCCAAAAAACAAAAGTCAAGGTATATTATAGCAAAATTAATTTAAAAATCAACTTTTTTCCTAAATTCATAGGTTAATCTTTATTAAATTAAAAAACTATGTTATTACTATAGCGAAAAGTTATTTATCAACTATTCCTAAGGTTTCGGATATACTATTTGTCCGTACCATATAAAATTAAACTAACATTTGTTAGTTTTTTTTAAAGTTTATATATTACTAAATTTTACATCTAATAAATATTAATATTTACACTAGTTACTCACAATTTAAAAAAATACGAAATTATAGCAAAGAATTTATAATGAATATTGAAAGTAAAAAATAACTTTAGTCTTATTAGTTTAAGCTCATTATGAAAATTTGCTAAGTACTTGAAATAGATATTATAAAGTTATTTGTTCCAATTGATGATGACAAATGGCTTTTTTATTTGGTAGACAAACAAAAAAATATGTGCTATAATTATCATGTTTTTAAGAAACTTTATAAAAAAAGAAAGAAGGATTTTAATGAAAAATGAAATAGAAGAAACATCTATAATTGCTTTAGGTGGCCTTGGAGAAGTTGGAAAAAACATGTATGTTGTTTCTCATAAGGATGAAATAATAATAATTGACTGTGGAGTACTTTTTCCTGAAGATGATTTACTTGGAATTGATTATGTTATTCAAGATTATACATATTTAAAACAAAATGAAGCTAAAATTAAAGCATTAATTATAACTCATGGACACGAAGATCATATCGGAGGAATACCATTTTTACTTCAAAGTATTAATATTCCTGTTATATACGCTCCGAAAATTGCCACAGATTTAATAAATAAAAAATTAGATGAAAGAAATATTAATTATAAAAATATCGAATTAATTGATAAAGATTTAATTTTAAATTATAAATATTTTAAAATTGAGTTTGTTAATACTACTCACTCTATTCCTGATAGTTATGCAATATGTATTCATACACCTAATGGAACTATATTTGAAACTGGTGACTTTAAATTTGATTTAACACCAATTGGTCCTATGGCAGATATTCATAAAATGGCAAGAATTGGTGCTGAGGGTGTTACACTTTTATTAAGTGACTCTACAAATGCACTTTCTGAAGGCTATTCAAAAAGTGAATCTTCAGTTGATGGGACATTAAATGATATAATATCAAGACATCATGGTAGAGTTATTATTGCAACATTTGCCTCAAATATATTTAGAATTAAACATATTGTAGAAACATGTAAAGAGTATGGAAGAAAAATAATTGTATTTGGTAGAAGTATGGAAAATGCAATTGAACTTGCAAGTAATAATGGTTTAATCGAAGATAAAAGTATATTTATTGATGCATACCAAGCAAAAAGTTTAAAAAGAAATGAAGTATGCATTTTATGTACAGGTACTCAAGGTGAACCTTTAGCGGCTCTTTCAAGAATAGCTAATGGTGTTCATAAACAAATATCTCTTTTAAATGATGATTTAGTTATATTTTCATCAAGTGCAATACCTGGTAATGCAAACAGTATAAACAAAATTATTAATAAACTGTATCTTAAAGGAGTAAGAGTATTTACAAATACCGAATTTAGTGATATTCATACATCTGGACATGCTAAAGAAGAAGAATTAAAATGGATGTTACGTATTATTAACCCAGCATATTTTATGCCTATGCATGGTGAATATAGGATGCTTAAAAAACATGCCGAAATTGCTAAAACCTGTGATATTGAAAACAGTCTTATTTGTGAAAATGGTAATGTTGTAAAAATGCTTAATGGTAAGGTTTACAAAGATGGTAATGTAATAAGTGGAGATGTTTATGTAGATGGATCAAGAGTTGGTGATGTTGGTTCAGTTGTAATTAAAGATAGAAAACTTATGAGTCATGATGGAATATTAATTACAATATTAAACATTAATACGTTAACAAGGAAACTTCTTATAAAACCAAATGTTACTGCAAGAGGATTTGTTACTATAAATGAAAATATTGAACTAATCAATAAAATAGAGAAAAAGATTTCTGATATTACTAATAACTATTTATCAAAATCTATTTATAGTTACACAGACTTAAAAAATCAAATTATTTTAGAGGTACTTCCTTATATAAATGAACTTACCGGTAGAAGGCCAATAATTTTACCTGTTATAATGGAAGTAAATCAGTCTATATACTAAAAAAATTGCAATAATTAAATTGCAGTTTTTTTTTATAAATATTTTTTAAATGTTAAATAATTGTCTACATCTTTTATTTGTGAGTAGTTTTTCAATAGTTTTATTCTTAAATATAATTTCTATATTTAATGTAAAATATTTAGTACTAAAATCATTATCATCCCAATAAGTTTTAAAACATTTCAATTAATATCTGAAAAAACACTTGGATACTAAGCATATGAACAAAAACAATTAATTCTATATAATTTTTTTCAAAATAAAGTTTAGTTACACAAAAATAAGTTCATAATAACAGTACTTTTTTTGACTTTTATTAAAAAAGAAGCATTATTTTGCTTCTTCTTGGGCTCTAGTTTCCCTAATAACTGTAATTTTAATTGTACCAGGATATTGCATTTCTTTCTCTATTCTTTCCTTCATATCTCTGGCTATTTTAAAGCTTGTAGCATCATCAATTTCATCAGGCTTAACCATAACTCTAACTTCTCTACCAGCTTGCATTGCATAAGTCTTTTCAACTCCCTCAAATGAGTTACCAATATTTTCAAGAGTTTCAAGTCTTTTAATATAATTTTCTACAGAATCATTTCTAGCACCAGGTCTAGCGGCACTTAAAGTATCTGCAACAGCCACTAAATTTGCTATTATAGTTTTAGCTTCTTTAGCACCATGATGAGAACTTATTGCATCAAGTACAGTTTCATTTTCATGATATTTTTTAGCTATATCATAACCAATTTCTACGTGTGAACCCTCAACTTCAAAGTCAATTGCTTTTCCAATATCATGAAGTAGCCCGGCTCTTTTTGCAAGAGTTACATTTTCATCAATTTCTGATGCCATAAGTCCACAAAGGTTAGCAACCTCAATTGAGTGCTTTAAAGCATTTTGACCATAACTTGTACGATAATTTAATTTTCCCACTAAATGCAGAAGTTCTGGATCCATTTTAGTAAGACCAAGGTCAGTAATTGTTTTGTTACCTAATTCAGTTATTTTACTATCAATATCTCTAACTGTTTTATCATAAACTTCTTCAATTCTAGCTGGATGAATTCTACCATCTTTTATAAGAGTTTCAATAGTAATTTTAGCAATTTCTCTTCGAAGTGGATCAAATGAAGAAATAACAATAGCTTCGGGAGTATCATCAATAATTAAATCAACTCCTGTAACAGACTCAATTGTACGAATATTTCTACCTTCTCTACCAATTAAACGACCCTTCATTTCATCGTTAGGAAGTTCAATAGTACTAACAGTCTGAAGACCTACTACATCATCTGCATATCTTTCCATTGCACCGACAATTAATTGTTTAGCTTTTTCATTTGCCTCAAGTTTTGCTTTTGCAGTTTCATCAGAAATATATTCTGCAATTTCTTTACTAAGATCATTTTCAACACGTAACATAATTTGTTTTTTAGCATTTTCTTTACTTAAACCAGAAATTGTTTCTAGTTTCTCTATTTCTTCTTTTAATAGAGTATCCATTTTAGTCTCTTTTTCTTGGATAGTTTGCATTCTTAAATTTAAAGAGTTTTCTTTTGCATCCAAAGATGAATCTCTTTTCTGAAGCATTTCTTCTCTTTTATCAAGATTATTTTCTCTACTAATTAAACGATTTTCAGTTTCTTTAAGTTCAGCTTTTTTTTCTTTTATTTCAACATCAGTCTGCTGTTTTAATTTAAAACTTTCTTCTTTAAGTTCCAAAAGAGCATCTCTTTTTTGTTTATCAGCTTCTTTTTTGGATTCCTCGATTAGTTTAATAGCTTTATTAGTGTGCTTTTTATTTATAAGAAAGAAAATTACAAATACTAAAGCTCCGCCAATTATTAATCCAACAATAAGAGTTAAAATGGAAAAAACATTAAATTCCATTTTAATCCTCGCTTTCTTTTTTAGAAATTTTTAATTCCTACAATTTAATTATATATTTTTTTTTCGGCTTTAGCAAGAGAAAGATTTTTTGTTTACAAAAATTTTATATTACATACATAAATATTGCAAAGAAAAATAATATACTTGCCGCTAAGACAAAAAAATGAAATATTGAATGCATATACTTTTTCTTTTTACCTATTACATAAAATATTGTCCCTATAGTATAAATAAACCCGCCAGATAACATTAAATAAATACATGCGATATCAACCGATTTGACTAAACTTTTAATGGTAAACAAAATCATCCATCCCATAACTAAGTATAGCACCATAGATAGTTTTTTATATTTTTGTATATTAATTGAATTTAATGTAATACCTATAATTGCACATAACCAGTTTACCCCAAAAACTATCCAACCCAATGATTTAGGTAAAGCCACTAAAGCAAATGGCGTATAAGTACCCGCAATAAGTAAAAAAATGGAATCATGATCAAGCACTCTAAAAACTCTTTTTGCATCGTTTGGTTTAAGTGAGTGATATAAAGTCGACATTGTAAATAAAATTATTGAACAGCTCCCATAAATAACTGAACTAATAACTGCGTAAACATTATGATGAATTGCACTAAAAACAGTACATAATACTAAGGCAGCAATAGAAAGTAAACATCCAAGACCATGACTAATCGCAGATAGTAGTTCTTCACATAAATTATAATTTGGTAGTTTTATTTTATCTTTTAATTTCATAACAAAATAGTAACATATTTTTTTAAATAATAAAACTATTTACTTGATTTATTATTTATATTATAATACTTTATACAAAAGGAGAAATAATATGCAAGATGAATTTATGAAATACATGGAATATTTATTTGTAACAGGACAACTTGATGAAATGAATAATGATGAGCTTTCAGAAATTGCAAATGAATTTCTTACCAATGATAACTTACTAGATAAAGAAGATGCGCAAATGAAAAGATAAAAAAATAATGCTTTTAGCTAGGCATTATTTTCTTTTGAATTTAAATTAATATTTCCAACTCCACCTTCGATAGTAAGGCTAACAAGTCCATCACCGTTTTGATAATTTGAACTAATACTTTCTCCATTAACGTTTATACTTCCAAAACCTTTATTAATTTTAATTTTGTAATCCTTTAAACTATTAAATAGATTTATATTAACTTCACCGACACCAGCATTTATTTTATTGCTACCTTTAAATAATGATGAAATATTACATTTTCCAGCGCCGATTGATAAATTTAAATTATATAAATTTCCATATTCAATATCAAGTGAACCTGCTCCACCAATTATTTTTGTTTCATCTAATACAGTAAGCCTTTTAAAATCTATTTTCCCAGCACCTTGCTTTAAATTTAATTTTTTAGTTACTAGCAAGTCAGCATCAATTTTACCAGCTCCAGTGGTTAAATTTACTTCTTCAAATTCCTTTTCCATAGGAAGATAAATAATTAAATTACTATCTTTTGTTTCAAAAGATACATTTATTTTTTCTTCAGTAATTTTTATTTGTCCATCCTTACTTGTTAATTTAACATTTTTATTATTTGTTTCAATTTTAAACTCATCAGATGTTTGAATAATTAAATTAGAGTATGATAAAGTTATATTTAATTTTGTTATATTTTCATTACCATCATATATAACTTTATTTTCCTTTAATAAGGCACCTGTACTAAAAAATTTTTTAAACACATTATATTTTCCTGTATAAAAACCATAAATCACAAAAATTATGATTGCTAAAAAAATTAGACGAATTAACCTTTTTATCATTTAACATCAACTCCGCCAAAAATACATATTGAATTTAAATATATTGTGTACTCTTTTTTATCTTTTGTGGACTTATGAGTTATGTCTACACCACCAAATATAGGAGTAGAACTAACTTTAACTTTTACATTGTTTGGAACAAGAATATCAATTCCTCCAAAAACTGATAAAGTATTTATGACTATATCTTTAGTAAAATTTGCTTCTCTTAAATCTAAGGTAATTCCACCAAAAACAGATTTTAATTCATAATTTTCAGCATTCTCATCTTCTATTTTTAAATCTTGTGAACCAAATAATGCAAAATAATTATTATTTTTTTCCCCATCATTAATTATTTTTTTTACTTCCTTATTATTTATATTTAATACATCTTTAAATACAAGCATTAATCCTATAATAATAAGTATTACAGGTAATAGTAATTTAAATAATACATCATATGCTATTAAATCCATTTCCGCTAAAAGAAGCCAAACACCAATAATTAAAAATATTAAACTTGATGTTTTATCTTTATCATTTATTAAACCTATTAATGAAGGAATTATTATAAATAATGTCCACCATCCATCAAAGAAAATATTAATGTTTGTAATTCCAAATGCATTAAGTCCAAGAATTAAACCAACAAATATTAACAAAAAACCTATAATATATTTAGTATAACTTTTCATATCTAACCTACTTTCTATAAAAATTATAACACTTAATAAAGTCTATGTAAAACTATTTTAAATAGTAATGTCTAATTACATTTAAGTTACCATCAAATTCATATATCAAAGGAATGCCTGTAGGAATTTCTATATTCATAATTTCTTCATCACTTACATTGTCTAAGTATTTAACAAGGGCTCTTAAACTATTTCCATGAGCAACAATTATAACTTTTTTGCCTTTTAATAATTTATTTTTTATTTCCTCATTATAATATTCTACAGTTCTTTTTATTGTATCATTTAAATTTTCCGTAAGTGGTAAATATTTTAGTTTAATATCTTTATACTTTGCATCATTACCTGGATATCTCGGGTCATCCATAGTAAGTGCTGGTGGAAGTGCATCTGTACTTCTTCTCCATAATCTAACTTGCTCTTCACCATATTTTTTTCTAGTTTCATCTTTATTAAGTCCCTGAAGAGCACCATAATGCCTTTCATTTAATTTATATGTTTCATATATTGGAATATTTTCTTCATTAAGCTCCATTAATATGTACTTAAGCGTATTTTGTGCTCTTCTCAAAAGTGATGTATATGCAATATCAAAAGTAAAATTATTCTCTTTTAAAACTTTACCGGCATTAATTGCTTCATTAATTCCTTGTTTTGTTAAATCTACGTCTGTCCATCCTGTAAATCTATTTTCTTTATTCCAAATACTTTCTCCATGTCTTACTAATGTTAATTTTATCATTATTTTTCTCCTTTAATTAAATACTTTTTATAAAATCATAGATATATGGATATATAATTTTATATCCCTCATAATTTAAATGAAGATTATCTGGCAAATATTTTTTTGTATCAACTTTTAAGATATTTGAATATTCTTCATTAAATAAATCTAAATATTTTATATTCCATTTATCAAGAATCTCTTTTGTCATTAATATATATTTATTATAATCATCATAACTCCATTTTAAGCCTCTTTCCGTATAATTTGGAGTATAATAAGTTATAATATATCCAATTTTTGCATCTTTAAAATATTTTTTTGCATTATATATATATGATTCAAGCCCTCCTGCAAAAGTATTTATATCAAAATTATTTTCATCTTTACTATTTGATATTTTTCCTAAAGGTGTGTTATATAGTACGTCATTAATCCCACCTTGCATTATTACATAATCATATTTTTCATTTGCGTGAGAAATAATTGTATCTGTAAGCCACTTATTTTTATCATCATAAGTTGATACCCTATAATCACTTATTCCAGCATTTATAACATTGTTAAAATCATAATTATCCTTTATAAATCCTACCCATGAATAACCTTTGGTTAGAAAGCCATAAGTTATGGAATCTCCAAAAAATATAATATTTTTATTTTTAGTTACAGAGGTATAAACAATTTTATAAGAAACTTCTTTATTATCAAGGATGCAATTTATAGTATCATCATTTTTTTTACAAACTACTTTTTTATTATCTGAAGATACAATATTATCTAAATAATTATAATTTTCATTTGCTTGAATATGTACTTCTTTAGATTTAACATTTATAAAAGTTTCTTTTTCTTTTACATTATTACAACCACATATAACTACACATAACATTATTAAAATAAATTTTTTCATAAATTACCTACCTTAACTTTAATATTGACATATCATCATATAAATTGTTTAAATTATATAATATTAATACATTATCAATATTTTTACTCTTTACAAAATCACTTACACTTTTATTATAATACCTTAAATCAATTACATAAATATTTTTATAATGTGATGTTAAAAAAGGAATAAATGAATTTGCATAACTATTTTTTATAACAAGAATTGAGTTTTCATTTTCAAAATTTTCAATTTCTATTAAAGCATGATTATTATCTAAAAATATTGAATACTTATCTTTTTTATCTAAATAATCATAATTATATAAACTATTAGTTACTTTATTTTCATTAACATAATTTATAGTTAAATTTTCATTTTTTAAAAATAAATATATATCATCACTTTTATCATAACTAAGCACTTTTGTTTGACTTGTTCCTTTAAAAGAGTTACTTACTTTAACAATATTATAATAGTTTTCGTCATTTGGAATAATGTTTTTACTTTCCATATATTTTTTATATGCATAATATGCACCGAAACTAGTCCAGTGATGATCAGTTTTATAATACATATTTGTTTTTTTATTATGATTTTTTAAAGTATCTATTACATTTATATTATTTGAATATTTTAAACTACTATATAAATAATTTATATCATTTTCTTCATTTGTGTTAATACTTCTTTTTAGTTTATCACTATTAATATAAATAGAATCAGGAACTATCATAACATCTGTTTGAATATTTTTAGCAAAATCATTTATTGTTTCTATTATTAAACCACTTTTTTTGATTTCTACTTTTTCTGGCAATAAATAATAATCATTTGCAACATAAACTCCATTTACAAGGGTTTTACCACATAATAATTCAATTTTATTTTTTAGTTTTAAAAGTTCATTTCTAAATGGTGCATTATCAAGTAAATAACTCTCTACATTGTTTAAACTAAATTTTGTTAAATATCTATTTTCAAATTCTGAATAGTTTTCCTTTTTTTTAAATATAAACATAACTGAATAAATAAAAATCATAATACTTATTATTAAAAATATAATTTTATTTCTTTTTTTCATAAACTACCCCTTAAAAACTATTATATAAAAATGGTTTAAATGAACCAGATAAAATAAATGAAACTGTAATTATAAATAAGCAAACATAAATAATTATTATTACTATATTTATAAATTTGTTATTAGAAATTTTATTTTTTATACTTTCTGGAAGTTTTAAAATCATAAGTAAACTTAATATGATTAAAAATAAATTATCCCTTAAATAAAAGATTACTTCATTATTATAAAGGTTACCCTTAAACATATTTGATATAAATAAACTTATATCATTTAAACTATTTTGAGTAAATAATATATAACCAAATAATACAATAATTATTACATACAAATGCTTAAATATTTTAGGAATCTTTTCTAAAAAATTATTTAAAACAAACTTTTCTAAAACTATTATTATTCCATAGTATAATCCCCATAATAAAAAATTGATTGTATTTCCGTGCCAAATGCCCGTTAAAAGCCAAACTACCATAAGATTTCTTATTGTTATGAGTTTATTATTCTTACTTCCTCCTAAAGGGAAATAAACATACTCTTTAAAAAAATTTGAAAGTGATATATGCCATTTACGCCAAAAAGAAGATATACTATTTGCTAAATATGGATTATCAAAATTTTCCTCTAAAGAAATACCACACATTTTACCAAGTCCTAGTGCCATATTTGTATAACCTAAAAAATCAAAATATAAATATAATGCATAAATAATTAAAACAAACAAACATGATAAAAATGTTTTATTAGTTATACTATTAAAAGTGTTATATAAAATACTTAAATTATTTGCAAGTAATACCTTTTGAAATAAACCCGTTAAAAATCTATAAAAGCCTTTTGCTCCTATTTCAAAAGAAATATCTAAATTCCTTATATTTTTTGTTACTTCATTAAACCTTGTAATTGGTCCCATTAAAACATTACAAAATAATGTAATATAACATAAATAATCTAAAAAACTTTCATTTTTAATTTTATTATGTTTTCTATCAAGTATGTAACTAATATTATTAAAGGTATAAAAACTTATCCCTAAAGGAAATATAAAATAGTTTGTATATTTAAAAAAACTTAAAAATAATATATTAATTATTACCAAAACATTATATGATCTTTGATATTTTTTCCCTAATAGCTTAATATAAAAATAATTAAATAAAATGGTAAAAATTAATAAACAAAAATTAAATATTCCACTGTAAAGATAAAATATTAAATTAAATATTATAAGAACAATATATCTTTTTGACTTTGGAAACAAAATAAATAATAGATAAAAAATTGGTAAAAAAAAGAAAATAAATAATAAACTACTAAAATTCATTAATTTATATATTCCTTTACTACATTATACATTTCTTCATTATTTTCAGATACTATATATATTAAATAATCACCTACTGATGTTGCAAGTTTATTTTTAATTAAATTAACAGCCTCTGGTGAATATAAACTACTTTGATTTTCTAATATAGAAAACATTTCATCCATATTATTTTTAACTTTTTCTTTATTTTCAGATTTTACTTTAATTAAAGCATAAAAATTACCATCTTGATTTTCACTTGACTTAATAATATATTCTTCCATTAAAGTTATATCTTGATTATAAATACCCTCAAGTTCTTTATCACTCATAAGAGCCATATTTTGATATTTTTCATCAAGGGAGTTTGACGCTCCTTTCATATCAAGTGTTGATGCACTTTTGTTACAACCAGCTAAAATAATTGCAAGTCCTATAACCATTATAATTTTTTTTAATTTCATATTAATTTACCACCTTTCCTAAATCTAAATGTTTTACGTAGTCTATATATTTATTTCTTCCTTCTTCATTTAAATGAAAATTGCAATTAAGTTCATCAGTACATTCAAATAAACTTACATCAGCATAACCTTCATTATCCTTTATTTCATTTGTAAAATCAATAAAATTTATATTATTTTCATAACAAAATCTTGCTAAATAATAATTTAAAATATTAATATTTTTTTGACTTGCTTTATTTAGTGTACCATCATTTATTGGAAATATTGCTGAAAATATAATTTTTGTATCTTTATAATTTAACTTAATATTATCATAAAATTTTTGAAGTTCTCTTACAAATACATCTTTTTGCATATAAAGTCCAGCATTAATTCCAGGACATACAATTAAATATTTTGGTTTATATTTTGTAAGAGCATCATTTAAAACTGTATTTTGTCTATTTTCATAAGTTTCAAAAGTCGAAGAATTCATTTGAGCAATGTTTAAGTTATTTCTTGCCCAAGTTTGATAAGCCGAAATATGTTTTCCTTTTTGATACAGAAATGATGTATTTGAGTCTCCTAAAAAGATAGTATCATTAAAATAATTATATTCATTTTCTTCATAAATTAAAGTTGTTTTAGTAAATAGTCCTTTTAAAGTAAAATCTTTTATCGAACTTGTTAATGCACTATCATCAAGAACTTCAACATTTCTTACAACTTTTGCTTTATTTTTAGAACTATCTATAGCCTCATACACAACCTCATACTTGCCTGCTTTGGTTTCATCAATATTATTTGTTACTTTAATTTTACTATTAATATCTTTATCATAGTTATCAGTTATTTCATAACCAGGTTCTTCATATTTACTATCTTTATTAAGATATATTATATTATCACCATTTAATGTAATTACAGGTTTTTCATTATCAACTACATGAATATTTCTAATAACACTTTTTTTAAAATTTAATAAGTTTGCTGTATATGTAACTTTATAATCTCCTAAAGAGGTATTATCAATATTATTTTTTACATCAACTTTTAACTTTTTACCAAAAAATGTTGCTTTATAGCCATTTTCAAAATAAGAACTATTTACATTTAAATAAATGTCTTTATCTCCGATTAAAATAATATTAAAAAGAAAATTTATACTAATAAAAGCAACTAAAAATATAGCTATAATTATAAGTAAAAATTTATATTTTGTTTTTAATTTTAATTTCTTTTTCTTCATAACTACCCTATAAAAATAATACCATTTATATTAATTAATTTCAATTATTTTGAGTTTAAATATTCATTTAATCTTGTTTTTAAATTGTTATAATCTTTTATACCAATATTATAAATTTTGTCTAAAGATTTTTCATTAACTTTATTAAGACTTATATCAACATTTTCTGAAGGATAAAATGCAAATACTTTATTTTCATTACTTAGAGTTTCAATTATATTTAAAGAGTGATTATACTGTTTATATCTATTAAGCATTGCTTTTATAAAGTTTGGATATTTTTTATATTTTGTTTTTATAGCTAAAATTTCACCTTTATTAAATGGCTTTTTAGTATAACCTTTTTCTCTTGTTAAAATAACAATTATTTTGTCATAGTTTAAAGATAAGGCTGTTTCTATTGGTATACTATCAGAAATTGCCCCATCTAAATAATATTTATTATCAATTTCAACAATATTTGTTAAAAAAGGCATAGCACTACTTGCTCGTAATGCCTCAATTTGATTAATAACATTAGTTATTTCTATATATTCAGAAAAGCCAGTTTCAACATTTGTAACTGTGGCTAAAAGAAGTTTATAATTTTTCTCATATTCTTTTTCATCAAATACTTCAAGATTTTTAGTAACATTATAATAAGCAAAATCTTTATTAACAAAATTACCAGTTTCAATTAATGATTTTTTACCCATATACCTTGGGTCTTTTGAATATTTTTTATTTATATTTATACATCTTTTTGCTTGTTTTGAATAGTAATTTGGGGCAATTATTGCTCCCGCGGAAACGCCAATGATACAGTCAATTTTAATGTTATCTTCGATAAATTTATCCACTATTGCGGCAGTATACATTCCTCTAAAAGCGCCACCCTCTAAAACTAAAAGTGTTTTCATATTTCCTCCATTTCAATTATACTATTTTTTTATTAAATGTACATACTGTGTTTCATCACTAGCAACTATTTTATAGTTTGGATTTAGTGTATTATAATCGTAAAAAAAATCTTTATTTATATCAGTATATGATAAATGTTCATAAACTAATAAATTATTTTTTGAGGCAATATCTAAAATATCCTTATAAGAATATTTACTTTGCATTTCTTCACCTCATTTGGATAATCTATTACTAGGCTACTTTGCTTACACATAATGTTTGATATTTTATTTATAACAGCCCAAAAATCATCTTTGCTTAAATAGTAACTAATTCTTAAAAATGATATATGACATTTTTTATTTTTATCAAATTCACATCTGTAATTAATTTTGTGGTAATATGAGTATAGAATTTAAGAGAAAACTTTTTATTTATTCCAAGGATTATTAATATCTGGATCAGTGGGGTCCCAACCTTTGTTTGGACTATTTATATCAATTTTTATACCATCAGGTTTTATAACATTATCTGGTAAAATTTCACTATCATAAATTTCTACAGGAGTTTGCCATAAAATATTATCATATATCCATTTAGCATCCTTTACAGCAAGCCTAATACATCCTAAAGATGCTTTTGTACCAAGTTTATTAAATTCTTCATATTCTAAATCATTCCAATAAGGATTATCAATTGTAGGCTTAGAAAAATATGGTACCGAATGAAAAAATATTGAACCAGTAATTCTTAAAGTATAATGTCCCCATACATTACCCACTAAAGAAAGTGTTTCATATTTATCAAGGGTTTTAAAATTACCTAATGGAGTAGCATCACCAGTGGAACATAACATGGTTTTTATTAAAGTATACTCATCGCCGTCCTTTTGATAAATTAAAACTACATTAAAAAACCTATTAATTTTAATATAATATTTACTATTTGAATTTATATTTATAGTATTTTTCTTTTGCACATTTAAAGTAAAATCTTGTATTTCTGTGTTATTTGATGAGTCGCTTGCTTCATAAAATAAATCATATTTACCCTCTTTTGATATATCATAATAGCCTTTAACCAAAACATTTATTCTTTCTTTTGAATTATCTATAACTTCAATATTTTTTAATAAATCTACATCTTCATTTTCATAAATTGTAATATCTTTTACCCCTATTATTTCAGGTTTTTCATCATCAATTACATTAACATAAACATAAGTATGCTTTTCTTTTTTAAAGTAATCTAATATAATTAAATCAATTTTATTTTTACCTAATTTAAAAAAACTTACGGTATTATCTTTAATTTTACAATTATGACAATTTAAAAATTCATTATAATTGTAATTTTCATTTATATGTAAATCTTTTGTTACCGTAATGTTATATTTATAATATTTAGTATAAAATAAATATCCACTAAATAAAAATATTGATATAATAATTAATCCTACTACTACTTTTTTCATACTTTAATAATAACATAAAAATAATGTTTTTTATATATAAAATGCGGCCTGTAAAAAGGCCGCTCAAAAAAAATAAAATTATACATCAACTAATTCTAATGAAGATATAAAGTTTAAAATTGATTTAATTGTGTCATCTATAGATAACTCTAGCCAATTATTTTTTGCCATGTTAACCATGGATTTAAATCTTTTATTTGATAATGTAAAATTTAAACTATTTTGTAATTCTGTTATATTATTTTCTTCAATTAAGGTATTTTTAAAAATTAATTTATCCAAATATGTTAAAAAACGATATTTATCAAAATCACTTTTATTTATCAAATAATATATATCAAAAATATCTTTATATCTAGTTGATGTAATACCAAATTTTAATAATGACTTTATTTTTTCAACACATATTTGTTCTTTTGAATTAGCAAGTAAAATGATATTACTAGAATTGGTACATAAATCAAAACATAATTCATCTTGAGCTATATCAATATCTTTATGTACTCCTATATCTAATTTTGTAGAAAATATATTACCAAAATTATCAGATATTTCAATAAAAACTCTCTTACCATCGTAATCTTGATGATGAAGTTTTTTTATTGGTGAAGTAATTTTAATTTTAATATCCTTATCATTTAATTTTCCTATAAATGCTTCTATTGCAGAATCATCTAAAGAATATCTTATAAAATCTATATCTAAATCTTGTGTTGCTCTTCTTATATCTTTAGAAATAGCCATCATTACAACTCCGCCCTTAATTGTTACATTTTTATTCAAGCTAGAATTGCTTATTTGAGATAAAATAATATCTTGGCAAGTTTTCGAAATAGCATTTAAATTTGAATATCCACTTGCTAAATAATTATTAAATATTGTATTTATATTCATTAAAACACCTCTTTCATAATAACATCATACAAGTGATTTTCCATTGAAAAATTACTTATGTATTCAGCTATTTTTTTTGTATTAAGGGTATCTTTAATTTCTCTATAATTTTCAATTATCTCTTTATAATAATCGAAACCTAGCGAATTTCTATTTCTTATTAATTCTATTAACATTCTTTCTTTGTCATAAATTTTAACTTTTACACCATTTATATTTAATGTCGATTTTCCAATATTAAAAAACTTTTCTTGATAATATACAACTTTAATTCTACTATCACTAATTTTAGTACTATCTCTTTTTAAAGCAAGATATTCTTTTTCAGGAATAACATCAGTTAAATTATAATAATAAAATGCACTATCCATAGTAAATATTGCATTAGGATATTTTTTTGATATAATTTCCAAATAATTTACATTCTTTTTGTCACTATAAATTCCTTTTTCAATTTTAAATATTTTTCCTTCTTGGATTAATTTTTTTATTTTATAATCACTTTCATATTTTTTAATAAGTTCTTTATATAAGAATACCATTTTAGTCACCTCTTAATACAATTTTAAAGTATTTTACCACAAAAGTCAATTGATTGTGGTATTTTAATTAAAATATGTAGTTTAAATGACAGAGTTAGTTATCTTTATTAAATTAATGCAAATTTATTTTCTTATTTCTGTTTTTTATATATAAAATGCGGCCTGTAAAAAGGCCGCTCAGGGGGTTTTGGTTTGACCATCCAACATTATATTCGTTAGAAAGAAGGTCAACGCATAGGGATTTTATTGTCCTATGCTAATTAAATAATAATATTATTTTTTTTAAAAGTCAATAATTTTTATATTACTTTACTTAATTTTACATTTAATCTGTAATATTAAAATTATTTATTAGATTATTATAATATTCATTATCTAAATATTCTTTTGTTTCTAAAAACTCTTTTGTATCTTCAATAGCGTATGTTAATATGTTATAATCATTTTTTAAATTAGCTAGTTTAAATGACATATCTCCATGTTGTCTTGTGCCAAATAAATCACCATGTCCACGAAGTTCAAAGTCTTTTTGTGAAATATAAAATCCATCATTACTTTCTTCCATAACTTTTAATCTTTGACTATCATAATCACTAATTAAAAAGCAATAACTTTGTAAATCATTTCTACCTACTCTGCCACGAAGTTGATGAAGTGTAGCAAGCCCAAATCTTTCAGCGTTAAAAATTGAAATAACTGTAGCATTAGGTACATCAATTCCTACCTCAATTACAGTTGTTGAAATTAAAATTTTTATTATATTATTTTTAAAGTCATTCATTATAGCATCTTTTTCACTTGATTTCATCTTACCATGAATTATTTCAATTCTAAATGAATTATTAAATGCTAAATTAAGTTTATCTTTTAATTCTTTTACACTAGATAAATTATTTTCTTCATTTTCTTCGACAAGAGGTGATACTACATAAACTTGATGATTATTTTTTATTTCTTCATATATTTTTTTTAATACTAATTTAATTTCTGAAAATTTTAAGTTTTTAGTTATAATACTTTTTCTACCATTAGGTTTTGTTTTAATATATGAAATATCTAAATCTCCATATATAGTTAATGCATAAGTTCTTGGTATAGGTGTCGCGGATAAATATAAAATATCTGGGCACTTAGATTTATCCTCTAAAGTAAATCTTTGATTAACACCAAATCTATGTTGTTCGTCTGTTATTACAAGACCTAAATTATTAAATACATTATTTTCATTTAATAGTGAGTGAGTTCCTATAAGTAAATCTATTTGACCAGTTTTTACCCTTTCATAAATTTTTTCTTTTTCTTTTTTAGTCATAGAACCAGTAATAATTTCTGTAAAGATAGAGTATTTATCTAATAATTTTTTTATACTATAATAATGTTGAAAAGCAAGTACTTCCGTTGGTGCCATAAGTGTACTTTGATAACCCGCTAAAAAGTTTGCATAAATACTTATTACAGCAACAATAGTTTTACCAGAACCTACATCACCTAAAATAAGCCTATTCATTTTTCTATTTGAACTCATGTCATTTATTATATCTAAAACGGCTTTTTCTTGGTCATCAGTAAGTTTAAAAGGAAGTAAATTTATAAACTCATTTATTTTTTCTTTATCAATACTCTTATTATTTTTTTCTTTTTTCTTATTAATAAATTTTAAATAGTTCATTTTAAATGAAAAATTAAATAGTTCCTCATATATCAAACGATTTTTTGCATGTATAATTTGTTTCATATTTTTTGCAAAATGAATATCATAAAGTGCATTAGAATAAGATGCTAATTTATATTTTTGAATATATTTTTCTGGCAAATAATCTATAATTTTTATTTCATTTATATTTGCTTTTATAATTTTTGATATAGCACTTGAATTAATACCTTTTACTAAATGATATATTGGTTCAACATCACCATTAGAAATATTAAATTTTATATCAGATACATTCATTATATTTTTATTAAATGAAAATTTACCTATTAAAGTTACCATTTTTCCTATTTTTAAATTATTTTTTAAAAATGCTCTATTAAAGATAACTGCATTAAATACTTTTCCACTCATGCTAGCCCTAAAAGATAATTTATTAAAATTTTTCTTTATATAACTAACCACTGGGTTTGATTCAATTAAAGCGCTTATTACCAAAGTATCATTTTCCCTTAAATTATCGTCAAAATTATAAATATTATATCTATATGGATAAAAATTTATTAAATCATAATCTGTATAAATATCTAATTTGTTTAAAAGTTTTGCTGTTTTTTCTCCTACTAAATGTAAATTTTTTATGTCCATATTTCCTCCATATTCATTGTAACATCATATTAAAAAAAAATAAATCAAAAAATAATGTAAATAAAGTGTAAATTCAATTGACTTTTTATTAGTTATGCTTTAGTATATTAATTACCAAATCACTTAAGAAGGCGATTTGGTGCTAGTATCACACTAGTCAACCCCTTTTT
>CAKOOO010000016.1 GCA_934098665.1 uncultured Bacilli bacterium
TGTCTCCCGTAGGAGTCTGGGCCGTGTCTCAGTCCCAGTGTGGCCGATCAACCTCTCAGTTCGGCTACGCATCGTTGCCTTGGTAGGCAATTACCCCACCAACTAGCTAATACGCCGCAGGCCCATCTCTTAGCGAAGCTTTAAGGCTTCTTTACTCCGTAGAGCACATTCGGTATTATCAATCGTTTCCAATTGTTATCCCCAACTAAGAGGTAGGTAACCCACGTGTTATTCACCCGTTTGCCACTAGATGGAAAATCCAAATCAAAAGAAATCCAATTTTGTGCAAGCACTCCATTTTCAATCAATCTCAATGGGCCATCTCGTACGACTTGCATGTCTTAGGCATGCCGCCAGCGTTCATCCTGAGCCAGGATCAAACTCTCAATAAAAAAGATTTTATATAAATCTTCTAAATTTTTAGTTTAATCAAAGCTACTCAAATTGACTTTTTTACTTAGTTTTCAAAGACCATTTCGCACTTCTTTTTTTCAAGTGCAAAATTAATATATCAAACAAAATCATCAATGTCAACAAAAAAATACAATTTTTTTTATTTTTTTTTAATTTTTATCGTTTTTTTCATTTTTATCATGATTTTTACTTATATTTTATGATATTTTTTTAATAAAATGCTATTTGTTTTCATTTAAAATTATCTTTTTGTAAATTTCATAATAATATTTAATGCTATCTTCTTGAAATGGAAAAACGCCATGTTCTTTCATATTAATTAAATTATTTAAACTATCTTGAACAATTAAATCTATATCATCAGAATATCGCATGGTAATTTTATGATATCGATATTCATTTTTATCTAAAACTTTAAAACTACCATCTGGAAAAATTCTCAAATCCAAATCATAATCAATATATTTTATAATGTTCCCATCTATTATATATGGTGAAGCAATATTACAGTAATAAAACAATCCGTATTTTTTTAATTGGGCCAAAATATTAAACCAGCTCTTTTTATAAAAAAATAATATTGCTATTTCTTTAGTTCTATGACTTCTACCATCATTTTCAGTTAATTTAACTTTATTATTTGCACAAACTAAATATTCATCTGTTTCATCTAATACAATTGCTTCACCGCTTATTCTATCTATTTTACCATTATGTTTATAACAATGAATAACTAATTTGTCTCCTTTTTTCATATTTTCGTCACCTATAAATATTATATTATAAAAAAAAAGTCACTGCAACTTGAAACTATTGAAGTAACTCTTTGGCTTTTTCTAATTGATTATCTATAATTGTAATACTTCCATCTTCATTTTCTTCGATTGAATTTTCAATATTATAATCTGGTTCAATTCCAATAGTGTCTATACACTCACCATTAGGTCTTAACCATTTAGAAGATGTATATTTAATTAAACCTCCTGACTCTAAAGAATAAGTATGTTGAACTTTTCCTTTACCATAACTTTTTTTACCCACTAATATTGCACCATAACTATCTTTTAAAGCACCAGTAAGTATTTCAGCCGCTGAAGCAGTATTTTGATTTATTAAAATAATAATTGAATAGTCAGTTTTTTCATTAGTTTTGTCTTTATATTTTGTTATTTTATTATTTTTATCTACTAAAGAATAAACTAAACTTCCTTTCTTTAAAAATAACTCGGCTACTGAATATGCTTCCTCCAAATATCCACCAGTATCATTTCTTAAGTCAATTATTAAACCTGAGATGTTATTCATTTGTTCAAGTGCAAAATCAACTTGTTTTCCCAAATTATTTGAAAACTTACTTATTTGTAAATAACCAATGTTTGTAGAATCAATTATATTATAACTTATACTAGGTTCATCTAGTACAGCTGTTTTAATATTTTTTACTTCTTTTACTTCACCACTCCTGTTAATTTTTAAACTAACTCCATCTGAACTACTTTTTATACTATCTTTTATTTCTTCTGAAGTCATATCTTGAGTTAGCTTTCCATTTATTTCAATTATTTCATCTTTTGCCATTAAACCCGCTTTATAGGCTGGTGAAGATTCTATAACGTTAACTATTACATTATCTTTAATTGTTATGCCAATACCTTCATAAGTGGCATTTAAGTCGTTAATAAGACTATTTGCTTTATCTTCATCTAAAAAACTAGTATATGTTTCATTCAAATATGAAGTCATACCATTTATTGCACTATTAATTATTTCAGTTTTATTTACATCTTCATAATATGACGAAATTATTTTTGAATATACATTTAAAAATTCTTGTATATTTTTATCTTTTGTTAATTGTGCATAAGTATATCCTTCATTAGTCGAATACGTTTTGGTAATTAACATACCAGTTGCTAATGCAGATATTATTGATGTAATAACTATAATTATTATAATTTCTGTTAAGCCATAGCCTTTTTTCATATCATCACCTATTATAATTATATCATCAAATAAAAAAAAAGAAAGTGCCTAATAAAATAAGTAAGAATTCTATTTTATTTTAATGCACTTTTTATTGTATCAATATTTTCAATGTAAGATACAATTTTACCATTACGGACTTTAATAAGAGTTACTTGACCAAATTTAAATTCGCTAACTGATTTAGCATTACTATTTGTTGTTCCATCACTACTTACAAATTCTTTATTTAATTTATTAGATAAGTCGCAATAATATATTTTTAGTGAATCTTCTTTTTGAGAATACTTTGATATTAAAGAAGAATAAATCATTGCATCATTATCTGATGAATCATACACCATTACAAAGTATTCATCATATGGTCTATTAAATATCATACCAACATTAACTTTATCATATGAAATTGTTACGTTGCTTTCTACTATATTATCATCTCTATTTTTAACAATATTTTTAGAAATAAAATAAAATCCCACTGCTATTAAAGATATAATAATTAATACCACAATAAATTTTACTACTAATTTTTCATCGTCAGTATTTACATTTTTATTAATATCAATTTTTTTTGCTTTCTTTTTTGCCATATTACCACCTAAAAATATTATATAACATTGATTTTAGTTATTCAAGAAAAAAATAGGCTTCGCCTATTTAGTTACTGCAACATTTTTTGAATTAGTTAAAGATGACGCTATGAAAACCATTTCATTAACTGTTAAGTCATCACTTGCCATATAATAATCAACATCATTTGATGTCCAGTACATAGAATTTGTTGACAATGCTGCAATTGTATCATTAAGCATTATTGGTTCGCCATATACTGGTATTATTTCGTGTTCAACATTTTTTACTGCACCTTCTTCAATAAGAACAAAATTTTTATCACCAGAATATGTAAGTATCACTCTAGATGTATCATCATTATTGACAACTTCTGATGCACTTAGATATGTATTTGACGGCATATATAGTGGATATATTGCACTTTCTACATTACTCATAGTGGTATTTTCATTTTGCTTACATTCATTTTCATCGCAAGTATCTTCTTCAATATAATTTTTTAAATCAAAAATTTTATTATCTAATCCTGCCTTTAAATCAATATCTGTAAACTCCGTTTTTATTTTAACTATATCATTTCCATATACTTCAACCTTTTTTAAATTATAATTCTTATCAATATAAATTTTTTGATACTTTAACTCTTCATTATTAGGATAATTTACCACTGTTTTAATTATATATCCATCCTCTGTTTTCGTAATTTCTTTCTTTGTATCATTTTTTATGTTCTTTATTAAAGATGATAGTATATAACTTTGTGATGAATTATCTGGCCAAGTACTTTCAAACTTAAAACTTTTATTAAGTGCAGGTGTAACCACATATAATCCATCTTGATTTCTTAATATTATTTGTTTATGTTCATTTGCTACATTAATCATTTCAACTTTGTAATAGTTTTTATCTAGATAACTTACGTCAATTGTATATTTAAATATTTCTTCATCATTTTGTAGTTCTAAATTTCCTTTTATTTCATAAGATTTTGATTTTTCTAATTTTTTTATTAATTCTTTGCTAACATCAATATTTTGTTTTTTACCACACCCCATTACTAAAAATAAGCAAGATACTAATAATAATACTTTTTTCACTAAATTACTCTCCTTTTCTATTAAAATATATTTTATTAAAAAGCAAAATATTACGAATAAATATTTATTTTTGGGGAATTATATTTATAGGAAGGAATTATAATGGAAACATTTCAAAAAATTACTCTTATATTTACAATTATTGGTGGAATAAATTGGGGATTAATAGGATTTTTCAATTTTAATCTTGTTGAGTCACTTTTTTCTTCATCATCAAGTATTCCAAATATTATCTATGCAATTGTAGGAATATGCGCACTAATAAATATAGGATTATTATTCACTAGTTTTAATGAAAAAGAAAAATAGCCATTAATATTGGCTATTTTTTTATGATATTCTTACTTTTATAGTTGATGAAACAACATATTCCACCAAAGGATTATTGTTTTCAATTTGAACTTCTACATCATGGTCTCCAGCAGTAAGTCCAGATAAATCAACGTATGCTTTAATAGTATTAACATCAATTTTATCTAGTGCTGATGCTACACCTTTACAAATAACTGATACAGATGTATCTGAAATAATATTTGCATTTAAATTATTTCCCAAATTTTTCTTACTTATATTTGAAAGTTCAATAGTTTTCTGCTCTTCATTACCAAAAGTTAAGGAAACACTTATCGTTGAAGTTGACATATATCTTACTCCATTTGGTTTAGTTAATGTTACGTTATATGTTTTAGCATTTTCACTACCTAGTCCATCAACATTTATTGTTACCGGAATTGATTTAATTTTTGCTATATCTTCTTCATTACCATAGGCGGTAATTGAAAAATCATTACCATTATTTATAAGAATTTTTGCAATACTTTTTCCAGATATCAATGAACCTGTTGTTTTAACCTCAATTGGAATATTTTCAGAATAACTGTCAAGAACTACAGTGGCACTTAAGGTACTTGGTACAATTTCAATATTATTTAACATTTTACCACTATTATCGTAAGCCACTAATGTTATATTATCAATATCATAAGAACCTGCTTCAACAAAATCTGGATTTGATAAATCAACCAAGGCTTTTATCCAAGCAATTTTTTTAAGCGCACTATCACTACCTTTTACTACGACCTCTGATTTAGAAAGTCCTACACTTTTTACACTTAATTTTGGATCTAACTTATCTTGATTTATAAGTTCGTATGTAACTGATGAAACACTACTTACTTTGTTTTTAATCATAACTTGTACATATGACGGATCTAAACTATATTTTAAATTATTAATTGATTTTGCATAAGTAAAATATACTTTATATGCTGTATCTGAAGCGGTATATTCAGTTAAATCTAATGTTACTTCGTATTCACCTAACTGTTTTGCCAAATATATATCACTTTTTCTACCTGAAATCATTATATTTACATTTGTGGGGGCACCTTCAACAACATAAGCTTCTTCATTATATTTTATATTGACTGGAACATTACTTATAGCTTCAGTTTCATCCTCGACAAAAGAAATAGCTTTGGAATCCACTAATAAAAACAGTACTATTGCTAATGCAAGTGATAGAAAAATTAAAAAATTGGGTTTATTTAATAATTTATCTAAAAATCCTCCATTTTTTTTAAGTGCTTTTTGGATATTATATATTACCCTACTTATAGGAACAATAATTAGTACATCAATTAATTTATATAATTTTTTGAAAAATTTACGCATTATTTTCCTCCTTATCTATATCATCTGCATCAAAGAATATTTCTGTTTTAGTATTTAATTCATCTAAAAGCATACTTCTTAATTCTTCTAAAGTTAAATTGTAATGAAGTTCACTATCTATAGCAATTGATAATCTGCCTGTTTCTTCACTTGCAACTAATGCTATTGCATCACTTTCTTCAGCAATTCCGAGTGCCGCTCTATGCCTAGTACCTAATTTTTTAGAAAGTGCCTGGTTCATACTTGTTTTAAACACAGACCCTGCGCAAGTTATTTTATCTCCCTCGATTATTACACCACCATCATGAAGTGCAGAATTTGGATAAAATAAGGATTCTAATAAAGGCTCAGAAATATCTGCATATATTTTAGTTGAATTATCAATATATTCTTGTAAAGAGACCTCACGTTCTATTACTATTAATGCACCTATTCTATTTTTCCTAAAATAGTCCATTGCTTTCATAAGTTCATTAACAATTTTTTCTTTTTCACTCATTGAAAGTACTTTATGTCTTCCTAAAAGCTGGGTTCTTCCAATAGATTCCAAAACATTTCGTATTTCAGGTTGAAAAATAACAATTAAAGCAAGTGGGCCCCATTCAATTGCATATTCTAAAATAACACCAACTGTATATAAATTTAATAAATCACTTACAAACTTAATTATTATAACTATAAATACACCCTTAACAATTAATGCCATCTTTGTATTGTTTTTAACGTTTTTTAAAATATAATAAAATGCAAGCCATACAAAGCATATATCAATTACTTTTGTAATAATATTCCATATATTAGTTAAATTCATTTAATCATTCTCCTTTTTAACTATTAATAATTATATCAAAATATTTATTAAATATAAAGTATAAAAAAGTGAATAAAATAATTTATACTTTATTCACTTGTAAGACTATCAATATTTGAACTATCTTCTTTCTTTTTTTTAATCTTTACATCTCTACTACTTTTTTTATCAGCAATATATCCTATTAAAGCAAGAACTAATAATGATGAAATAATTATTAAAATAATATAATATTTTTGAGCAATTTCAATTAAATTCTCCATTTTTCACTCCCAAGATACACTACCTGAATTTGGAACAATTTGTATAAAGGTATTTCCATCATTTACTTTTAACTTTGTTCCATCCATATACATATATTCAGTTTGATCTTTTCTTGTTCCTTTTTTCCATTTAATAGGTATTACATAACCATTAGAAAAATAATAACCTGTTCCTGAACCGATATTATTAATTTCTTGTCTTCCCTTGTTTTCACCATCATTTATTGTAGAATTTCCCACTTGATAAGCAATTATATTTTTGAAATGATATTGCTCTTTTGTTACATAATCAACATGTTTCCCAATTTCTGTACTTCTTAAATAATATTTATTTTCATTATCATATTCATAATATACTTTAGTTCCCGCTGAATATGCTATAGAAATCTTACAATTTTCTTTACTATCACTAATTTTACTTAAATCAAGTTCTTCTGCACTATAATCTAATAGTAAATTTTTATTACGAGTAGTTCTTAAACTTCCAAGGCCATTATTCAATTTATCTATACTAGTAAATAAAGTATGCTCACTTGAAACATTTAAAGAAGTATCACGCCAGCCAGTTTTTGTATTATCAACTACAACTCTATCAACACCTAAAACTGAAAAATCTCTTTGTGCTTGGGGACTTTGACCATGATGAACATAAATTGCATCATTTTCTAAAGCGTAATCTAAAAAGTAATGTCTTGAACTTCTTATTGAACCAATTCTTTCTGTTTTTGCATCCATAAATAAAGCCATATATCGACTTATTCCACCCTCAACAATTATTTCATAAATTAAATATGCATCTTGAAGTCCACTTTGTAATGGTCTTGCAATATTAATATTGTTAATCATTACAGCATATGGTCTAGATGTAGAATTTTCATCAATAATTTGGACCTTTTTTGTTTCTTTTGAAGGATTATTATTTTTTATATTATTTGTTTTATTTCCATTCTTACTGTTTTTTAATACTAAAAATACAGAAATAATCGCAATTATTAAGATAACTGCTATAGAAATTATAATAATAGTTTTTTTATTTTTTAAATCTATTTTCATATATTTTTCCTGCTTTCTCTTTCTAAATCTCTTTTTTTAATTGTCATTCTTTTATCATAAAGTTTTTTTCCTTTACAAACGCCAACTAATACTTTTGCTTTTCCATTTTTTATATAAACCTTTAATGGAACTAAAGTATAACCACTTATTTGCAAATCGTTTTTTAATTTTAAAATTTCTTTTTTATGAAGTAGTAACTTTCTTTCTCTATACTCATCATGATTAAAAATACTTCCTTCCTCATATTTGGCTATATACATATTTGTTATGAAACATTCGTTGTTTCTAATTCTTACATAGCTATCTTTAATATTACATGAACCTTTTCTAATTGATTTAATTTCAGTTCCGTTAAGAACTAACCCTGCCTCAATTTCTTTTTCAACAAAATAGTTAAAATATGCTTTTTTATTATTTATTTCCATCTTGTTCCTCATAAATTTCAAAATCAATTGTACTATTTTCTTTGGACGCATCACTTACGATAACTTCAACTGTTTGACCTAATGAATAAGCAATTTGGTTATCTTTTACAAGTGATAGTAAATTTGGAACATAAGTATAAAAACCATTTAAAGTAGATATATGAACTAATCCTTCAATTAAATTAGGAAGTTTAACAAAAAATCCAAAATTTGTCACGCCGGAAATAATACCTGTATATTTTTGACCAATATGACTTTCCATATATTCAGCCATTTTCATATCAAGTACTTCTCTTTCAGCATTTTGAGCATCAACTTCTTTTTTACTTGAATGATCACATGCTTCAGGTAAATAGTTTTCATAATATCTTATAGTATCCATATCAATTTTATTTTCAAATAAATATCTATGTAATAAAGTATGTACCATTAAATCCGGAAATCTTCTTATTGGTGATGTAAAATGGGTATAAATTTTACTAGCAAGTCCAAAATGGCCGATATTATTTGAACTATATATAGCTTTTTTCATACTTCTTAATAACATATCGCTTAATATGTCAAATTCTTTTTTATCATGTAGACTTTGTAATATATCTTGCATTTTTTTAGGAGTTATATCTATGGTAGAAACATCTAACTTATATCCTAGTAATTTTGTGAAATTAACGAAATCTTCAATTTTTTCCGCATTAGGTTTACCGTGAATTCTATATACAAACGGAAGATCCATATTAAAAATATGTGTTGCTACTGTTTCATTAGCGGCTATCATAAAGTCTTCAATAATTTTTTCTCCTTCTAATTGAACTCGTTTAACAACATCAATTGCTTTGCCAGTTTCATCTTGAATAATTTTTGCTTCATCTAAATCAAAATCAATATATCCACGATTTTCCTTATCTTTGCGAAGTATATGAGCAAGTTCTTGCATTAGAAATAATTTATCTTTAAATGGTTCATAACCTTCAGGAATAATATTTTCCATAATAATTTTATTAACATTTTTATATGTCATTTTCTTTTTACTATTAATAACACTTAAAAATATATTATGGTCACTTACTTTGCCAGTTTTATTAATAGTCATTTCACAACTTATTGCAAGTCTATCTACGCCTTCATTTAATGAGCATATCCCATTTGAAAGTTCATGAGGTAGCATCGGAAGTACAGTATCCGCTAAATATGCAGAAGTTCCTTTTTCATATGCACTATTGTATAATGGTGAATTTTCTTTAACATAATGAGAAACATCTGCAATGTGCACTCCTAAAATATAATTATTATTCTCTTTTCTTATGCTTACTGCATCATCTATATCTTTAGTATCATCACCATCTATTGTAAATATTACTTCATTTCTTAAGTCTACTCTTCCTTTTATTTCTTCATCAGTAACGCTTGTTTTCATATTAGAAACTTGAGTTTTAACTTCTTTAGAAACATCTAAAAATATTTCATGCTTGCAAGCAATTGACATTATATCAACACCAGGATCATTTTTATGGCCTAATATTTTAATAACATCCGCTAAATAAAGGTTGTTAGATAGTTCTTTATTGATTTTTACTAATACTTTATGTCCCTCTACTAAATGAGAACTTGTTTCTTTTGTTAAAACTACTTTAATGTTCTTTTTTTTATCATCTAAACTAAAATATAATTCGTTTTTTTTATTTTTTAAAATTTCACCTACTAAAAAATTAATATCTCTTTTTAATATATTAACAACTATACCTTCATCATTTTGAACATCAATTTCAACAAAATCACCATCTACTGCACCATTAAGATTTTCTCTTTTTACAAAAGTATCTTCATCATATTTAGTATCAACAAATCCATTGCCGTGTTTATTTATATGAATAATTCCAGTCAGTAGTGAACTACATTTTTCCATTAAAATAAATTTATCTTTTTTACTTTTATGAACAATGCCTTCAGAAACTAATGCACTCATATTTTTTTGCAATTCTTTATATTCCTCTACTGTTGTTAACTCTAATAAGTCATTAATTTCTATTAATGTTAAGCCCTTTTTTTCTTCATTTAATTTTTCAATTATATTATCTTTCATTAACATTCACCCCAACTACATTTTCCATTTTTTGTACAGTTATCTATTGTTGACAATTTATATTTATGATTTTCATTACATGTATAAACAAAATCTTCCTCTTTTGTACTTGTATTAATAACTAATTTTACTATATCAGTTCCATTAAATTTTACATTTCCGTTTTTTGCAGGATTATTTTTTGTAAGAATATCCTCATCAAGAGTACCCGAAGAAATTAAAGTACTTAATTGTATATCATTTGAGCAGTTACTACTTGATAATTTACAATATGTTTGTGTCGCAACAAGAATTTCTTTTATAATACTTTCATTATTGGCATTTTTTGTATTTTGACTTAACTTATTCATACTAACACCAATTGTTATTCCCAAAGCAATGACAATTGTTATTACCACAAGCATTTCAATTAATGTAAAACCATTTCTATCTTTTTTCATAATTTAATTATATATTACTTAACTATTTTTTTCAATTATTTTAAAAAAATCATAGCATTTTTTTACTATGATTTTTATTTTAAAAATAATATAAAAGAAATTACGAAGAATATAATACCTAAACATAACGTTAATCTACTTATAAATAGTTCAACTCCTCTTTCTTTCATATTCTTGAATAAAGCTTCATTTCCACCAGTAATAATACTTCCAGCATCGCTTGCTTTATTGCTTTGCAATAAAACAATAACAATTAAAAGTACAGATACAACAAGTAAAATTGTTTCTAGCATATTATTCTTCCTCGCTTTCTTTAATAGCATCTTCTAATTCTGCTTTTGTCATTTTTGTATAATTTTTAATTTTTTTATCTTTAGCTATTGCTTTTAATTCATCAATGGTTTTTATTTGAGCTTCATCTGAAGTTTTTTCAATAATTTCTTCACTTGGTATAGTTCCATTTTCAACAATGTAATCAATTTGTTCTTTGTTTAATGTTTCATATTTCATTAATGCATCAGATAAAAGTGATATTAAAGCTTCATTATCCGCAATAATTTTTTTTGCTTTTGCCATGCATGAATCAATTATTTTTCTAGTAGCTCTATCAATTTCCAAAGCAACTTGATCAGAGAAATCCTTGCTTTTTGCGTAATCTCTACCTAAAAATACATTTTTTTCTCTTTCTTCATATTGCATTGGTCCAAGTTCACTCATACCATATTCTGTAACCATACTTCTTGCAATAGCAGTAGCTTTTTTAAAGTCATCAGAAGCACCAGTACTCATTTCATGTAAGAAATGTTCCTCACTTGCTCTTCCACCTAATAGACCAGTAATTCTTCCTAAAAGTTCATTTTTAGTCATTATAGACAATTTTTCTTCTTTTGGAAGCATCATCGTATATCCGCCGGCCATTCCTCTTGGAATAATTGTAATTTTATGAACAACTTCAGCATATTCATTTTTAAGACCAATAACTGCATGTCCTGCTTCATGTAATGATACTAATTTTTTCTCTTTATCAGTAATTTTTCTAGTTGTTTTTGCTGGACCTAGTAAAACTCTATCAGTTGCTTCATCTATTTCGTCAATTGATATTTTGTTTTTATTACGACGTACCGCTAAAAGAGCTGCCTCATTTAATAAGTTTTCAAGGTCTGCTCCACTAAATCCAGGTGTTCTTGCTGCTATTGAAGAAAGTTTTACATCTGAAGATAAAATTTTATTTTTTGCGTGAACTTTTAATATTTGTTCTCTTTCATTTGCATCTGGTAATGATACAGTAACTTGTCTATCAAATCTTCCCGGTCTTAATAATGCTGGGTCTAAAACATCAGGTCTATTTGTTGCTGCAATAATAATAATACCTTCATTTGCACCAAATCCATCCATTTCAGTTAGAAGTTGATTTAAAGTTTGTTCTCTTTCATCATGACCTCCACCAAGACCTGTTCCTCTTTGACGACCAACTGCATCTATTTCATCAATAAATATTAAACATGGAGCATTTCTTTTTGCTTCTTTAAACATATCCCTTACTCTTGATGCGCCAACACCTACAAATAATTCAACAAAATCTGAACCACTTATATAGAAAAATGGAACATTAGCTTCACCTGCAATGGCTTTTGCAAGTAGTGTTTTACCTGTTCCCGGAGGGCCTACTAATAAAACACCTTTTGGAATTCTTGCTCCCATACTTTGAAATTTTTTAGGATTTTTTAAAAAGTCAATTAATTCTTCAACTTCTTCTTTTTCTTCTTTCAAGCCAGCAACATCTTTAAATGATTTTTTATCTTTGTCATCGCTTAAACGTGCTTTGCTTCTACCAAAATCCATAGAATTTTTATTTGAACTTGCTAGTTTATTAAATAATGAATACGCTACAGAAACAACAATTATTATAGGAAGCACATTTACAACAATGTATAAAAATGTACTTGAACCTGGATCTTTATTAGTATCATATTTTTCAATATTATTTTTCTTAACATATTCTATAATTTCAGGTATTTCATCTTCAACAACCTTGGCTTTAAAACTTTCACCATCTTTATAGTTTGATAATTTACCTTCAACATAGTAAATTGACTCACTACTTTTTGGAGTTATTACAATTTCTTCAACTTCATTATTTTCAAGAGCAGTAATTAATTTTCCAGTAGATAAATCATTAACTACCATGCCTTGAAGTTTTAATACTACAAGTATAATACCTATAATTATTCCTAAAACCAAATATGGTCCTAAATTTTTTATAATTGAATTTTTTTTCGCATTTTTCATTTAATCATTTCCTTTCGCATAAAAGTATTATATCACACTTTTCATTTTTTCCTATATCAATTTTACTTTTTTTAATTCCTGGTAACCATAATATATGGCCTAAACTATCAGTGACTACTGGTAACATATCTCTTATTTCAACACTAATTTTTTCATTTATTAAAATATCTTTTACTTTTTTGGTTCCTAAATTTTTCACAAACATTTTGTCCCCATCTTTTCTTGTTCTTATAATAAGTGGTAGTGTTATTTGACTGCTATCTAACCTTAAAACATAATTATTGTTAACATCAACTTCATCAACTTTTTTTATAACATAATCTTTTGTTTCAAAATATGTATCAAATGTAATACAATAATTATCTTTAATTAGTTCTTTTTTTATTTTAAATAAATTATAATCTTTTTGAGCTATATATCCATTATTTAAATTTAATTTCAAATTACTTTTCGAAGAATTTATCATTTTTACCATTGAAAATAGTGTATTATCATTTATGTCTAGTTCATCATTAGCTTGAACTTTTTTTATTAATAATTCAATAGTTTTTCTTTTTATAAAATTCTTTTCATTTTTTAACGCATCAATATTTATTGTTTCATTATTTATTGCATTTAGCTTTTTTATATAACTACTTACAAAATCATCATAAAGTTCTAATTCCTCACTAAACTTCAAATATTTTTTATGAACTTGGGGATCTTCTTTTTTTAAAAAAGGTAATATATTTTTTCTATATCTATTTCTTACATGTTCATCAGAAAAATTAGTATCATCAACATAATAATCAATATTATTTTCTTTTAAATAATTATATATTTCTTCTTTATCAACATATAATAAAGGTCTTAAATACTTATTATTTTCTTTTTTTATACCAATATAACCAGAAAGTTTACTACCCCTTGTAATTCTCATAAGAATTGTTTCGATTAAATCATCTCCATGATGAGCTGTAAGAATATATTTTGCATTATATTTATTCATAAGTTCATTAAAAAAATCATATCTTTTTTTTCTTGCGTTATATTCAAAATTAGTAAATGTATTAAATTTAATATCTAGACCTTCGAATATTAAATTATTTTTTTGGCAAAATTCTTTAACATAATTATACTCAATTAAAGAGTTTTCTCTTACATTATGATTTACAGTAGATACTATAATATTTTTAGTAACTTTCATAGCAAGCGAAAGAAGACACATTGAATCTGGTCCTCCTGAACATGCAATGATAATTTTATCATCAGGTTTAATTTTCAAATTTAAAAATTTATTAACATCATTCATACGATTATTATAATACCAAAATATTTTAGTTTTACAAGTACTTTTTGTTATTTTCTTAAGTTTTTTAAACTATGATATTTTTCTAAAGTTCGGATATTATTTTCATGCATATAAAATGAAACATCTTTACCAACATATCTTAAATGCCAACACTCATAATTAAAACCAGTAATATTTTCAAACCCTTTTGGATATCTTAATATAAATCCATATTTATACGCATTTTCATGTATCCATTTAACTTCTTTTAAAGAATCATCAAAATATTCAACATAAAAATTATTAATAATTAAAGCAAAATCTAATGCAAGACCTGTTTGATGTTCAGAGCATCCTGGTAAAGCAACTAATTTATAAGCTTTCTTCCCTTGTTTAAATAAATTATATGCTAAAATAAACTCTTGATATTTATATGAACGATATCCAGAATCTATTACCATGTTTATTCCATTATATAACCCCTCTAAACGAAACATTAAAAAGTTTTCATATACTTCTTTATCTAAATAAGTTAACATTTTATCATTTAATTTCGGAGTTTCAATTAATGTAACTTTAATTAAATTTTTTGGAATAAAATTCTTGTCTAAAGGATTTTCTTTATTTACTAGAATATCTTTGTTCATTTACTAACCTTTAGATTATAAAAAAGCATGTCTAAAATTTCTCCATTTAAAATAGCTTCAGGATCATTACTTTCATAGTTTGTTCGATAATCTTTTACAAGTTTATAAGGCTCTAATATATAACTTCTTATTTGACTTCCAAAATTAATACTATCATTATTTTTAAGATTATTTGTCATTGCTTCTTTTTTTTCAAGTTCAAGCAAATATAATTTATTTTTTAAAATTTCCATAGCTATTTCCTTATTGCGAAGCTGACTCCTTTCATTTTGGACAGCCACAACTATTTTTGTAGGTAAATGAGTTATTCTTACTGCAGAATTACTTGTGTTAACACTTTGACCACCTGCACCAGATGAATGATATACATCTATTTTTAAATCGTTTTCATTTATTTCAATATTAATATTTTTCTTTATTTCAGGTGTGACATTTACCGAAGCAAATGATGTATGCCTTCTTGAATTTGAATCAAATGGAGATATTCTAACCAGTCTATGAACTCCACTTTCATTTTTTAAAAGTCCATAAGCATTTTCTCCAACTATTTTTAGTGTAACTGATTTTACACCAGCTTCCTCACCTTTTTGTAAATAAATTATTTCATATTTAAAATTATTTTTTTCACAAAACTTTTGATACATATTTAAAAGCATGTCAGCAAAATCACAACTTTCTGTGCCGCCTGCACCTGGATGAATTTCTAAATAACAATTTAAACTATCAAACTCACCTTTAAAATACGTATTATATTCTAAACTCTCTATTCTATTTATTAATTCGTTTATATCATTTTCCGTTATTAATTCAATAAGTTCAAGATCATCTTCTATATCTATTTTTAAATCATTATATTCCTTAACTTCTTTTTGTAAATGACTTAATCTAGTTAGAACTTCCTTAGATTTCGAAGAATCCAAATAAAAACTGTCCTCTAAAGTTTGTTGTTTTAAATTTTCAATATCAATATTTAATTTATTAATGTCAAAGTGACCTCCCAATAACTTCTAATCTTTCTTTTAAATTTAATAATTTTTCTTTCATACAATATCCTTTCTTAATACGTTTTTTCTCTTACTTTATTATAAATATCCTCAATAGAATCACTATAATTTATATTACTTGAAAGTCCAAAATATTTATTTATATCATTAATTATATAAAACAAATTATGCCTAAAATAATTTTCTTTATTATTACTATAATCTAGTGAATGATTTTCAAAATCAATAATCTTTATAGTACCATTATTAAGTCTTAAAAAATTATTTGGATGAATATCAATATAATAAATATCATTTTCTTTCAATGATTGCAATATTTTTAAAACCTCATATAAAAGAGTATAATATTTTTTTTCAAATATATTAACTGATTTAATAGATTTTAAATAGTTAAATATTGTTTGACTTTGTTTATATAAATATATTATTTGACCAATAACTTCATTTTCAATTGTAACTACACCAATAGGAAAATCAACATTTTTTATTAGTTTTTGTTTTTCCTGAAGATTTGAAATTAATAAATCATCATAATGTCTACGATATTTATACTTTTCATAATCACGGTATAATCTATATGCATAATTGCTATCTTCTTTATTAAGCATTTCATATAAATAAATTCCATCATAATCATCTTTTAAAGTTACAAAATTATTATTATCTTTTTTAGTTTCTAAAATTAAATTACCTAAGTGATTTTTTAGTTCAGCGATAGAACTAAAACTTACATTAATTATATTAGAAAAAATTTTACCATAATTATTTTGAAATCCTCTTTCTATATGCATAAATCTCCTTTAGAAACTCTTCTAAACATAATATATCATAAAATAATAAAAAAAGATATTGTTATCCTTTAAAATTTGGTCCTAACCAATATCTTGCAATAACATCTATAAAAAATAAAACTGATAATATAATGAAAACAATATTTACCTTTTTTTGATCTTTCATTGTTACAAATTTAATTAAT
>CAKOOO010000017.1 GCA_934098665.1 uncultured Bacilli bacterium
CTAAAACAAGGAGCTATTTGAAAATATCTATTAAATCCTGATACCATTAAAAGTTGTTTATATATTTGAGGTGCCTGTGGAAGAGCATAAAACTTACCATGATAATTTCTTGATGGGATTACAAAGTCTCTAGCTCCTTCTGGAGAAGAACCTGTAATTATTGGTGTAGTAATTTCTGTAAAATCCATTTCTTTCATAGTTTTACGAATAAAATCTACAACTTTACTTCTGAAAACTATTTTATCATGGACTTCTTTATTTCTTAAATCTAAATAACGATATTTAAGTCTTGTTTCTTCACTTGCTTCTTTGCTTCTATTTATTTCAAAAGGAAGAATGTTTTCACATTTACCTAATACTTCAATAGTATCAAGAATTATTTCTATTTCACCAGTTTTCATGTTAGGGTTTACATTACCACTTCTTTTTTGAACAGTACCAGTAATTGTTACAGTACTTTCTCTTGTTAGTCCAGAGGTTTTTTCACTATCTTCGCTTATAACTTGAACTATGCCACTTTCATCACGAACAGTTAAAAATACAAGTGAGCCTAGATTTCTTATTGAATTAATCCAGCCACCAATTCTAACAGTTTTACCAGCATCATCGATATTTATTTCTCCACAATATTTATTTCTATATTTATTATTACTATTCATATTAAATCCTTTCTAAAATTCACAGTTTTTTGGTGTTCTTGGGAAAAGTATTACATCACGAATATTATCTACACCAGTAAGATAAATAAGTAGTCTTTCAAATCCCATTCCAAATCCTGAATGAACACATGAACCATATCTTCTTAAATTTAAATACCATTCCATGCTTTCTGTATCCATATTAAGTTCTTTCATACGTGAGATAAGTTTATCATAGTTTTCCTCTCTTTGACTTCCACCCATTAACTCGCCTGCTTCAGGTACTTCAAGGTCAACTGCAGCAACAGTTTTACCATCATCATTTTGTTTCATATAAAATGCTTTAATGTCTTTTGGCCAGTTATAAATAAATACTGGTCCATTAAAATATTCAGTAATATATTTTTCGTGTTCTTTAGCAATATCTTCACCATATTTAGGTTCAAATTCAAATTTTTTACCACTTTCAATTAAAAGTCTAATACATTCTTCATGGGTAATTCTTGTAAATTTTGAACTTACTAATTTTGTAAGTTTTTCTATTAATCCTTTTTCTACAAAACTATCTAAAAATTTCATTTCATCAGTAGCATTATCAAGAACATACTTAACAACATATTTAAGCATATCTTCCATAACCACCATATCTTCATTAAGATCTGCAAAAGCAATTTCTGGTTCAATCATCCAAAACTCTGCAGCATGAGTTTTTGTATTACTATCTTCTGCTCTAAAAGTTGGGCCAAATGTATAAACCTTTTTATAAGCAAGAGCACATGTTTCAGCCTGAAGTTGTCCAGATACTGTTAAAGATGTTTTTTTACCAAAAAAATCTTTTGAATAATCTGGTTTTTCTCCTAAAGGAAGAGTTGTTACCTCAAACATTTGACCAGCACCTTCACAATCACTTGCAGTAATAAGTGGTGTATGTACATATACATAGTTATGCTCATTAAAATATTTATGTATTGCATAAGCCGCTACACTTCTTACTCTAAATACAGCTGTAAATAGGTTTGTTCTTGGTCTTAAATAAGCTTGCTCTCTTAAAAACTCACGAGTATGTCTTTTAGGCTGTATTGGATAGTCCTCAGGACATGATGATAAAATATCAATAGAACTAGCCTTAATTTCATAATCTTCTTTACCTTCTGAGGCTACTAAAACACCTTTTACTTTTAATGCAGAAGATACTAAAAGCTTACTTACATCCTCAAAATTATTTAAAGTTTTATCATAAACTACTTGAATTCCACCTTGAGTAGTACCATCAGAAAATGATATAAATCCAAATTCTTTCTGAGGACGATGATTTTTAATCCAACCACATATTTCTACTTCTTTTCCAACATACTCTTCTTTTTCTTTTAATAAATCTTTTATATCCATTTTAAATCACTCCTAAAATATAATCTATTATTTCATCTTCAGGTACTTTTACTTCTTCTTTTGTAACATTATCTTTTACCGTAATAAGTCCTTTAGATAAATCTTCACTATTAAGTATTATTAAATTTTTTGCATTCATATTATCAGCCTCTTTAAACTGAGATTTTAAACTTTTATCCATAACATTAGTTTCACATATAATATTATTCAGTCTTAAATCTTGTGTGATAATATTTGCTTTAATCTTTTCTTCATCATTTACACACATTACATATACATCAATATTATTAAAACTTTCATCATTCATTTCATTAATAATTCTTTCTATACCACAAGCAAAACCTACGGCAGGAACTTCAGGTCCTCCTAAATTTTTAACAAGGTGATTATATCTTCCACCACCACCAAGTGCTAAAGAATCATTAAGTTTAAGTTCATAAACCATATAATCATAATAATCAAGTCCTCTTACTAAAGAGTTATCAATTTCATAATCAATATCAAGATAATCTAAATATGAAAGAACTTTATTAAATCTATCATTACTTTCTTTTGACTGATAATCAAGTATACTTGGGGCATTTTTAAGTATTTCACTTTGATCATCAACTTTACAGTCGAGTATTCGAAGTGGATTAGTTTTAATTCTATTTTGACAATCTTCACATAAATCATTTATATGTGGTGTTAAATACTCTACTAAAGCTTTCTTATAATTTTCTCTATCCTCTATAGAACCTAAATTATTAATTTTAACAGTTACATCAAGGCCAAGTTCCTTTAAAATGTTATATGAAAGTGATATAACTTCAGCATCCATCATTTCATCATCAGAGCCTAAACACTCAACCCCAAATTGAGTAAATTCACGGTTTCTTCCAAGTCCTGGTCTTTCATAACGATACATAGTACCAATATAAAATTCTTTTACTACTGATGACTGATTACCATAAAGTTTATCCTCAATAAAATTTCTTACTACTCCAGCTGTTCCTTCAGGTCTTAAAGTAAAGTTTCTACCACCACGGTCAGTAAAATCATAAGTTTCTTTTTGCACTATATCAGTAGTATCACCAACACTTCTTTTAAAAAGTTCTGTACTTTCAAAAAGTGGTGTTCTAATATACTTATAATTATAAATTTTAGCATATGCAGATACTACATCACATATTCTTTGATACTTTTTAGAAATATCCCCAGTTACATCATAACATCCTTTTGGTTTTGTAATCATAAACTATCCTCCTTATTACAAAAAAACCTAGATGCTGTAAGGGCAGAAAATTATTTCCACGGTACCACCTTACTTCTAGGTCTTGTTTTTTTATCGCACTTTAGCGTTTCTATGTTAACAAAAGTTTGTCGGGCTTTCCATAGAAAAAAATAATTACTTTTTTAATATATCACAAATATACTAAAAATGCTAGAAAATTCTAGCACTTTTTAATAAAATTAATTATATTTTATTTAATTTACAACGTATGGATTATTATAAGTTCTATCACCAGATAATTTTGCTTCAGAGGATAGAGAAACGACGGGTCGAAAGCCTAAACTAGAATTTACAAAATAATAGTTAAGCGATCCCCAGATCGATCCCCAGAAAAAATGATGTGCATTCATTTCAGCCGCAGTGAAATATGCAGGTGAAGCGGACCAAGCAGTATAGCCCGTTAAATAATTATTACTAACTTCTTTTGAAAATACTCGGCCTGCCATTGCTACTTCATCTGCAGTCATTAAGCCTACTGGATACTCTAATGTTTTGTTTCCCATACTACTTTTCTTTGAGGTAAACTTATCACTTTCTGTTGGACATGTTAGTATAGGACTATTACTTTTGACTAACCTTCCATATGCTCCATAATAATAATCTTTTTCTCTTGAATTCCAACTTGATAATGTTGTATAGTTTGTAGTTGAATAAGCAACATCTGTTGTTGATGCGCTTCTATCATTACAAAATATTTGGTTTTCAGATACCAAAGGGTTATCTTTTAATGTTGTTACAGCATACCAGTTTTCTAATGCATTTTTTATATAACTTGATGTACTATTGCCGTGTTGCAGTCCTTCTGTATACATGTATCCTACAAGCTCTGCTTTATAATTTTGTCTATTAAGAATATTAAATACACCTATACCTATATAACTACGTTCTTCATTCGTATGTACACCATTACTTCCAATTACTGATGAAATTGTCTTTGGATCTGTTGGTCCTGTATATAGTAGTCTTATTGACCCATCGCCATTTATTCTGATTATGCGCCAATATATATCATCATTTTCATTCCACACATATGAACAATTATAATTATAATTACTTGCTGAATTGCATTCTTCTAAAGAATTATACTCTTTATAATCTGATGTATTAGTAGAAGAATAATATCCACGTACTGGACCATTAGATGAATATTTACCAAATTTTATCCAGTTATTATTTACGGCACCTCTAAAATAATATGACTTCATTCCTGTTGTTGCAGTATAATCATCATCGTTTGCATACATTCCTTCATTGGTTGTTGCTACATTTGCAAATGTTGGTGTACCTTTAGCCAATATTACATCTTTACCACCATTTAATGCAAGTATTAATTCTGAAGCTTTTTCTGGTATTTCTCCAACAGTGCAATTATTATTTTCTACATATATTTTACCTGTAAATGATTTATTTCCTAGTTGTGTTTGTTCTACATTCAAATTATAATATCTTCCTGTTATATTTATATTTTGCACTACACTTGTTCCTTGACTTACTATAACTGCATTTTTAACAAGTGTTTTCTTTGCTCCAACTGTAGATGTTTTTGGGGTCCACGTACTATCATAAGCAAAATTTGTTTCACTTGCATAACTATTTGTTCCACTTGGACTATCTACTTGCATTGTTATTTCTTTTGTCGCTCCATTTGTTACTGCTACAGTGCTTCCATATATTTCACTAGAAAGATCATATTCATACACTACATCATATGTACATGTTGTTATTACATCTTGCGCTCCAGTAAGATTTACTGTAAGTGTAGCGGTATTTTCGGCAGCTAGTCCAGTATTACCTTTAAACATACCACTTGTCGGTACTATTACATTTAAGTTTGCACTTGTTGCAATAAAAGATGTATTACCTATTGTACTTGCATGAATATTTACTGCTACCTTATTTTCAAGGTTTACTGTAAACATACCAAAATATGCAAATGATGCACTAATTAAAAGCACTAAAAGAAACACCGCAGATATTATCCAACCTATATTTACTTTCTTTTTATTTTCCATTTTTTCCGCCTTTCAAAAAAACAATTAAGTAAGTACATTTATTTGATTTGTACCCTACTATTAAATAATACACTATTTTTTATATTTTTTAAAGTCCGAATAATTTTATTATATTTAAAAATGTAAAAATAAAAAAAGCCACTTTATGTGACTTATAATTTATTAAATTCTGTTTTAATCTCTTCGAAAGAACGATAACCTATTTCTCTATTTTGTTCAAGCCCATTAGCGAAAAAAACTAATGTTGGAATGCTCATTACACCAAATCTTTTAGCAATTTCAGGATATTCATCTACATTAACTTTGATAACATCTGTAAAATCTATTTCATCAAGAATTGGTAAAAGCATTTTACAAGGCCCACACCAGTCAGCATAAAAATCTACAATAGGTTTTCCTTCTTTAACAAGTTCATAAAATTCATTTTCATTTGAAATATGTTTAATCATAATTTTCCTTTCTAAGCGATAATAACATGTGTTAAATTTAATTTTCCATTATCAATTGACTCTTGAATCAAAGTTTTATTTACTAAAGTATATTTAGCTACTGAAGTTGCAATAGATATATTCATACTTTCAACATCTTCTTCATTACCAGAGTATTCCTTTAATTTCAAATATACATCTTCACCTGTAAGAATACCTTTACTAAATGTAACATTAAGTACTGGAGTTCTTTCAATAATTTTAGTGCTCATAGAGCTATCCATAACATATTTTTGTGTATAAGGCATCTGAAGCATAACATAGCAAATTATAAATACAAATATTAATCCGTTAAATATACCAAATACAGCACCCATAATTTTATTAACTAATTTTGATAATAATTCAAGCTTTACTAAATAATCAATAAATCCTGCTAAATTAATTAAAATATTAAGTATACAATATAAAAGTACAAACACAACAACAAATGATATAACATCATATATTAAAAAGTTTAATGAATAAAGTCCTACATAATTTTTAAAATTCCAAAAAGGTAAAAATCTTATTAAAATTGTAGTTAAATAACCATGGAGTAAATAAGAAATAATCAATATTGCAGTTGTTCCAATAAGGTTAAAAAAACCTTTTATAGCACCTTTCTTAATACCTAATAAAATTCCTAATAAAATAATAACTAAAATAACAATTTCTATAATATTCACTCTTAACCTCTTTCCTACTATTTAATTATATAATATAAAAAGCAAAAAATAAAGCATAAAAAATAACTTTCATTTAATATTATGATATAAAATACAAAAAAATATTTAAAAATATGTAAACTTTGCTTTAAAAAAGTGACTTTTATAAAAAAATTTAGTAAAATAATTTTAGGTGATTAAATTGAACTGTGTAGTATTTATGTTAGATGAAAGGCTTCATGATAAATTAATTAAATTTTATAAAGCATTCGAAATAAAAACCCCACCCTATGCAAAATTTTCGGCTAAAAACTATGATGTAACTATAACATTATATGAAAAAGGAAAAGTAATGTTTCAAGGAGTTGGTGCAGATATTGAAGCCAGTATATGGCAAAGTATGCAGTCTAAACTTACAGGAAAACCCGCTATAAATACTGTAAAAAGTAAAGATAATAAAAAAAGTGATAATAATGATTTTTACGTATATTACTCTTCAATTGGTAGTGATGAAACTGGCTGTGGAGACTTTTTTGGCCCTATTGTAGTAGTGGCAACATATGTTCCCTCAAATAAAATAAAAGCACTTGAAGCTTTAGGTATAAAAGACTCAAAAAAAATAAATGATGATATTATTTTAAAAGTTGCACCAGAACTTATGAAAAGTGTGCCATACACATACTTTGTATTATGTAATAAAGATTTTAATGATTTAGTACTTAATAAAAATTATAATATGGTTCAAATAAAAGCAGTACTTCATAATAAAGTATTAATGGATTTAGTTAAAAAATATAACCCTGACTATAAGTATGCTGTTGTTGATCAATTTGTAAATGAAAAAAAATTTTATAGTTATTTAAAAAATGATGAAACTACTTTACAAGGAATAAAATTTTATACAAAAGGAGAAAGTAAATGTATGAGCGTTGCCGCTGCATCAGTTATTGCAAGATACATCTTTATTAAAGAAATGGATAAATTAAGTAACTTAACTGGCTTTAATTTACAAAAAGGTGCTGGAGTAAATGTAGATAATCAAATAAAAGAAATAATAGAAAAAAAAGGTAAAGACTACCTTTATAACATTTCAAAAATATCGTTTAATAATTATACAAAATTAAATTAATTATTCACAAAATTCTAATGCAATTAAATCAAGTATAACATTTTTTTGGTATAATCCACACTTATATTTATAATCATAATCAGCAAGTCTAATTATGATTTTTTTAAGTTCTGAAGTTTTAAAACTATCCTTTATATTATTATAATCATTTAATTGCCAAGCCTCTTTACCAAACATATAGCATAAATTTTTTTCGTTTTTACTAGTTTTAAGTAAATATAAAAATTGAACATCTTTATATATACTTATAATTACAATACTTGGATCAATTTTTAAAACCTCAAAATCATTTATTAAACTTAAAGCACCCTTTAGATCTTTATTTAAAATACATCTTGAAAATTTAAAAACACTTGCATTATTTGCACTAGAACATATATTTTTTACCATATCCATAGTTAAATTACCACTTTTATAATATAAAATAATTTTATCTATTTCTGATAAACATATATCATAGTTTACATAAGAATTTTCAACAATATAATTACATACATCATAATTTGCATTAATTCTATTTTGTTTTAATATTTCAGTGCATTTATAAACCATTTCTTTTTTATTATAAGGCATAAGCTCTATAACAGATTTATTTTCATTTATTAATTTATATATTTTTTTTCTTTTATCAAAAGGTTTTTCACAAGTAAAAATTAAAGTTACTAAAGGATTTGAATTATTTAAATATTTAAGTAAAATATCTTCACTTTTATCATCTTTTCCTTTTTTAGGGGCAAAAAAATCATTACTTTTAACAATAATAATTTTTCCTTCACCAGTAAGTGAATAATAATTTGCTTCCTCTATAACATCACTAATTGTATTTATTCTTAAATCAAATTTTATGATATTTGAAAAACCATTAACTATTTCATTAACCTTTTCATTAATTCTTTTATAACTATCTGAATAAATTAAATAAACTTTCATAAATCTATTATATAATTTTTTTACTTAAAATAAAAGAGCCTTTTATATAAGGCCCAATCTATGTAAACATTACAAGTAATGTTACTTTAATATATGATAGCACTTTAAGTTTGTTACTAAAGATTTTATATTAATATTTTCTTCTTTTTTATCGGTTATAGTTATAATCACTTATTTTCAGAAGAAAAATTTTTTTAATACTCTAGGTTTTTTTGGTGAATTATATATAGTTTCATTTGTATTTGTTATAAATGTAACATCTTTATTTTCAAGATATGTTTTTGGATACCATCTTTGATTAATAACATCATAAAATCCAGAATACTGCGTATCATCATTAATTTTATATCCGTATAAATGTAAATCACCTTTTACGATTAAAAATATAGAACCTTGAGAATATTTAACTTTAACATCATCTATTTTATCAAAATCAGTTTTATAATTAAATAAAGATTTTAAATCATACATTACTGTAGTATTTTTAATTAACATTTCATGGCTAATATATATTTGATAATTCATAATAACCTCCTGTAGAAATTATTATACTAATACTTATCTTGTAAGTCAATTAAATAAAAAAACAAATAATGACGCTGTTTTAACATCCTTTAATGGATTATTTCCAAAATCATATTGCATAGTAAATATATCATTTAAACAGTTATATAATTCACTATCACTATTTATTTCAATAATATCTTTTGTTTTTACATAAATTGTAAAATCAGCACCTATAAATTTTAAACCAATTAACTCTTTATCACCTTTGTAAAAATAAATTTTATTATTATTTATCTTTTTTTGTATATTTTCTCCTTGCTACATAACATTAATTTATTTTAATTATAAAAAGTTAAAATTTCTATGTAATAACTCCATGATAATTGGTGCCCTAATCGGGCACTTTTTCAATATAATTTGTCATTTTAACTTGTTATTTTAAATTCTCTTGTAAATATTCGTTCATCAGAACAGTATTCAATTATGCATTTATTATTTTTTGCACATATGATTATACCAATAGTTTTTTCATGATAATGCTTCTTAATAACTTTATCAACATAATTCATATAAATTTGTATCTGTCCAATATGTTCTTTTTTTAGCTTTGTTATTTTTAACTCAATAACTACGTAACAGTTATAATCTATATTAAATAAAAGTAAATCAATATAATTATAATTACTTCCAACTTTAATTTTATATTCATTATCTATAAAACTAAAACCATTACCAAGTCCCTTTAAAAATGATGATATATTTAACATAATTGTTTCTTGTAAATACTTTTCAGATATGGATTTGATATCTATATTATTACAACTTGGTATCATTATTGGATCTGGTACTAAATCAGATAATTTTAGTTCTTCATTTGTGATTAATTTATTTTTAGTTTCTTCACCAAGTCTTTCATATTCTTTAGATTTAATAACATTTCTAAGTTCATCTCTAGTTAACAATTCTTTTTCACAAATATTAATATAGTAATTTACTTCATTTATATTTTTTAATGGTATAAGTTCTATATAATGACTCCACGATAATTGGTGCGACAGTGTCGCACCTTTTTCAATTAAAAGATAAAACTGCCTCATACGCTTTAAAGTTGTTGTATTATATTTTTTACCAACTTCTTGAGTAAGTTTTACGGAATATTTGCCAATTATATTCTCACCGTAACTTTTTCCAGCATCACTAAGCATTTTGCCTACATTATAATAAGTAGTTAAATCACTATTATTAATTGAATTTATTTTAGCTAACTTACTTATTTCATTATTTAATAATTCCTGTTTGATTTTCACATAATAATTTATCATTTTAACCTCCATTTTAATTTGTTATTTTAAATTCTCTTGCAAATATTAATATAGTAATTAACTTCATTTATTTTTTTTATTGGTATAAGTTATATGTATTGACACCAAGATAATTGGTGCGCGAACGGCGCACCTTTTTCAATTAAAAGATAAAACTGCCTCATACGCTTTAAAGTTGCTATGTTATATTTTTTACCAACTTCTTGAGTAAGTTTTACAAAATTTTAATTTGTTATTGTAAATTCTCTTACTAATATTTTTTCACATTCTTTGGATTTAATTTTATTTCTAAGTTCATCTCTAGTTACTCTCTGTTCATTACAAATTTTAATGTAATAATTAATTTAATTAATATCATTTAACGGTAATAACTCTACATAATGGCTCCACGTTAAAATGGTCGCCTATTGCGACCATTTTATATCACTGAAAACATTATAAAATTGTCTTATTCTTCGAAGCGTCCTAACATTATATTTTTTGCCTACTTCAGTAATTAATTTTTTAGCATACTGACCTATAACATCATTACCATATTCTTTGCCAGCTTCACTTAAAAGTTTACCTACTTCAAAATAAGTAAGAACTTTATTTCTTTCTTTGGAATAATCTTTTACTTTTGCATATATTTCATTTTTTAATAATTTTTCGTTTATTTCATCATAATAATTTGTCATATTACTACATCCTTTCTAATGATTATTTAAATTTTATGTAATTGATTTTATTAGTGTTCTAAAAATTCTATATAGAATATTTTCTCTTGCAGCTTTAGCAAGATAATATTTTACGGCATCAATATTTTTTATTGGCAATATAAAACATGAAACCAAGTTAATTGGTGTGGCATTGCTACACCTTTTTCTATCAAAAGATAAAACTGCCTCATTAGCTAGTTTACTTATTTCATTATTTAATAATTTCTGTTTGATTTTCTCATAATAGTTTTTCATTTTAACTTGTTATTTTAAATTCTCTTGCAAATATTCTTTCATCGGAGCAGTATTCAATTATACATTTATTATTTTTAGCACATATAATTATTCCAATAGTTTTATTATCTGTTATATCTTTTACATTTTTGTCTATATAATTCATATAAATTTGTATTTGACCAACATGTTCTTTCTTGAGCTTTGTTACTTTGAGTTCAATAACCACAAAACACTTAAATATAAAATTATATAAAAGCAAATCTATATAGTTATAGTTATTTTCAATTTTGATTTTGTATTCATTACCTATATAACTAAAACCTTTACCTAACTCTTTTAAAAAATTATCTAAATTACTAAGTATTGCCTCTTTTAATGCATATTCAGTAATTTTTTCTTGATTAAACTCTGTTTTAATTAATATGGGATCTGGCACTAAATCAGGTAATTTTATTTCTTCGTTTGTTATTAATTTATTTTTAGTCTCTTCGCCAAGTCTTTCATATTCTTTGGATTTTATTAATTCTTTCAGTTCCCTTTTCGTAAGATTTCTCTTCACACATATATCAATGTAATATTTAATTTCATCAATATTTTTTAACGATAAAAGCTCTCTGTAATGACTCCATAACAAAATTGAACCCAGTGGGTACAATTTTTCATTACTAAATATATCATAAAATTTTCTCATATTATATAAGGTTCTTAAATTATATTTCTTGCCTACTTCATTAACTAATTTTTCTGCATAACATCCAATAATATTCTTGCCATATTCTTTTCCTGCTTCACTTAAAAGTTTACCTACCTCAAAATATGTAATAACTTTGTTTCTTTCTTTTGAATAATCCTTTACCTTTGCATATATTTCATTTTTTAATAATTTTTCTTTTATTTCATCATAATAATTTGTCATATTATCTCATCCTTTCTAATAGTTATTTAAATCTAAAATTTATGTAATTAATTTTATTAATATCATTAAACGGTAACAACTCTATATAATGGCTCCATGTCGAAACGGTCGACATTGTCGACCATTTTGTATTACTAAAAAATAATATTGTCATAACACCACATCCTTTCTAAATTATTCATTATATTTTGCAAAAACTATTTTATGGCTCATATGTTTTAATTTTATAACCATTATTATTAATTAAAATTTGAATACTTCCATTTAAATCAGTTCTATAAATTTTAGTATTATTTAAAATATCAAGTACTTCTTTTTTAGGATGCCCAAATTTATTTTTCTTGCCAACGCTAATAATACTATAAATTGGTTTTATATAATTAATAAAACTCTTTCCACTACTAGTGTTTGAACCATGATGTCCTACTTTTAAAAATGTAATATTTTGAATATGATTTTTACTCATTATATAATTTTCCGTTTTTTTACTTGCATCACCCATAAGTAGAAAATTATACTTATTTACTTTCAAAAGAGTTACTATTGAATTATCATTTTCATTATTAAAATCAGTATCATTTAAAAACTTAATATTTTTAATATTAACATCATTACATTTAAAATATTTAATAAGTTTTTTCTTTAAAAGATTAATTACATTTTTTTCTAAAGATTTATATTCCCCATTATTAAAAATTACATTTTTAACTTTTATTTTATTAATTACATTTTCTGCATCACCTGCATGATCATAATCACCATGAGTTAAAATTAAATAATCTATTTTACTTATACCTAAACTTTTTAAATATAAAATACTATTATCACTAACACTTTTATTTATAATTCCCCCAGTATCAAACATATAAACTTTACTTTGATTTTTAGTAATGTAAAGCATACTATCACCTTGAGAAACATCTAAAAATATTATATTTTCCTTTGAGAAAATAAATGGAATTATTTTAATAAATATAATTAAGGAAATTAAAAAAACAAAAAATCTTTTTTTATTATAATAAATATATAGAAGTAAAAATAAATAGTAAAGAATAATTAATATAAAACTTGTTTTAGGAATAATTAATTTAGTTATCTTAATCGTACTTAAAATAAAGGATGTTTTTTCCATTAAAAAAGTTAAAAATGAAAAAATAGGATTTAAAAAATTAAATATAATAGTTATTAAAGCAAATGGAAATAAAATATAGCTTACAAATGGAATAAGTAAAAAATTAGATATAAAAACCATTAAATTAATTTCATAATTTAAACTAATTGTAATAGGAAGTGTAAAAAGTGTCATATAAAATGTAATTATTAGTAGATTTTTAAAATAATTTTTCATTAGATATTTTTGAATTAATATCATAGATATAGAGCATGCAAAAGAATATAAAAAACCTATATTTGTGATAAAAAATGGATTTATTAAAAGTAAAATAAACATTGATAAAAAAAGTATTTTCATTTGAGATAATTTAAAATCATGGTCTTTATTAATACTATTTAATATAAAAAAGGTTGTAACTCTTAATATCGAGGCTGTAAAACCTGTTACAAATGAATAAAAAAGTAAAACTATACTAATTATTACATTTTGTTTTTTCTTTGATAAAAAGAAAAATATTTTTCGAAGGATTAATACAAAAACACTTACATGCATGCCACTTATGGCAAGAAGATGAGCAACACCAATATCTTTATAATAATCATAACTTTCACTAATGCCTTTTTTATCTCCGAGAACAAATAATTTTAAATATGCATTAAATGATACCCTACTTTCAAGTTTATTTTTTAATATATTTAAAATATTTTTATTTTTTTTAACTATAGTTATTTTATTTACAGTTCCTATTTTATAAATTTTACTATTATATAAATATTTTTGATAATTAAATGTATTTGGAATAGTATTTTTATTTGGATATGATAACAAAATATTTATTTTTACAGTATCACCATCATTTAAATCAATATTATCATAATAAAAACACATAATTTTTTCTTTTCCCTTTATAATAAAACTTACTTTTTTATCACTAATATTAACTTTTGATACTTTACCAGTAATAATGTATTCTTTATCTAAATATTTAGATTTATATTTAATAACATATACTTTTATAATAATTAATAAACTTATAAAAATAAATGTAATTATATAAAATAGGAAAGAGTTTAATACCTTTTTCATATAGTAATAAACTCTTTAATTTGCTCAAATACTTTTTCTGATATACCATTTACATTTTTTATTTGCTCAATAGAGGTAAATAATCCATTTTCATTTCGGTAATCAATTATTTTTTGAGCTTTGGCTTCACCAATACCAGATAAACTCATAAGGTTTTCTTTGGAAGCAGTATTGATATTTACTTTACTTTCGCTATTATCAGTTTCATTTGTCTTTACTTCTTCATTAGGCTTTTCTTCTTCATTATTATCACTTGATAAATTATTTTCATCACTTGTAATAATAGAGGCTCCTTTATCTATGCATGATGAAATATCTACATCAGGGCAAGTGCATACAGTATCTTTTGTATCTATAACATCTTTAGTATTTTCTTTTTTTTCATTTAAAATAGTATTATATTCATAGTTTGTATAAACATATATAACCATTTCTTTAGAAACTTTTTTGCTTAAATTAATATTATTTGTATAAGCATTACTTTTAAAGTTTCCTGCCATAGTAATAACATCATTTATAATATTATCACTATTTACTTTGAAAACACCTGGACTATTTACCGCACCTTTTACTTCAACATAAAATTCATCATTTATTTCTATAACTGGCTCATTAACTTCCACTGTAGGGGTTTCTTCATTACCTTTATAGAAATAAAAATATGCAAAAATACCATACTCTAAAAGTATAAGTAAAATTACAAAACTAATAAGAAAAGTGTTTAAATATTTCTTTATCATAAATTTCTCCTTTCACTTATATTTTTACCGCTCGAAAGCCGTTTTCCTTTTTTTAAACAAAATTTTTATTAAAAATAAAAAACTTTTAAAAAATTTCCCATACTTTTGCATAAAAAAACCATGTAAATATTTTACATAGTTTTCTTTTTTTATTTGTCTAATTTTGTATATATTTTGTATATTTTACATTAGTTTTTTGTAACTACTATCCAATTCTATATGCATTAGTAGTTGTTCCATCACCTGTACCTACAATTTTTAGGATACTAGAATCAAGATAAAATGTTGGACGAACCGCAGCAATGTCGTTGTCGACACTGTCGTGGTTGTAATCCACACCACCATCATCATTCAAAACTGCAGCATAAATTGAATCAGAAGAATATGGTGAAAGAAGCCATTCTCCACTATATACAAAACTACTTTGTGATGTAAATAACCAATCATTATTTTTACAATCACTATATAAAGAACCCTCCCAGTCATATAATGTTTCTGTACTACAACCCGACTTACTTTTCGTAGAACCACCTACGGTTGCATAACCATAATCACTGGGATATATAAGACCAGCTTTTGCATAAATACTTGATGGATTACCACTATAAATTGCACTTGTATTTCTTTCCTCTGTATAAAAGCCTTCTGCAGTCAATATAGAATAATTATCAGCACTTGGGCCACCTAGATGCCATTTTGCAATTGCAATTGCACTAGATAGTTTACTATTTACATTAGAAGTGCTTAATAAAGCATCCAAGTATGTTCCATTTAATTCTGTTTTAAGCGACGCAGTACTCCAATTGTTTGTTCCTGATGAATTCCATTTTTTACCATTTGTACCATCATCGCCACCATAATTATTTGTATCTATTATTTTAAGAAGTTTTTTAGTACCACTACTATTTGTTCCATCATTTGAATACTCTTCATCAAAAAGTCCTATTATTCTAAATAATAATGAACTATCTGAACATGTACCGCTTGTTTGGTTATCTAAACAAATATAATTATTTGGGTTTTTTCCTTCATATCTTAGTCCATTCTCATTAAATATGTCAGTATTGTTTGGTGTCATTAATGTTTCAAATGATATATCGGAAATATAATCAAAATATAAAAAGCATCTATCTGTTCCTATAAAGGCAAAAGACACAGTACCTGTAACACTATCATAACCCTCTATCTTACCATTATTTTTGCAATAACTTTTTTCTGTATTTAAAGTATAGTTTCCTTTAGGAATATCTTTTGAACTTGATTTTGTATAATCAGTTGCACCATCTTCTTTTATCATTATAGATAATTTTTCTTCTTTAACTGGTTTATTTTTATTTAAACTATTTTGTTTTAATTTATAGGTTAAAATTAAACTTAAAACTCCGATCAATAAAAATACGAACAACACTATTTTTTTACTTTTCATACACTCCTCTTTTCGCCCGTAAGTACACCATCTAATTTTCTTATATTAGGTAGATTTAAGAAAATT
>CAKOOO010000018.1 GCA_934098665.1 uncultured Bacilli bacterium
GCATCAACTACCAAAATAGCTCCCTCACAAGCTGCTAAACTTCTTGAAACTTCATAAGAAAAATCTACATGACCTGGGGTATCTATTAAATTTAAAGTATATCCTTTATAATCAAGTGATACAGCATTAAGTTTAATTGTAATACCTCTTTCTTTTTCAAGTTCCATATTATCAAGAACTTGGGAAACATTAGCTCGATTGTCAAACGTATTTGTAAGTTCTAAAAAACGATCTGCTAAAGTAGATTTACCATGGTCTATATGTGCAATAATCGAAAAATTTCTAATATTTGATTTCATTTAATCACCAAATATTATTATACAAGAAGTTAAGAAATAAATAAAGCCTTTATAAATTGCCAAATATTTTTAGATTTATTATTTACAAGAAAGCCTAATTTATTTGATATTTTATTTGCCGATTTCGTAAAAACATTTGAATAATCTTTTTCTTTAGGTAAATAAGAAGTAACATCAATATTTTTACCTTCCTTTATATCTTTTTCAAAATCCTTAATTTTTTTTTGAGTTAAAATAGTTTTATCTCTTACGCTTTTATCATAAAAACCCGTTTCATTTGCTATAAATAAACCTAAATATATTAGAAATAAAATTAAAAGTAATGTAAAAAATGGATTTTTCTTTTTCATAAGTCATCTTCCTTTATATACTCACTTAAAATATCTGCGAAAACTTTTAAAGTATTATTTACTTCAATAATATTATTATACTGACCTCCAATTTCCACTAAAAACAAATTTTTATCAAAGTCTTCATTGTAAACTCCATTTACATATTTTCCTTTTTTTCTACTAACACCTCTTGTAAGCGATGGGTATTTTTCTTTTATTTTATTATTTAAGGCATTAATTATTTTTTCATTATCATGATAATTTTCATGTTCTAAACCAAGAATAAAAAGTATTCTCGCATAAGATACATTATTTATTTTAACCGTTGATAAATCATAATTAAGTGAATCTCTATGTAAATCAATAAAATATTTTAATGTTGGATATTTTACTTTAGCATTTTCTAAAAGTTTTCTACTTGCAATATAGCTATATGAATATGATAAATTATTTTCTTTTAAAACATCACTTACTTTACCATCTTCAACTACAGCAATAATATCACTTTTTTCTAAATATTCTTTTAAAATATAACTTGCAAAAAAAACATCATAATCTATATTATATGGATTATTTTTACTTGTTTGATATTTCTCTGTCTGATGAGAATTATAAATATATACAGTTGGTGATCTTGCACCATTATGAATATTTTCTTCAGTTTTTATAACAACTGAAGAATTTGTAATTTTTTTTATTTTTCCTAAATAATTATAAGTAATGTATCCAAGTTTTTTATCAGTTAATTTAAAATTTTTTTTTATTAATTTAACAATAAAAATAGCAATAATTATTTCAATTAAAAATATAATGATTTTTCTTTGAAGTTTTTTCTTTTTACTAACACTTTTAAACCTTGCCATACTATCACCTAAAAACATCCTAACAAAAAATTAATAAAATATTTGTCGAAAAAAGTTTTTAATTATTATTTTCACTAATTAGCTTACTTAAACCCATTACTTTAAGATTTTTAAAATTTATAGTAACAAGTAATAATTTATAATTTTCTAAAGTTAAATCATCACATATATAAATAATATCTCCACTTGAAATTTCATCTTTATTTACTATAGAAATATTATTTAAAATAAAACTTGGTTTAACAAGATAGTTATTTTTATAATTATCAAGTTTACTATCTATAATATATATTTTTGTATTTTTATTATATTTATTTAATGTTTCATCTAAAACTTTAATATTGTCATAATCAACATTTATTTGATCATTTATTTTTTTATAATCAAATGTTTTATTTGTTACAAGCAGTGTTATATCTAAATTTTTCGAGTAATTAATAGCATCCTTATTATCCTTAATTAAAATACTTACCGCATTTTTAAGTGGACTTGCTGATTTTATAATTAATTCTTTATTATTTTCTAAACTTACACTTGGAAAATCTTCTTTAAAAATTAGTTTATTTTTTATAAAAGTATTATACTTTTTCATATTATAATAACTTTCTATTTCATTTACTTTTTTACCATTTATACCTGGAATTATATAATCATCTGAAATAATTGCATCAACAGAGTTAGTTTCATATTTTACCTTTTCTTTTTTTATTTGCTTCATTAACTTACTTTTATTTATAACCATTTTTGAAATCTTATCAGCATAATAAAAGCTTGATATGATTAGTAATAAAATTAAAATAAAACTTATAAATTTTTTCATCATTAAATATATATGAAAAAAACTGAAAAAAATTTCAGTTTACATTTTATTTTTAATAGCTCTAATACTTTCTCTAGGATCACTTAAAAGTCTTTCTTGTAATATTTTATCTTTACGAAGTTCATTAATGAAAGCCATCTCTTCATTTGTTAAAATTTCATAATGAATATTTTCCTCATCTGCTATTTCTACGAATGTGTCTGCCCCTAAAAGATAATCACTACTTACACCTAAAGCATACATTATTTCAATTAAAGTTTCTATTTTAGGATTACGTTTTTCATTTTCATATAAACTAATAGCAGCTTTTGTAACACCTATCATATTGCCTAATTGTTCAGCACTCATATTATGTGCTTTTCGAGCTTCTCTTAATCTTTTACCGATTAACATATCAAACTTCACCGCCTAACGGCTTTAGTATAAGTCATGAAAAAGTGTTTTTGTTTTAAGTTAACCATATGTATTCTTATATGTAAAATTTTTCAAAAAGTTTACGTAAAGCAAAAAAGAAAGTTTTAAGTAACTTTCTTTTCTTTTTTATTTGACTTTTCTTTTTCTAAAGGTTCTGCTTTTTTATTATCATTATTTTTATGACCTGATGATAAAAAGGTAACTCTTTCCGCTATAACTTCTGTTACGTAAACTTTTTGATTATCTTTATTTTCATAACTACTTGTCTGAAGACGACCTTTAATTCCTATAACATCGCCAACTTTACAATATTCAGTTGTAGCTCCTGCTATACTATTCCATAAAACGCATCTTATAAAGTCAGATTCATAAAGGCCATCTTGATTTTTATAATTACGATTTATAGCAAGAGTAATTTTAGTAACATTTCTACCATTTTCGGTAACAGTTATTTCGGGATCACTTGTAAGTCTACCTACTAAAACAACGGTGTTCATATTATCCTCCTTTCATCAAAAATTTATCAAACTAAAAAAAATTTTGCAAAAAGCAAAACTATCATGTTTATATAAATAAATAGATTAATTTATATAACTAAATAAATCAAAATGTATATACAAATTTATCTATTTATTAAACAAAACAGTGTTTTTTACAAAATTTTAACTTTACACAAATTTTACGTTTATTCTTTTATTAAGCGGTTTAATTCAACAGCATATTCCATAGGTAAACTTTTTTTAAAGTCTGACATAAATCCTAAAACATATAAATCCTTTGCACTATCTTCACTAATTCCTAAACTCATTAAATAATTTAACTTTTCTTCATTAATTTTTGAGATAGTAGCTTCATGTTCTAAAGTACTTTCATTATTTAAAACTATATTTTTAGGATATGTATTTGAACTTGATTTATCATCTAAAATAATGTTATCACATTTAATTATTGCATTTGAACCTACTGCTGAACTACTTATTTTAACAGTTCCCCTATAATCACTTATTCCTCCACATGAGGAAATTGATTTACTTATTATAGTACTTTTTGTATTTTTACCTAAATGAATCATTTTTGCACCAGCATCTAAATGTTGACCTTCTTTAGCATAGGCAATACTTATTGAACTTGCACTACTATTATCACCTTTTAAAATACATGATGGATATTTCATAGTAACACCACTTCCAATGTTACCATCTACCCATTGCATAAATCCACCTTCTTCGATAATGCATCTTTTAGTAACAAGATTATATACATCTTTGCTCCAATTTTGAATTGTCGAATATTTACATTTACTATTTTTACCAACATAAATTTCCACAACACCGGCATGAAGTGATGTTGCTGAATAATTTTTTGCAGTACAACCTTCAATATAATGAAGTGATGAGTCATGATCAACAATTATTATAGTCCTTTCAAACTGACCCAAATTTTTAGTATCAATTCGAAAGTAACTTTGAAGTGGTCTATCTACATTTGTATATGGTGGGATATAAATAAATGAGCCTCCACTCCATAATGCACTATTCAAAGCAGTATATTTATTTTCATCATATTTAACTAAATTATTAAAATATTTTTCAAAAATTTCTGGATATTTTTTTAAGGCTTCATCAGTGGATAAAAATATTATACCATTACTTTCCTCCATTTTATGATAAACAACTTCACTTTCGTATTGATTAGAAACACCTTTTAAATATTTTTTTTCAGCATCTATAACCCCCAAATTATTAAATGTATCCTTTACATTTTTTGATACATTTTCCCAAGAACAACTGGGAGGTGTGAAAAGGCCTTTATGATAAACTAAATTATTAAAATCAATATTTATTTTAGGACCAAAATTAGGATTATCAAGTTCTAAAAACTTTTTGTAAGCATTTAATCTAAACGCTTTCATCCATATAGGTTCTTTTTTATTATTAGATAAATTTATAATAAACTGTTCATTTAACTTTTCCATTTTTTCCTCTTTCAAAATTATAATACAATAAAACATATCTAAAAACAATTGAAAGTTTTAAAAAAATTTGATAAACTTTAATTAGTATAGAAGGTAGGAGTTATGGCAAAATACGATGAAGCTTATTTTGAAAATTTAACTAAAGAAGCAAATGTAATTTATAGATGCTTATATTTAAATGAAATAAATGACAATTTAAAGGAGGCTATTACTAGTTATTTAGATGTTTATTTTGATGCATATAGAAAATATTCTAACCTAGAACATAAGGATGAAAACTTAACCAAAATATTTAATATATTGTCTGGGCCAATTAACGAAGTGGATAATCCCTATAACTTAAGTTTAAATGATGGAGCTGATCATCCTGCAGTCACTCTAATTAAAGATAAACTTCAAAAATTTTATGATAGTATGAAAGAAAGCAGTCCTATGGCAAAAGGAAACTCAAGATCACTTACAAAAGATTTTATTTCTGGAATTAAATTATATAATGATGAAAATGGGTTTACAAAAGCAATTATTATAATAGGTATAACTATTTTACTAGGACTTATTATTGCCTTTTTAACAATTTATCACAAATAAAAAACCTTGTTAATTTCTTACAAGGCTCATTTTATCAAGTGATACTATAACATATGAAGAAGTAGAATATACTTCTTTTGTTTTTGGATCAATGATATCATCTACTAAATAACCATTATCATAAAGCATTTGTAAAGTAACTTTTTTATCATTGCACTTTCCTTCGTAATAACATTTAAAAGCTTGTGAAGTTACCAATTTTTCATTAACTAAATTAAGTTTTTGATTATTAATTGATATTATTTTATGTATTGTAGGAACACCAATAATAAAAAGAAGAGTTACAATTGTTACATATATTACTATTTTATTTATATTCATAGTTTTCTCCGAAATAAGATAAAATAAACTCATCACGATATTTTTCTAGTGTTCCATTTTTTATATTTTCTCTAATCTCTTTCATTAAATTTTCTAAAAAATAAATGTTATGAATTGATAAAAGCCTTGCTCCAAAAGTTTCCTCAGCACTAATCAGGTGTTTAATATATGCTTTTGTATAATGCTTACATGCATAGCATTTACATCCTTTTTCCACTGAAGTAAAATCTTCTTTATATTTACTATTTTTTAAATTTATTTTACCATTTTTTGTATAAGCATGGCCATGACGAGCAAGCCTTGTGGGACTTACACAATCAAATAAATCTATTCCTCTTAAACTATTTTCTATTAAATCTATTGGGTCTCCTACTCCCATTAAATAACGAGCCTTTTCTTTAGGCATATAATCAGTACTCATTTTTACCATTTTATACATAGTAAGTTTATCTTCACCAACACTTGTTCCTCCTACAGAATAGCCATCAAAATTCATTTGGGCAAGTTCTTCAGCACAATGACGTCTTAAATCCGGATATTCTCCTCCTTGAACAATACCAAAAAGAAGTTGATCTGGATTATTAAAAACATCTTTACCTCTTTTAGCCCAACGTAGTGTTCTTTCTACAGAAGATGCGCAGTATTCATGTGATGCAGGATATCCAATACATTCATCAAAACTCATTGCTATATCACTACCAAGTTTATTTTGAATTTCAATTGATTTTTCTGGTGTTAAAAACAGTTTATCTCCATTTAAATGATTTTTAAATTTTACACCATCTTCACAAATATCTTTTGGTTTTGCAAGTGAAAAAACTTGAAATCCACCACTATCTGTAAGTATTGGTCCATCATAATTCATAAATTTATGAAGACCTCCAGCCTTTTTAACTACATCTTCACCTGGTTTTAGCCATAAATGATAAGTGTTTGCTAAAATTATACCAGCACCCGTTTCTTTTATTTCTTCGGGAGATAATGTTTTAACTGTAGCATTTGTTCCAACAGGCATAAACATTGGTGTTTCATAAGTTTTACCATTAAAAACTATTTCACCAATTCTTGCACCAGTTTTTTCATCTGTATATTTTAAATTATATTTTAGTTTCATAAACTTCCTCTTTCGTAAGCTAATTATATCATATAAAATTTATTTTATAAACATTGCATCGCCAAATGAAAAGAAACGATATTTTTTTTCTATTGCATGATTATAAGCATTTAAAATATTTTCTTTTGTAGAAAAAGCACTAACAAGCATCACAAGTGTACTTTTAGGAAGATGGAAATTTGTTATTAGTCCATCTATTGCTAGGAATTTATATCCTGGATAAATAAATATATTTGTATTTTCTTCGCAAGCTTTAAACTCATGATATTTATTCATTATTGCCTCAAGAGTTCTTGTAGAGGTTGTTCCAACTGCATATATTTTTCTGCCTTCTTTTTTTGCAAGATTAAGCTTTTTTGCAACTTCTTCAGTCATAATATACTTTTCACTATGCATATGATGTTTTGTAATATCACTTTCCTCAACTGGTCTAAATGTTCCAAGACCAACATGAAGTGTTACATATAAAATTTCAACACCTTTTTCTTTAAGTTTCGTTAAAAGTTCTTTTGTAAAATGAAGACCCGCAGTTGGAGCAGCTGCACTTCCTAAATATTTTGCATATACAGTTTGATATCTACTTTGATCTTTTAATGATTCATGAATATATGGTGGAAGTGGCATTAATCCTATTTTTTCTATTTCTTCGATAAATATTCCCTCATAAGAAAATTTTACATGAACAATTCCCTCTTCAAGCTTTTCTATTACCTTGCCAGTTAAATTATCTGAAAATTTAATTATTGTATTAACATTTAATCTTTTAAAAGGTCTAGATAAACACTCCCAAGTATCATTTTTAAGATTTTTAAGAAGTAAAAGTTCAATATGTGCACCAGTTTCTTCCTTTATACCAAATATTCTTGCAGGAAGAACTTTAGTATCATTTAAAACTAGTACATCACCACTTTTAAAATATGATGTAATATCCTTAAAAACTTTGTCCTCTATGGCTCCGGTATTTCTATCCATAACCAAAAGTTTTGAATCACTTCTATTTTCAATTGGTGTTTGTGCAATTAACTCTTTTGGAAGATTATAATCAAATTCATCTATATTCATTTTCTTCACCCAAAAGTATTATAAATATATTTATCTTTTTTGTCCATAAATTAATTGTAAAAAAGTTATAAATTAGGTATAATTAATATGGTGATTATATGGCAAAAAGGAAGAAAAGCAAAGAAAGCGTTAATACGCCAACTTATAGTGTTGAACTTACTGGACTAATTTTAATTTTAATTGGCATTATAGGAATGGGTTTTGGTTATATTGGAAATTTTATTAAACAGTTTATGATGTTTTTAGCGGGAGAATTCTGGTTTGTAATATTATTTGGTATTTTAATACTTGGAATATCAATGCTCTTCAAAAGAAAATTACCAAAGTTTCTTTCATCAAGGCTTATTGGTATATATATCTTATTTATTATAATTTTAGTTTTAGGACATTTTGAACTTTTAAAACAAACAAGTGGTTTTTCAGAATTAATGAACGTAACTTATAAAAATTATATGAATAGAATTAGCAGTATAAATATTAATGACTCTCTTTTATCAAGTGGAAGTAGTTCAATTGTTATCGGAGGTGGTTTAATTGGTGCCTTATGTAGTGGTGGACTTTATGCTGCATTTAGTTTAACTGGTACTAAAATTGTTATTACTATTCTTGGAATATTTTCATTTATACTTATATTTAATATTACTTTATCAGATATAGTAAATAAAATATGCAGTTTATTTAAAAAAGAAAAAAATAAAACAGATGAAGTTAAAAACAAAAAAGAATATGTTGTTGATGGTGATGAGCTCGTAGGTGTTAAAAATGTTGAACCTAAAGAGGAAGTCAAAGAAAAAGAAAAAATTGTTATTACAAGTATTGATGATTTAAAAAGTATTAATACAGTTGAGCCTAAAAAAGAAAGTTTTGATGTTCCTATTGAAACTGAAGATGCGAATGAAAAAAATGGAGTTTATAGACTTCCTAAATTTGATTTACTTACCCCTACTCCTAAAAATAAAAACAATAAAGAGGAAGCATACATAAAAGTAAATCAAGAAAAACTTGAAAAAGTATTAAATGATTTTGAAATTAAAGGTAAAGTTGTTGAAATACATATTGGTCCTGCAGTTACTGAATATGAAATTACTGTACCAAGTGGTACTAAAGTAAGCCGTATTGTTGGTATAAATAAAGAAATTGCTCTTGCAATGGCTGCGAAAGAAGTTCGTATACAAGCACCTATTCCTGGAAAAAATACTATTGGTATTGAAATACCAAATAGAGAAATATCCTCTGTTGGCTTTAGAGAAGTTTTAGAGGCAACATGGAGTGCAAATGGAGCAAATAAAATACTAGTAACACTTGGAAAAGATATTATGGGTAAATCCATTTTAGCAGACCTTACAAAAATGCCTCACCTTTTAGTAGCGGGTTCTACAGGTTCTGGTAAATCTGTATGTATTAATACTATTATTTGTTCAATATTAATGCGTTATAAACCTAATGAAGTAAAACTTGTTTTAGTGGATCCTAAAAAGGTTGAACTTACAAATTATAAAGGTATACCTCATTTACTATGTCCAGTTGTATCAGATCCAAAGCAAGCATCTATCGTACTTCAAAAAGTTGTAAATGAGATGGAAAAAAGGTATGACATTTTTGCGGAAAAAGAATTTAAAAATATAGCAGGTTATAACGAATGGGTAGAAAAAGAAAATAAGAAAAATCCTGATAATAAAATTTCTAAAATGCCATATATTGTAGTAATAATAGATGAACTTGCGGACCTTATGCTTGTTGCTTCAAAAGAGGTACAAGATTCTATTATGAGAATAACTCAAATGGCAAGAGCTGCTGGTATTCATTTAATCGTTGCAACACAAAGACCATCTACAGATATTATTACTGGTGTTATTAAAAATAATATTCCATCAAGAATTGCCTTCAGTGTATCAAGTGCAATTGACTCAAGAACCATACTTGACTCATCTGGTGCAGAAAGTCTTCTTGGTAAAGGTGATATGTTATACCTACCTATGGGTGAAAGTGTAACTACTCGTATTCAAGGATGCTTTATTTCAGATAATGAAATTAATAAATTAATTGAATATTGTAAAGCGCAAGCTCAAGCAAAATATAATGAAGAATTTATGAATAATGAAAGTCCACATACATCATCCTCTGGAAGTTCTAATTCAGTTGCAGATGAAGATGATCCAATGTATAATGAAGTTGTACAGTTTGCTATTGAAACTGGTAAAATATCAGCCTCCTTAATACAAAGAAGATTTAGATTTGGTTATAATAGAGCGGCTAGAATGATAGATCTTCTTGAAGCACGTGGAATTGTTGGACCACAAAATGGTTCTAAACCTAGAGAAGTATTAGTAAAACTAGAGAAAAATGAAAATGAAGAATAAGAAAGGAACAAAAAATGAAAAAAAAGAAAAATAAAAAAGTTATAATTACAAAAAGAAATTTACTATATATTTTGGGAACACTTATCATTATAATATTACTAATATGGTATTTTATAAGTTGGAAAAATGTTAAAAAAGAGGAAAAACTTATGAATAGTTATTTAATTAGTTCAAACACTTTAAGTGTTGAAATCAAAGATTTAAGCGAAACTGTTCAAGTTCTAAAAGAATCCCCTTCTGAATATTTTGTTTATATAAGTTTTACTGGTGATGAAAAAGTTTATAATTTTGAAAAGAAATTTAAAAATTTAATTGATAATTATAATTTAAAAGATGAAATTTATTATTTAAATATTACTAATATAAAAAATAATGATAAATTTTATAATGAATTAAATGAAACATTTAATACTAAACTAATTAACAAAGTTCCTTGTATACTATATTTTAAAAATAACGAATTAAAGGAAATAATTGCTAGTGATAATTATAATACCTTATATAATAAGTTAGAAACCACTTTAAAAAGTAATGGATATGACAAGGAAAAATAATGATAAACATAGTTTTATTTGAACCTGAAATACCACAAAATACAGGTAATATAATGCGTACATGCGTCGCAACTAATTCAAAACTTCATCTTATAAAACCATTTGGATTTGTTATAGATGATGTTCACATAAAAAGAAGTGGCGTAAATTATATAGATAAATGTAATTATGAAATTTATGAAAATATCGAAGATTTTTATAGTAAAAATAATGGTACATTCTATTATTTAACTAGATATGGTCATAAAGCACAAGATAGTTTTGACTATTCAAATAAAGATGAAAACATATATTTCATTTTTGGCAAAGAATCAACGGGTATACCTCCAATACTTTTAAAGCCTCATATTGAAAATTGTATAAGAATACCAATGACTGATAATGTGAGAGCTTTAAATTTATCAAATACGGTAGCAATTATGACCTATGAAGCGTTAAGACAACAAGGATATCCAAATTTACTTGCAAATGAGCCCCATAAAAGTGATCATTTTATCGAAGAAAGTTAAAAGACATAGAAATTAATCTATGCCTTTTTCTTTTAAAAATTTTATTAAATCAGTTTTTGACTTATATCCTATAAAGCCTGCTTCTTGTTTACCTGATTTTGTAATTATAACTGTTGGAGTAAAACCATAATTATCTAAAAAATATCCATAAGTTTCTGTAACAGTTTCGCCCTCATCAGATTCATTTAATGTTTGAGTTGACTCTAACTTTAATTTTTTAATAAGTTCTTCCCAGTTTGAAGAAGTACGATCAACATTTTCAATATCTAAGTATAAGGGTGTGAAATTTTGTGTAATACTTGCGTCCTTTAAAATTGGTAAAAACTTTTCACATAATGCGCATGTTTTCCTACCTACATATATAACATGATGGTTTTCGCTTTCCATAATATCAAGAATTTCATTTACAGTAACATCTCTCATAAATGAAGTATCATATTTATTACCTTTTTTTATTAATAAAATAGATAAAATAACTATAACAACAGTTAAAATAATAGTGATAGTTAATAGTATTTTCGAAGATTTATTCATTTTAAATTTGCATTAACTCACTTTCTTTTACTTTAATTTCTTCATCTATAAGTTTATTATATTTTTGTACTTGCTCATCTAAATCCTCTAAATAAAGTTTTTCTTCATCTTCTGGATATTTTGCTTTAGTTATTTCTTCTTTAGCTTCTTGTCTAATATTTCTTAAAGCTACTTTACCTTCTTCACCTATTGCTTTAGCCATTTTTACATATTCTCTACGTCTATCTTGTGTAAGTTCAGGTATTGTTAAAATTACCATTTCACCATTATTCGTAGGATTAATACCAATATTGGCTTCATTAATTGCTTTTTCAATATCTTTTATTGCACTTTTATCAAATGGTTTTATTAAAAGTTGTCTTGCCTCTGGCGCTAAAATATTAGCAATACTTTGAATTGGTGTTGGATTTCCATAATAAGAAACCATTATACCATTTAATAGTGCTGGATTTGCTCTTCCAGCTCTAATATTTATTAACCTATTTTTTACGCTTTCTAAAGCATTTTTCATTTTATTTTCTGTATCCATAAATTTTCCTTTCTAACTTAAAACTATAACTTCATTATAATCGCTTTTATCTGCTTTTGCAAGAACTGATATTACAAGTCTTCCTAAATTATCAACATATAAATTATAATTTGTCATATTATCTATTGTTATCGTTGTATCAACTTTATTTTCCTCAGTAACTAAATTTTTATCATTAAAATATGTTTTAACTTTATTTTTAACATCATCTTTACTAAGGTTAAATAACGCTAAAAGTTCGTCTTTACTATATAATTTACCAGTTTTTTTATCAAATACATAAGTTTCACTACCAAGTGTTGAAATAATTGTTTTATAATCAAAACTATATTTACTTTCCACGATAGAAATGTAATTAGCAAAGTATACTATTTCATATTTGGCAAATTTCGCTGATATTAAATGATTATAATTTGCTTCTTCATTTGTTTCATCATAAACCGCAGTTTTACTCATTTCCTCATTTTCTTTATTTAAAATTGTTTGTATATCTTCATTACTCTCAAAATTTATATTAATATCTTTATATTCTATGTCAAGTTCACCCTCAAGGACATTAACATTTGTAAAATAGACATACTCTTTTGTTTTATCAATTCTAATATCTGTATTTTTAACTTCAGTTACTTTTTTATCAAGTGAGTTTTTTAATTTTTCACTTTTTTTCATTAAATAAAAACCGCCGAATATAAATAGAAAAATTATAAAAATAAATATATATATTTTTACATTATTACTTTTCATTTAACTTATAATCCTCCAATACTTTTTTTAATGTAATTTTTTTCAAATTAACTCTATAATTATCAAAGTAATCACTTGCATTAATATCTCCATGTATTAATGCATCTTCATCATCAAAAAAACTTATAATACCATTTTCTTTTACTAAAAATGCTGGAACATAAATATTTTTTGAACCATCATCTAATAAAAGTATATAATCACTTAAATAATTTACAATACTTTCATAATTACCATTTCTAATTTTTCGATCTTCAGTTAAATCATAATAATATATTTTTTCAATGCCAACTTCTTTAGCAACATCATTGAGAATATTAGCGTACGTTCCAACGAAAGAATTATTTTTCATACCAAATAAAATTATAGCATTTTCATTTTTAATATAATCTAAAGTTTCAGCACCATTTAAATATATAAAGACATTTTCATTATTAACTTCTTTATATTCATTAATAAATTTATCACTATCACTTTTATTTTTTGTAATATTTTCTAAAGTACTAAAATAAATAAATAACACTATAAAAATACAAAATAAAATAATGTATATAATCATTTGTGTTTTACTTTTAAAAAATCTTTTCTTTTTCATTATTCACCACATAATGATTATATCAAAAATAAATAAAAAAATCGAGTTATTTCGACTCGATTATTAATTTAATGGCAGTTTTCTTTTCACCGCCAATTTCTATATCAGAAAATGCCGGAATTATAACCAAATTATCCCCCATCGGAGCTACAAAACCACGAGCGATAGCCACTGCTTTTATTGCTTGATTTAAACTTCCTGCTCCAACTGTTTGAATTTCAACACATTTTTTCTCTCTAAAAATATTAGCGATAGCCCCTGCAACTTTACTTGGATTAGATTTAGATCCTACTTTTAATATTTCCATATTGCCTCCATAATAAAGAATATGAAAATAGCAAAATAATATTACTTTAACTTTTTTTTGGAAGTTCGATTAAATAATATACAATTGGATCAAATAATTCTAAAATGCCATGAATAAAATAGAAAAATCCTATAACTAATACTTGCATAGTTGTTTCATAATATAAATTTATTGTACATAATAAACCGGTTAAGATAAATAATACTAATGTAATAATTCTTAAAATATAAATTTTTTTCTTTCTATCGTGATAATAATCACATTTTTTTAATTTAATCAAACTCATAAGAGTTACCCAAAAAAACAAAGTTAAAGCTAAATTTAAGGGATTTTTTTCAATATTTACAAGTCCAAGCAAAATTAATGTACATATGCTCGCTATCATTGTGAATAAACCTTCATAATCTTTTGACTCATTTGTAAGTAAGAATTGAATTAAATTCATAATACCATAAAATGATAATACTCCCATAAAAATATATTTAATATTAACTATTTTTAATAAAGGGAATATTAATATTAAACTTCCTACTATAATTAATGACACTGCTGTTATTAAATCAACAATTTGTTTTCTTTTCATTTAAACCTCCAAACCTTCTATCTTTATGATAAAAACTATCTATAATTTCATCTATTTCTTTATTTTTTAAATCAGGAAACAATGTATCTATAAAATATATTTCTGCATATGTCATTTGATATAACATAAAATTACTTAATCTATGATCTCCACCAGTCCTTAACAGTATATCTATTGGAGGTAAATCATTATCTAAAAACTTATAAAAATCATCCCTGGAAATATTTTTATTTTCTTTACCATTTTTAATGCTTTCAAAATATCTTAAAGATGCCCTAATAATTTCCTCTTGACCACCATAATTTAAACAAACATTAAGTATTGTGCCTTTATTATCCATTGTTTCTGTAACTATTTTATCCATTGATTTTATTACATCATCTCGAAGGCCATCTTTACTTCCCGAAAATACTACTTTTATACCTTTTGTTTTCAATTTTGTAAATTTTTTTGTAAACATTTGAATAAATAAATCCATTAAATAATCAACTTCTTCTTTAGTTCTTTTAAAGTTATCTGTTGAAAAAGCATAGACACTTAATACATCTATTTTCAAATCATTAATATGACTAGCAATTTTTTCTAATGTACTTGCGCCTTTTTTATGTCCTAAACTACGTTTTAAGCCACGTTTTTGAGCCCAGCGACCATTTCCATCCATTATAATTGCAAAATGTCTTAATTTGTTTTCCATATATTTTTCCTTCATGAATATTATATATTATTTTTTTATTTTTTCAAATAATTAATTACATTTAACCATGGTATCATTTATAAATGCATTGGTAACTTCATTTGTTTGGCCTGAAATTCTAAAATTTGTAAGTCTTCCAAAAACAGGTAAATTAAATTCATAAAAGACAGTTACTCTAAATAATGTTGTACAATTACTTTGATTTGTTATTTGTAAAACACAATAATCATATTTTACGTCCTCTTGAGCTACTTCAATTTTTTCACTATCAACATACAACCCATAACTAACTGTTTTTGTATTAGACATATTATAAACATTTGGATCTTGATAACAATTCCCTGAACCCTCATAATTACTATTTCTTAAATATGTATTCATAATATTAATTGAGCCAGTTATTTCTCTTCCTGATTTGTCAGTAGTCGTTAATCCTTCATATTTTTCAATAATACTAGATAACTCATTTTTTAATTTATATGTTTTTGAATAATTTAATGCCATTACTAAAAATCCTGCGAATATTAATGTAAAGCAAGTTACAATCATAAATAACCAAGTTGAACCAACAGACTCTCTCAAAATAACCACCTCTTACTATAAATAGTATAACACGTATAATGTTAAACATAAAGACTTCAAGTTAAAAATTTTGATTTCTTTATGTTTTTTGTTATTATAA
>CAKOOO010000019.1 GCA_934098665.1 uncultured Bacilli bacterium
TTGTTAATGAAAATATGATTAAATATGAGTTAATAAGTAAATCTAAAAACTTAACTATAATGCCAAGTGATAGTGAAGTTGCTATTGAAAGCTTAAATAATGAAAATTTAAATGTTGTAAAATCTTATGAAAATGCTAAAGAAAAATATTTAGATTCAAGGGAAACTGTTGTAAAATCTGGTCTTATTGCATCCGGAGTAATACTATTTATTTCTTTTGTAGAGATATATTTAATGATACGTTCTTCATATCTTTCAAGGATAAAGGAAATTGGTATTTATAGAGCAATAGGTACTAAAAAAAGTGATATTTATAAAATGTTTTATGGAGAAATTATTGCAATTACAACTGTTGCCTCACTTCCTGGTATTTTATTTACAACTTATGCTTTAAAAACACTTCAGACAATAAGTTACTTTGAAAAAAATTATTTGGTAAGTCCGTTTACAATTATTTTAAGTATTGTAATAGTTTATTTATTTAATATTATTGTAGGATTACTTCCTGTAATAAATATTGTTAGAAAAACTCCAGCACAAATACTTGCAAGAAAAGATGTTGATTAAAATTTAAAAATAAAAGTGTAAAGTTTAGACAATTAAGTTTGTTTAAACTTTTTTATTGTACTATAATTATAATGGGTGATAAAAATATGAGAAATGTTGGGACAGTAGTTAGGGGAATTAGAACTCCAGTTATAAAAGAAAATTCTAATTTAGAGGACATTGTTGTAGATAGTCTTATGAAAGCTAGCGAAACTGATAATTTTACTTTTCACGATAAAGATATAGTTGCAGTAACTGAAGCAGTAGTCGGTATAGCAATGGGAAACTATGTTACTGTCGATGAAATAGCTAAAGATATTAAAACAAAGTTTAATACAAATCATATAGGTGTAGTATTTCCAATTCTTTCAAGAAATAGATTTGCTGTACTTTTATCCGCAATAGCAAGAGCAATGGATAAAATAACTTTACAAATATCTTATCCATCAGATGAAGTAGGTAATGATATACTTGATAAACAAAAATTAAAGGAAAGTGGTATAAACCCTTATACTGATGTTATTGATGAAAAAACATATTATGAAAAATTTGGTGATTTCAAGCATATTTTTACAGGTGTAAATATGGTTGATTTCTATAAAGATTTAGTAAAAAAAGAAAATTGTGAAATAGAAATTATATTAGCAAATGATCCTAAAAAGATTTTAAATTATGAAAAAGATGTTCTTGTTTGTGATATTCATACAAGATTTGAAACAAAAGCTACTTTAAAGGAAAATTCAGAGGGTATTATTTTAGGACTTGATGATATTTTAACTAGTCCAGTTGATGGAAGTGGATGTAATGAAAAATATGGATTACTTGGCTCTAATCGTTCTACTGAAGAAAGAGTTAAATTATTTCCAAGTAATGCACAGGGTTTAGTAGATAATATTCAAAGAAAGTTATATGAAAAAACTGGTAAAAATATTGAAGTAATGATTTATGGTGATGGTGCGTTTAAAGATCCAGTTGGTGGAATATGGGAACTTGCTGATCCAGTAGTATCTCCATATTATACTAAAGGCCTTGAGGGAAGCCCTAATGAAATAAAACTTAAATATATATCTGATAATAAATTCAGTAATTTAAGTGGTGAAGAGTTAAATGAGGCTATTAAAAATGAAATTAGAACTAAAGATTCTAACCTTAAAGGAACAATTGCATCACAAGGAACGACACCTCGTAGATATGTTGATTTAATAGGTTCTTTATGCGATTTAACTTCAGGTTCTGGTGATAAAGGAACTCCAGTTGTGTATATTTCTGGTTATTTTGATAATTATAGTGTAGACAACTAAAAAAAATTATGGTAATATGTTAATGGCTTAGCCCGTTGGTGAAGTGGTTTAACACACTGCGTTCTCAGCGCAGCATTCAGGGGTTCGAACCCCCTACGGGTTACCATTGTTAATATAAAATCTCTCTTGTAGAGTTTTTTTATTTTGCCTAAAATATTTTTAAATACATAAAAAAACTCAATTATTGAGTTTGTTATTTAAATAGTTCACTATGACTTATAATAACATCATATTTCTTTCTTCTTTCTATATAATTAGATGACAGGTAATGACAATGTTATTCAATAATAAGTAAAATACTATATGTATATAATATGTTAGAAAGAAAAAATATTGACGTACGTAAATAAATACGTTATAATAATGAGGAAGAGGTGAGAAAATGAACACTATTAATATAACTAATGCAAGAAACAATTTATATAAATTAGTTTCAGACGTAAACGTTGGTTATAATCCAATAACAATTGTTAATAAAAAAGGGAAAAATGCAGTATTAATTTCCGAAGAAGAGTATAAAAGTATGGAAGAAACTTTATATTTATCAAGTATTCCAAATTATGTTAATAATATAAATGACATAAGAAAAAATGAAAATTGGAAAAATGCAAAGGAGTATACTGCAGATGAAGAGTGGTAACAAATATATAATTAAATTTTCAAAACAAGCCGAAAAAGATAAGGAAAAACTGAAGAGAAATGGGCTTGATAAAATGGCTAAAGAGATTTTAAATGTAATGCTTGTTGATCCTTTTGGATATCCACCACCTTTTGAAAAATTAACCGGTGATTTGAGTGGACTATATTCACGAAGAATTAATAGACAACATAGAATTGTATACGAAGTTGTAAAACTAAAAAAAGAAATACATATTTTGAGAATGTGGACACATTATGAATAAAAGAAATACTCATTAATTTGAGTTTTTTTGTGGTTTGTTATTTGTCAAATAAAAAAAGATGCTATTTTCTAGCATCAAATTTCTTTCTAAGTTCTGTATTTAAAATTTTCTTTCTCATTCTTAAATGATGAGGAGTAATTTCAACAAGTTCATCTTGATTAATAAAGTCAAGTGCTGCCTCTAAAGTGAATATTCTAGGTCTTTTTAGAACTACAGTTTTATCTGCATAAGCACTTCTTGTGTTTGTAAGTTCTTTTCCTTTAACAACGTTTACAGCTAGATCAGCATCTTTATTACATTCACCAACAATCATACCTTCATAAACTTCTTCATTTGGTTCAACAAACATTGTACCACGGTCCTCAAGGCCACCAAGAGAATAAGCAGTTGCTTTTCCTTCTTCACTAGCAACAAGAACTCCAAGTTTTCTTTCACCTATATTGATATTTTCAACAGGTTTAAATTCAGTAAATGTATGGTTCATTATACCATAACCTTTAGTTAGAGTCATAAAGTTTGTAGGAAAACCAATAAGTCCACGTGATGGAATTTCATAATTAATTCTAATTAAGTTTCCTAAATGTGTCATATTTCCCATTATGGCGCCTCTTTGAGATAGTTCTTCGAAAACACCTCCCATATATTCATCAGTTATTTCAATTTGTAAGTCTTCATAAGGTTCACATTTTACACCATTAATTTCTTTAATAATAACTTTTGGTTTAGAAACCTCAAGTTCGAAACCTTCACGGCGCATATTTTCAATTAAGATAGATAAGTGTAGTTCTCCACGGCCTAATACCATAAAGTTTTCACTATCAATTTGTTCAACTTTTAAACTTACATCTCTTTGTGTTTCTTTGAATAATCTTTCACCAATTTTTCTTGATGTTAAGATTTTACCATCTTTTCCAGAAAATGGAGAAGTATTAACTCCAAAAGTCATTTGAAGTGTTGGTTCATCAATATGAAGTATTGGTAGGGCATTATGATTACCAACTTCAGTTAAAGTTTCACCAACTGAAATGTCCTCGAGTCCCGCAACAGCAACTATATCTCCGACTGTAGCACTTTCAATTTCTATTCTTTTTAATCCAACATAACCAAATAATTTTTGAACTCTAAAGCTTTTTTCAGTACCATCAAGTCTTATACAGTTTACCATTTGACCAACTTTAATTTTACCATTAAATACTTTACCAACACCAATTCTTCCTACATAATCATTGTAGTCAAGTAGGGCAGGTTGAAATTGAAGGGGAGCATTTTCATCTCCAGTAGGTTCTGGTATTTCAGAAACAATTAAATCCATAAGTGGTTTGAAACCTTTTTCTTGATCAGAAGGGTTATTTGAAAGAGAACTTGTTCCATTAGCGGCACTTGTATAAACTGTTTTAAATTCAATTTGTTCATCAGTAGCACCAAGTTCAATAAATAATTCAAGTACTTCATCAACTACAGAGGTAACTCTTTGAGTTGGTTTATCAACTTTATTAATAACAACAATTGGTTTACAACCGGCCTCTAAAGCCTTTTTTAAAACAAATCTTGTCTGAGGCATAGGTCCTTCATAAGCATCAACTACTAAAAGGACTCCATCAACCATTTTCATAATTCTTTCAACTTCACCACCAAAGTCAGCATGACCTGGAGTATCTAAAATATTAATTTTATAGCCATCATAGTCAACTGATGTTGTTTTAGCAAGTATTGTAATACCTCTTTCTTTTTCAATATCATTTGTATCCATGCTTAAATTACTAATATCTTCATTTTCTCTAAATGTATGAGTGTATTTAATAATTTCATCAACCAAAGTAGTCTTACCGTGGTCTACATGGGCAATAATTGCAATATTTCTTTTTTTCATAAAATAAATCACACCTTTTTTTCTTTTGGTATTATAGCACTAAATACTTTAAATAATCAATATAAAATGCATATTTTTATTTGTTAAACAGATTTTTTATGGTACAATATCTTTAGAAAGTAATTAAATAATTATTTGTGAGGTTTTTATGAAAGAAGTCACTAAAGAAATGATTAAAATTTTTAAACTAAAAAAATGGGGATGTGACTTTATGGGATATGAATTTAAAAATCCAAGTGAACTTAGTTTTCATCATTTAATAGTAGCTAGAAAAGATTCTCAAACTTTAGGTATTGGTGATGGTTATTTATTTTGGAATGGTGCAATACTTAGACAAAAAACTTCTCATGATTACCTTCATTTAATAGAAAGAATAGACCGTGATCGATTTAACTATATAACATGTCAAATGATAGATGAAAATCTTGCAAATATGTTATTATATGATAGTTTAGTAAAAATTAATGATTGTTTAGAGGGATTTGAAAAAGAACATTGTGGTCATAGTAATAAAAAACACCCTAAAGATCCACTTATTAAAGAAGAATATACCCGAAGACTTATAAAAAGATAATTTATAACTTGTAAAGGTTATTGCGATAAAAGTTCATTAAAAATACTTGCTTTTTATAGATTAATATAGTATATTATATGTGAACACGAAAAAGTGTTTTTTTATTGGAGGAAATAATGACAAAAGAAAATGAAAAAACAAATAACGTAAAAAAGGTTAAAACAGTAAAGAAAGAAAATTCTAAATCACCAAAAGAAAGTTATTTAAAAGGTGTAAAAAAAGAAATGAAACTTGTTAAATGGCCAAGTTTCAAAGAAGTTGTTAAGTATACTATAGCAACTGTTGTATTATGTCTTGTTGTATGTGGATTTTTCTTATTACTTAATTTATTATTATCTTTAGTGAAAGGTTGGGTTAAATAATGGAAGAAGCAAAAAAAGAGTGGTATGTAGTTAATACTTATTCTGGCCATGAACTTGCAGTTAAACAAAAACTTGAAATGCGTACTGAAAGTATGGGTATGCAAGATTATATTTTTAGGGTAATTATACCTGAAACTACTGAAGTTGAAGTAAAAGATGGCGTAAAAAAAGAAAAAACTAAAAAAATGTTTCCAGGATATGTTTTAGTAGAAATGATAATGACAGATGAAGCATGGTATATTGTACGTAATACTCCAGGTGTTACTGGATTTATTGGCTCAAGTGGTAAAGGAGCAAAACCAACACCACTATTACCTCAAGAAATTGACAGAATACTTGCCTCTATGGGTATGAGTAGAGTAAATATTGATAGTGAAATGAAAGTTGGCGATACTGTTAATATTATCGATGGACCTTTTAAAGGTATGAGTGGAAAAATTGATAGTATTGATACTGAAAATAATCGTCTTACAATTATTATTGATTTATTTGGTCAAGAAACATCCGTTGACGTTGAAAATTATCAAGTTAGTAAATATTAATAGACTTTAATTAGTCTATTTTTTTATAAATTTATTAAAATCTATGGTTAATTTATCATTTTTTTGATACTATATTAATAGTAGGTGTGATATGAGTAAAAAAAATGTTTTTTTAGTAATTGGAATAGTATTATTTTGTGTTATAGGAATAATTTTAAGTTTCTTTATAATATTTCAAAATAAGCCAAAGGAAAATAAAAATATTAGTGTAATAAATGAAAGTGTAGTAAATGTACTTGATGCAACATGTGGAAGTGGTAAAATTCTCGATGCAAGAATAGAAAATGGTAAAATATCTTTAGTGGATGGAATTAATCTTATTGAAAGCAAGGTCACTGACGCAAAAGCTATTTACGCTATTAGTACAGATAATTGTGTAAAAGACCATCTTTTATATATTAAAAATGATGGCTCACTTCATTATATTTTAGTAAATTCTCAAAGTAATATTTTTACTGATGATGTTCTAGTTACAAATGGAAGTTATGTAGGTTTTATTAAAGAACTAATAAAAAATGATGGAAAATATATTAGACTTCTTACAAGTGATAATGAAATTGAAGATATACTTATTATAAAATATTAAAAAAAAACAATCAGTTTTTTTTGATTAATTTTTTTTCTAGGTAAGAAATAATTATATAAAGTAAAGTAGATATAATAATTAAAATAAATATCGAGGACATAACTAAATCTAAATTAAATACTTGAGTTCCATACATGATTAAATAACCGATTCCTTTTTTACATGAAAGAAACTCCCCAGTTATTACACCTATTAGTGTTAAAGATATATTAAGTTTTAAACTAGATATAATATCTTTATAAGATGAAGGTATAACAAGACCTGTTAATATTTGCCATTTATTTGCCCCAAAAGTTTTAAACATTTTTTCCTTAATTTTTGAAGTATTTAAAAATCCATTATACATACTAAGCATACTTATAATTAAATTTATACAAAGTGCCATTATAATTATACTTTTTGTATTTGTACCAAAAATAATAATGATAATTGGTCCTAAAGCTACTTTAGGAAGTGCATTAAATATAGTTAAAAATGGTTCAAGTATTTTTGCTATAAATGGGTACTCATAAAAAATAACTGCGACAAAAAAGCCAATAATTGTTCCTAGAAAAAATGATATTAACACTTCATTTAGTGTTGTAAAAATATGAGGAAATAAATTATTTTGAATTAATAATTCTTTAATAGTTTTAATTATTTTCGAAGGGGAAGAGTAAATAAAGGAATTAATTATTTCTTTTTTAGTTAATAGTTCCCATAAAAATATGAATAATATAATTAAAAAAATTTGTAATAGTTTAATTAATAGTTTTTCTTTTTTAGTTTTTTTAATAAATTTAATTTGATTTTGATCACATTCCATCTAAATCCCTCCATATCTTATCATAGTAAATTGAAAATTCTTTTTCTGTACGATTATTTATAGGACTAGATTTATTTTCAAAATTAATATCATATATTTTTTTTACTACAGCAGGTCTTTTAGATAGAACAATTATTTTATCACTTAAACTTATTGCTTCACCTATGTCATGTGTAATCATAATAACAGTTTTCTTTTCTTTTTTAATAATATTATATACATCATCAGATACTTTTAATCTAGACTGATAATCTAAAGCTGAAAAAGGTTCATCTAATAAAAGTAAATCAGGTTTTATAGCAAGAGTTCTTATAAGGGCAACTCTTTGTTTCATCCCACCAGATAATGAAGATGGATATTTATATATAAAATCTTTTAAACCATAGGTTTCTAATAGTTTTTTAACATAATTTACATTTTCATTTGTTTTAATTTTTTTAATAGAAAGACCTAAAGTTGCATTATCTAAAATATTTAAATAGGGCAAAAGTGCATCCTCTTGTAACATATAGCCAATAATTGGATCTTTTTTTGAAAAAGAAATAGTTCCATTATAATTTAAAAGTCCAGCAATTATATTAAGTAAAGTGCTTTTTCCACATCCAGATGAGCCTACAATACATAAAAATTCATTATCATAAACATTAAAAGAAACATTTTTAATTGCTTGAACTTCTCCAGATAAAGTATAAAATGTTTTTTCAATATTTTTAATTTCTAATAAATTATGCATTTTATCACCTATGATATTTTATTCATTAAATAGATATTTATATAATTAAAAAGTTTATATCAACTAACAGTTTAGTTAATTTGATTAATAGTTTATTGAATATTTTTAATATATTATTTATCATTAGAAGTGAAAGGAGTATTTATGAAAAAAATTATTTATATTATTTTAGGCGTTTTAGTAGGAGGATTACTTTCTTATTTTATCTTTAATAAAGAAGAAAAATTATCAACGCTTCCTAAGCCACAAGTTAGTGAAGGACAAAGAGGATTACTTGGAATAGATAAAAATATTAATGAAGAAACTATTGATAAATATCTAGGTAGAAGTGATAGTGTTTATCGAGATATGAGAATGCTTTCTGATCCAGGTAATTATGAGGCTATTGGTGGTGATTCAATGCTTTCTGGAACTATAAAAGGTTTTGAAGTTGTACCATATCCATATTTAACTAAAGTAACTGGACTTCCCGAAGAAGTGGGCAAAACTTATGAAGGAAAAACTTTATTTACAGAAAATAAAGATGGTTCATATTCACCAAATTATAAACAGTCTTTAGAATATTTAGAAACTTATTTTCCAAAAGATAAATATATTTTCTTAATATGCGGTGGTGGTGGTTATGCTGGCATGACAAAAAAACTTTTAGTATCTCTAGGATGGGATGAAAACAAAATTTATAATATAGGCGGATACTGGTATTATAATGGTAAAAATAATGTTCAAATAAAAAAAGAAGAAAATGGAAAAACTATATATGAATTTTGGCGTTTAACTTACCATGATATTAATTTTGATAACTTCACGGAGATTAAATAATGAAAAAAGTAGTACTAATATTATTAGGTTTAATTACATTATGTAGTTGTCAAAAAAAACAAGAGAAATTTTATTTAAATGAAAATTATTATAATGTAAGTGGTCTTAAAGAAATAACTAAAGATGATATTTTAGAAAATGATAATTTTATACTTTTTACTTATAATAATTATTGCTCTTTAGCAATTCCTTGTGAAGATATTTTTAAAGAGTTTTCGGAAAATAATAATATTCAAATATTATCAATTCCTTTTGATGAATTTAAAAATACTAAATATTATGAAAATGTTAAATATGGTCCATCAGTACTTATAATTAAAGATGGTAATTTAGTAGCATACTTAAATGCAGAAAAAAATAGTGACATAAAAAAATATCAAGATGTAAATGAATTTACTGACTGGATTAAAAATTATATTTATTTAACACCGCAAAAAGAAAGCTAATTTTAAGGCTTTCTTTTTTAGTATACTTAATACTTATAATAACTACACATATAATAAAAACTATATTTAATTATTTTGATGAAAAAAAATATATATTATAGTAATATTAAAGATGAAAATATATATTAAATTATATATAAAATGAAGACTTTTTTAGATAAATTTGATACAATATATTTAGAAAGAAGGAGAAAATATGGGAAGAGCATACGAAGTTAGAAAAGCAAGCATTCAAAAAACAGGTGCTGCAAGAGGAAAAATATATACAACATTTGCTAAAGAAATTTATTTAGCGGCAAAAAAAGGTATTCCTGATCCTGATTCAAATATAGTATTAAAAAGAATTATTGAAAAGGCTAAAAAAAATGAAGTACCATCAGATATAATTAATAGAGCTATAGATAAAGCAAAAGGAATGGGACAAGATGAATATGAAGTAGTAACATATGAAGGATTTGGTCCTGGTGCATCAACACTTATTATTAAATGTTTAACTGATAATGTTAATCGTACAGTTGGTTTTGTAAGAGCAGCATTTAATAAAGTACATAAAAGTTTGGGAGTAACAAATTCAGTTGCTTATAATTATGATTATCTAGGAGTTGTTTCATTTAAATATGATAATGAAGAAGAAATATTTGATAAACTTTTAGAGGAAGGTATCGAGCCAGTGGACTTTGAAAGTGAAGATGGGGTTATTACAATTTCAGTTAATCCAACAGATGAAAATAAATTAAAAGATGTAATTGAAAAAGTTATTCCAAATGTTGATTATCTATATGATGAAGTAGGTATGTTTGCAAAAGATAAAGTCACTTTAGAGGGTGAAGATAAAGAAAAATTTGAACTTCTTTTAAATATGCTTAATGATATTGAGGATGTTTCAAATATTTATCATAATGTGGAGTTATAATGTCATTTTTTACAAAATTAAAAGATAAATTTACTAAAAAAAGTATAGATGCAGAAGTTAAAAAATATGATAAAGGTTTGGAAAAAACTAGAGATGAATTTGTTTCTAAATTAAGCTTACTTGGTATTAAATATACTAAAGTTAGTAATGAATATTTTGATGAACTTGAAAAATTACTTATTAGTGCTGATATTGGCGTAAATACTGTCTTTAAATTTATGGATAGATTAAAAGATAGAGTAAAAAAAGAGAATATTATTGATACTAAATATCTAAATGAAGTTATTGTTGATGAGCTTTTCATTATTTATGTTGAGGGTGAAAGTTTAACTGATAAAATTAATTATAATGAAAGTGGACCTACAGTAATTTTAATGGTTGGTGTAAATGGTGTAGGCAAAACTACCACAATTGCAAAACTTGCTTATAAATTTAAAAACATGGGTAAAAGTGTAATGATGGTTGCGGGAGATACATTTCGTGCTGGTGCCGTTGAACAATTAAAACTTTGGAGTGAAAAAGTTGGAACTGACTTTTACGGTAAAGAAAATATTGATCCTGCAGGCGTAATTTATGATGGAATTACTAAAGCTATAGAAAATAATAATAATATTGTTTTAGTCGACACCGCCGGAAGACTTCAAAATAAAGTTAATCTTATGAACGAACTTGAAAAAATTAATAGGGTAATTGGTAAAATAATTCCTGGTGCACCCCATGAAACACTTTTAGTTATAGATGCAACAACTGGTCAAAATGGTATTTTGCAAGCAACTGAATTTAAGAAGATTACTAATATTACTGGTATAGTTCTTACTAAACTAGATAGTTCCTCTAAAGGGGGAATAGTTCTTGCTATTAAAGAAAATACAAATATTCCAGTTAAGTTTATAGGTCTCGGAGAAAAAATGGAAGATTTAGATACATTTGATATAGAAAATTATATATATGGTTTATTTAAGGATTTGTTATAATGGAAAATTTTATTTATTATAGTCAGCTTTATAATATTTATAACTGTTTATTTACTGATAAACAAAAAAGCATTTTAAAACTTTATTATAATGAAAACTTATCACTTTCCGAAATATCTAATTTAAAAAATGTATCTAAAAGTTATGTAGGAAAAATAATTAAAGAAAGCCAAAATAGATTATTATTTTATGAAGATAATATTGGCTATTATAAATTATTAAAAAAATAAAAGGCTCATTAATTTGAACCTTTTTTCTTTGCTTCTTCGATTACCTTATTATATTCTTCGATTATTTTTTCTCTTTCTTCTTTAGAAAAAGTATCATTTCTTGCATATAATCTATAACCTTGTTTAGTATTTTCATATAATACAAAATAATTATCTATTTCTGAGTCTATTCTATTATATAGCCAGTCATCAGTGGCCACTAAAAGGTGGGTAAAATTATATTTTTTCAAAAATTCATGTGCATCTAAATTACCATGTTGTAAATCATAAAATTCTTTAAAAATGTCTGCTTTACCATTGTTTTTCTTTAAAAAGTATTCTGCTCTTGGGTCTATATATGCTTTATATCCCCTAAATTCAACATATCCTCCATCATTAAATGATGAATATACTTTTGCATTATCAGTATCTTTATAATATTTTTCTAATGTATCAATAGCTCCACTTGCATTATGTGATAAAACTATTTTATCTTTACTTGATATATAAAAATAACCAAAACAAATAAACATTAAAATTGAAAATCCCATAAACAAATAATTAACTGGTTTTTGAACTGGTTTAAGTATAGCACTTAAATCTTTAGGAACCATATCTTTGAAAAAGTAAGCAAGTGGGAAAAATGCGACTAAAATAAAATTACTAAATCCTTTTAATGCCATAAAGCCTAAAATCATTGTTCCACAAAATAAGCATATATACCTAACTCTAACTTTTCCTTCTCTAAAGTATGTGTAAATAAGGCCAATAGCAAGTATTATAAGTGCCATATGTTTACATATATCTAAATCTAAACTAAATGATAAAAGTTCTTTAATAAATATACGCATATAATGATCAGAAAATGAACCAAATATAAATGTTATTGCTTTATAGAAATATGGATTAATTAGTCCTACTAAAATAGAAATTCCTATTGCAATAAATAAAGGCTTTTTTTCATAACCCTGAAGTCTTAATTCTTTGATATTAAATGAATCAATTACATAACATAAAATAAATAAGAAAAGCATTACCCATAAAGAGGCGTGCATATTTATTTGAATTAGTGATATAATAGGAAGCCATATTAAATATTTTTTATCTTTTTTGTAAATATATAGTTCAAGAGCATATATTAGTCCAAGAAGTGTTATGTAACTAAATATCTGTGGCCTTGAAACTATAAAGT
>CAKOOO010000020.1 GCA_934098665.1 uncultured Bacilli bacterium
TATCCATAAAATAAGTATAGCATAAAAAAATTGATAAAACTATCTAGTCTTACCAAAATTTCTATTTATATTTTGTAGTAACTTTCTTTAATTCCTCTTTAAAATTAGATTTAAATATGTAATCATCAAATATATTATTCTCTAAATAATGTTTTTTTATTAACTCTTTATCATTATCAAGAAGTACTATCTTTTTTAAATGATTTAACTTTAATTTATTAATTTCTTTTATAATAGAAATTGCACTTTCATCATTCATTTCATCATCAATTAGTAATAAATCATATTTGGTTTTTGCATTTAATTTTGATGTTACATCTTTATAATACATTACTGTATCTACAGTAAAATTATTTTTCTTAAGTATATTTGTAAATGTAGAAAGTTCTAAATAATCATCGCTTGCTAATAAAACTCTTTTTTTATTAGATAACTTATTTGCTATTAAATCAAGATTATCAGTAACTTTTTTAGTTCTAATTTTCTCATTAATAATTATCTTAAAACTCAACATACCATCATTATCATTTATAAGAAGTGTTCCTCCGATAACATCGATTAATTTTTTTATATCTTTTAATGATATATCATATTTTTCTAAATCATTAGAAATTTCAACATTACTACTTAAAATATTATTTATTTCATTTAAGTCAAGTTTTATATATGAACTTTGAACTATAATTACTAGTCTACATATATCATTTTTAACAATTTCATAAATATCTAAATCAATAATGCCCTCTTTGTCTGAAATACTATTTAATAAAAGAGCGACTATAATTTGTTTTATTCTAACATTATCTCCGTATAACAGTCTTGGAATAGTATCTGTAATACTATATTTAAAATTTGTATTTTCATTTATTTTATTTTTAATAATATATATTATTTCATCATATAAGTTATAAATATTAAATGTGGTATCCACTATTTTAACTTTACTATTATCTATTGAAAAAACATTAAAGACTTCATTAATATCATTTAAAACATTATTAGATTCATTGTATATTTTTTTAGCATAATCATCTTTTTCTATTTTTTTATTTACATTCAATATATTTATTGCATTTTTCTTTATATTTTTTAAAGGAGATTTAACATCTTCGGACACCTTAAATAGCATATTTGTTTTTGATTCTATATTGCTTTCTAAAAGTTCTTTATTTTGAGTATACTCATTTAAAAGTTTTAAATCCGGGTTTTCAATAGTGAAATACATTACTAAAACTGATAAAAAGAAGATAAATCCAATTAAAAATGTTGTAGGAAGAAAATATGTTATTATTACATTAATTACGCCTAAAAAAAGCAATAAATAATAAGGTGTAAATTTTAATAAAGATATTTTACTCTTAAACTTGATACATAAATAAAACTGATATACCATAAAACCTATGCAATAACCATATGCAATATATATCCCAACTCCTTTAGGTATTATGGAATTTTCAAGTTCAACAAAATTTAATGGAGTGCAAAGTATTAATGCTATAGTTAGCATAAATAAAATTAAAAGAAAATATGTATTTTTTCTGTTTTCATAACAAATTGTAATAATATATTTACTAAATAAAGAATTCATTACCACATATGAAATAATAACAAATTTAGATAAAAGAACATAAATATCACTATTTATATCAAAAGAAGTTTTATATAAATAGCCAGTTAAAACCTCTAAAAAAAGCATAACTATTGTAAAAAATAATAACAGGCCATATATTTTTGTTTCATCATTTTTTAATTTTTTCTTTGCTACATATATAATAAATAAAATTGTCACAACAAATAATGAACTAGATGAAAAATATAATCCCACTTTACTCACTTCCTATTATCAATAATTATATCATATCTTTATATGAAAAAAAATGTAAAATCCATTACATTTTTCTTAATCTAACATTAACTGAATTATCATAACTATTATGATTTTTTTGATATTCTTCATTATCTATTGATTGATAATAGGTAACATCTAATTTACTATTAGTCATCCTTTTCAAAAATGTAAAACTAAAATCAATTTTACAAGGAAGCCAATTAACTCCAAGTTTTTTCTCAACCAAAGAATTTATTTTCTTTTCTAAAGTTGTTAAATCAATATCACTATTATTTAGAGAAATATGATAAATTGGTAAATATTGAACTAAATCATTTGGTACGCATGTAACAACCACTTCATTAATTTCTGGTAATGTTGTTAAAAGATCTTCGATTTGTTCAGGGTAAATATTTTCAATACCTGAAACAAAGTTTCTTTTCTTTCTTCCAACATACTCATAATTCCCACTTTCAGTTTCTCTAACAATGTCGCCAGTATTGACCCAAGTATTTCCCTCTTTATCTTTAAACATTACTTTACTAGTTTCAATTTTGTTTTCATAATATTCAAGCATTACAGATGGACCACTTATACAAAGAAGTCCTTTATTTCCTTTTGTAACTTCCTTACCAGTATTTTCATCAATAATTTTAACATTTAATGTATCGATTGGTCTACCTATTTTATATGGTTCTAAATATTTCCCACTATTTAATAAAATTACTGACCAGCCTTCTGTAGCACCTAAACCATCACCCAATTTAACTTTACTGCCACAATACTCTAAAGCTTTATTTACCATGTCTTCAGTAATTTTTGTTTTAGCCTCTCCTCCACTTGTAGCTAAACTTAAATTTGATAAAGAACCTTTTTTTAAATCATGTCTTGGCACTAATGCACCATTTTCAAGTTCAAGCAAACTATTCCAATGAGGAGGACCACCAACGGCGGCAAAGGCATTGGTTCTTATAAGTTCATCATAAAAATCTTTTGGAGTGGCTTTTAAAGTTAAAGCAAAATTCATGTTATTAGTAAGAGCAATATGCATAATTGCCCTACCATAAACCATATGTCCTATAGGAATATTTCCTAAATAAGTATTACCAGTAAAGAAATCTTCCGGATACATATATCTCATACCTTCGATTACACTATTTAACCCGTTTCCTGCTAAACTAACACCTTTATGCACTCCTGAAGAACCTCCTGTAAACATAATATCGGTAAGTTTTCCATCATAATAATCTTGTTTTTCAATTTCAATGTTTTTTAATTCATTATAGCATTCTGAAAGAAGTAATCTTTTTTTATCTAAAGTAAAATTTCCTTTTAAAATATTAGAAATTTTTAATAATGTTTTAAGTTTTTTATCTTCAATATAATCAGAAATAGTATATAACATAGTTGTAAACTCTAATGCTTTTTCACTATTTTTAAAATTTTTATATTGGAGATCAACTGTTATAACCATTTTAGGTTTAGTAAGTTTTATATCTTTTTGAATCTTTTCAGCATTATCAAGTGGACTAAAGCCGATAACTATAGCACCTATTTTATCAAGAGCATATAAAAGATATACTGATTCAGGTGTATTTAAAGCACATACACCAATCCTATCACCAGGTCTTACTCCTTTAGAAATTAATAATTTTTCATATTTTTCAATATTTTCATGTAACTGCAAATAACTAACACTTCCATTTATTGTAGAAAGTGCTGTTAAGTCCATATAATTTTCATTTTGGCTTAATAGATAATTATATTTACTTTGATTTGGATTTCCCATAGTCTTCCCCCTTAACTACGATAATTTTACCACTTTATATGCAAAATGTCAAAAATGTGTAAACAAAAAAATGGTAAAACTATTTAGTCTTACCAAAATTTTCTTCTAAAAATAAATCATAATTTAATTTTTTATTATTTAGTGTTTTTAATTTTTCATATAATTCAGAATATTTAGTATTTTCTAAATGTCTTTCATAAAATGCAACACTTTGCTTAGTTACTTTACTTTCATACGCTATCATAAATACCTCTTATTATAAGTTTATCACATTATAGCATTTTTATAAATATTACTTTTTAATACTTATAACATATAAATTTTCTTCATAAATTTCATCCTCAAGCTTAAATTCACAAGTAGCTATCTTTTCACACCCAATTTTCTGATAAAAATTGTTGGCATTGTTTTCCTTTAAAGTGCTTACTAAAATAAAGTCATAACTATTTAATAGCAATTTTTTTAAATAATTAACTAAATCTTTGCCAATGCCTAAATCTTGATAATCACTATCTACATAAAGTGCATATATTTCTGCATAGTTATTCTCATAACCTTTTTTATTTACTCCGAATCTTAAAAATCCAACGATTTTATTATCTTTTTCATATACCAAATATTCATTTATTTTATTTTGACATTTAATGACACTTTCATCATATTTTGACTCAAGATTTGCTAAAACATTTTTAGGAAAAATACCATTATAAGTATTTTTCCATTCATTTATATTAATTTTTACAATGCTTTGAGCATCACTTATATTTGCTTTTCTTATCATTTTTTCTCCTCATTAATCATTTCATAATGATAAACAATATCTCTATCATAATAGACTATTTTACCACTTGGAAGTAAAAGCATCCTTGATATGCCTAGGTTATCAACAAAATCAAGGTTATGAGAAACCACAAGCATTGTACCTTCAAAAGTTTTAAAAGTATCTGCAATAATAACTTGTGTCATCGGATCTAAATGGTTTGTAGGTTCATCAAGTAAAAGTGTATTTGCTCCCTTTAAGGCAACTTTTGCAAGGGCAACCCTTGATCTTTCACCCGGAGATAAAACCTCAACTTTTTTATAAATATCATCACCAGAAAATAAAAAACTTCCAAGTATTTTTCTTATTTCAAAATCTCTTAAATTAAACTCTGTAAAATTATCTAATATTGATTTACTATTATCAAGTATCTCGTGTTCTTGAGCATAATAAGAAATTGTAGTTTTATCATTAATTATAATATTTCCCTCGATTGGAGTAAGAAGCCCCATAATAAGTTTTAATAAAGTAGTTTTACCAATACCGTTTTCTCCAACTACTAAAAGTTTTTCACCCCTGGTTAAATCAAATGTTAAATTTTGATATAAAAGATTATCTTTTGTATAGCCAAATGTTAGATTTTCAACTTTTAAGGGTGTTAAATAACTTTTTTCATTTATTTTAATATTAAATCTTGTATATTTATTAGCTTTTTCAAGTACCACTTTTTCTTTTTGGAGTTTCTCTAATTTTTTAATTCTATCTTTAGCAATATTTGCTTTCTTTTCATTACCTCGAATATATTTATTAATTATACCTTTTAACTTTTCTTCCTCTTTTACTTGTTTTTCATAAAGTCTTTCTTTTGCTTTATCTTTTTCACTTTTAATCTTTAGATATTTTTCATAATTTCCATTATAAAGAAAAACATTTTTCTTTATTTTATCTACATATAAAGTCTTTGTTGTAACGTTATTTAAAAAATCTATGTCATGAGAAATTACAAGTACAAGTCCATGATAATTTTTGATAGAGTTTTCAATATAATCTTTTGTATCTAAATCAAGATGATTTGTAGGTTCATCAAGTAAAAGAATTTCTGGTTTTGAATAAAGTAGTCTTGCAAATGCTACTTTTGATTTTTGTCCTCCAGAAATATTCTTAAGTTTTAAATCAAGTAGTTTTTCATCTATATTCATACCATCTATTATTTTAAGAAGTATGCTTTCTGCATTATATTCATCATAATACTCTAATTTATTTTGATTTTTAGTTATTTCCTTAAAAAGATAATTTAATTTTTTATCATCTTTTTCTACTGCTATTTGTTCATATAAAGAAGCTATATTATCCTTAAGCTTTTGAATAGGTCTTCCTAAAAGTAAATATTCAAAAACAGTTATATCATCACTAGGTATTTCATCAGTAATTACCTGAGGAAGATATTCTATTAAATCTTTATTTTTTATAGTTATTTTCCCAGAGTCTGGCGAAATATTTCCAAGTATTAAATTAAATAATGTTGATTTACCTGCACCATTTACTCCAACTATGCCAACTTTATCATCATCATTAAAATGAACAGATACATCATTAAATATCTCCTGAAGTCCAAATGACATATATAAATGTTCTATATTCATACTTTTACCTCTTTTGCAAGTAGATTATATTAAAAAAAGTGATTTAAGTCAATAAACCACTAATCTATAATTATTAAATGTTCAAGTGATTTTTCATCATTTAGCCAATCTTTTAACTCTTTTGGTCTAACTTGTGAAGCAATTATCTCATTTTTACTAAACCATTTATTTATACAATCATTTTTATCTAAAGTTTTAAAATTATCAAGTTTATTTAAATCATTGTTTTCTATTTTATAAACAAATAACAATTCATGAAATCTTTTGTTATCATATACGAAGAAATTTTCAATTATCTTAAAAAGATTAATATTTTTATCATTAAGTGTTACTCCAGTTTCCTCATATATTTCTCTTTTTATAGCCTCAAAAGTAGTTTCGCCAAATGATACTCTTCCACCTATTAATCCATAAAAACTATCTTTATCAGATTTTTGTAATAAAAACTTTTCACCATTTTGAATAAAAGCGGCTACTCTAAAATTAAACTTTCCATTTATATTTTCATATTTAAATGATATATCATTTATTTTTGACATTTTCACGCTTCCTTTCATATTCTGCACTAGATAATAAATTAACACACTCATCTATGCTACCAGTAACATTGTAACACCTTTCATTTATCAATTCAATAATTTTTGTTCTTTCATAATATGCACTATATGAATCAAAAGATGGAACATAGCCGATGTTATGACCATTTTTATCTACAAATGATGACGCTTGATTAGTTATATGAGAAGAAATATTTTGATACATCAAAAAATTATTTCTCCAAGTATCTCCTTTTGAAATATATAAATTTTCTCGGGAATCGATATGAATATAAATCACTTTATTGATTGGAAATATCCCATTAGATTGGAAAATTCCAATATCTTTTGGCATTACTTTAATTTTAGTTAACCAAGCATCTAATTTCTTATCTCTAAATAGCTCTAGTAATTCAGGCATATTCGATCTAACAGATTCCAATCTAAGATTAATAAATTTTGTGCCCCAATAAACAAAAAGTTCATCATTTTCGATTCCAATTAATGACATATCATTACTGACTAACGAATATCCTTTTTTTAAGCACAAATTAATAGCTAAGCTTGTTTTACCAGAGCCAGATTCACCAACAATTAATAAAGCTTTTCCATTTTTTTCAACACATGCTGAATGACATGTAACCATAGAATTTTTTAAATGCTGTTTTTCTAAATATTTAGTTCCCATATATAAAATATTTTCTGGTATAAGATTTTCCATTGGGTATGTTATTATCATACAATTATCCCTCACTAATATAGTTTGATTTGATACTCCATTTTTATATATTACTATGGGATAATTAAAATCAATATTTCCAATTTTGTAATCATAAATTTCCATCATTGAATGATTTTTTTGAAAATAATCAATTAATGGCATATCACTTACAAAATTAACTTTTATTTTATCATTACCAATACTAAATTTTTCCATTTTAATATAAATCCTTATCATATAATATATTATTAATATTTTTTTCATTAACTATATTATTTATTATTTCAATACATTTATCCCTTTTACTTATGTCATCAACAGATAATAAAAATAATAATGGTTCAAACAAATTATCATGTGATCGATTTAATATATATAAATCTGCATTTACATTTAATTCTTTATTTATTTTTGTTATAGCTTTATATCCTAAATAATTCATTATTCTCCCTGTGTGATACCTTTCATTTTTCCCAAACGGCGATTCAATGCTATGTGTTCTAAATGAACAAATCAATCCAGTATAATCATTTCCTCTTCCTACCACACCTTCTTCTCCGCATTCAATGCAAGAACCCTTTACCAAAGCATAGACATCCCTTGTACCATCACTTTTTCTATTAACATTTATTGAAATTTTGTAATTATTTTTATTATATATTTTTTTTACAAACAAAGACAAATCTTTTTCATATTTTTCAACAATATTTGTGTATTGATCATATGTATTATACAAATCTTTAAATATTGGTAAACATACAGTAACATCAATATTATTGCCTAAACGCTTAACCATAACTTTTATATCCTGCCCAACATCATCAAACTTTGGCTTTGGGTATCCATTCTCATTTTGACTCCAAAAATAATGTTCTACTTCATAACATAAAGTTTCACAAAAAGTTCTATTATTGTGTAATACACACAATGCCGTATCTGCCGCAAGCAAATTATTCACATCAGGAATGTCGTTAATATCTCTTGGTTTATACCAATAATCTCTTTTAGAAAAATTATTACAATTAATCACTATTTTCAAATCTTTTTCAGGATTAATTCTTGGCATAACAGATTTCATATAATTATGAATTACAGGAATAAAAATAGAATTAAGGTCGATTTGTTCACCATTCATTTCTGTACTTACTCTTCCATTAAGCACAACTAAAATTTTCTTTTTCCTTACAATTTTTTTATTTTTTAATAAAAATAAACCACTACCAATATATAATTTATCCAAATTATGATGTAGTATAACCCCATATTTTTCATAAGTATATCTAGAATATTCTCTTGAACATTCCATTGCTAATTTATCAGCTAGATTGTCAGGATGTCCAATCCCTTTTCTTTCTACAATTTCAACATTATAATTCTCTGGATTAATATAATTATTATTTATCACTATTTTCATTTCCTATTGCCACCCTTTCGACATTGTAAATTATTTCATTTTCCCAATTAATATTTTTTTCATTTTTATCCCAAAAACTAACACAATATAACATAAAATAATTTTTAAAATCATTGATAAATCTTGCATCAATATTAGGCATTATTTCAATAAATTTAACTAAATAATCAAGCCACTTACTTCTAATTGTTTCATAATCGTTAATAATATGATATTTATCTAACAAATTTGAAAATTCGCCATTAAAAAAATCTCGATATTTAAATTTTTGCATTTTTGATTTTTTTATTGTATATACAATTTCTTCTTTTTTCATATTTTGATTAAACTTTTGGGAATATAACTTATAAGTTTCGCAAAAGCCCAAAACAACATCTTCAAATATATTTTTCATTTTATAATAACTATCATTATGTATTTTTACACCATAGTCAACTTGTATAATATTGAAATTATTAACGATAGCTGTTACAACCATAAAAATGTCAATTCCATATTTTAATAGTTTATCAGAAAAATTCATTTTTAAAATCTTATTTATATATTTCTTATTAAATGCATATTCTCCACCTATTGGTTGCCTAATAAATCTACCATAAAACAAATATATGACAGGAACAGCAAAATGATTTGTAGTATTGCCCTCATATAATGGTCTATAATAATTTGGAACAACAAAATCATAGTTATTTTCAAGAAAGAAAATCATTTTATAAATCCAAGTTTCATTAAAACTTTTTAAATCTGCATCAATAGTGATTGCAAAATCAATATCATAATTCTTGCAGAACAACAAAAAGTTTTTTATATTATAACCCTTTCCAATTTCATTACTTATTATACTAATTTTCTTATTAAAAGTTACAACATTGTTAAAAATATCATTCGTACAATCATTACTATTATTATCAGCATTAACAATATAGCATTCATATTTATCGCAAAATTTTTTCAAAGAAATATCAATAGATGTTGTAATTTTAATTATATTTTCCGATTCGTTATATGTCGGTAAGCAAACAGCAATCTTTTTTTTCATATTTCTTCCTTAAACACCACTATTATACTTACAAGAATACAATCTGTCAACAAATTTTTTTCAGTATAAAGTTGTATAATCTATAATTGTTAAATATTCATCACAATTTTCTATGACCTTAACTATTTCTAAAAAAATGGTTCAAGTATTTACAGAGTTTTTTAAATACCTATTCATTAATATTGCAAAATAAAAACCTATTTACAAAAACTAAGTTTTGAATGACCTAAGGCTTCAAAAGTTTCCTAGGCACTACTCGGTACACTTATATCATACACCATCTAGATATGTCAAGTTTTTTTGTTTGCCAGTTTCATTTAATTCAATATTCGTAACACCTTGTAATATTTTTTTACATCCCAATCTGTTTGTCCATATCTAATTATATATATTTTGCTCAGCTTTTACTCCTTAATTAAAATTTTATAAGTTCCATTCTTTATATATGTTCTTATCAAAAAAATTATTGTTTTTGTTTCTTATTAATTAATCAATGTCATACTTCCAACCAGGTTGCCAATCTCCTGTCTTTCTCCAGTCATATTTATTTGCTTCTTCCCAACTGATATTTTTAGTTATAACTTCAAAAGCTAACTGTGTTGCTCTATGCGCAACGATACCGATAGTTTTTTCTTTATAACCCTTTTGAATATCATCAATAAAACTTTTAACTCTTTTTTCAACATCTTTTAAAGACTCTCCATTTGGAAATGGTGTATCAATATGTTCTTCATACACTATAAGATGTTTATCTTCCCCATCTAAATCACCATAATTGCATTCTCGTAGTCTTTTATCTTGAATCTTTGGTACATCTAGGAAAGCAATATTTGCACTATCTATTGCTCTAATTAAATCAGATGTAAATATCACATCAAATTTAATATTTGCATTAACCTTTCCTAAATTTGCGGCCTGCTCTTTACCTAAATCATTAAGCTTGACTTGTTTCCATCCAGAACATTTTTTACTTGCATTGTCATAGGTTGTACCGTGAACAAAGTATATAAGATTTGTTTTCATATTTCCTCCTTACCTTCCAATTTTATCATATTTTTTTTAATTAATTCAATTGCATCATTACTACATAAAATGATGTAATTGAAAGGGAAAGATGATGCAATTGATTAGCGTTCAAAAAAATCAATCTTTAAAATGACCAAACATTGCTCTTTTTTCATATTTTTTATTTAATAAATCTAATGAATTTATAATGTTTTGAACAGAGCATTTTTCATATAAGTCATCTGGTACTTTTAAATCTCCTTTATCGGAAGTTATATATATTGCAAGAGGATTTTTAAGACCAATAGCATAAGAAAGCTGAACAAGAACATACTTTAGATTATTATTATTTTTCAATATATCTTTTGCAATAACTCTTGCCATATAAGCACCAGACCTATCAACTTTACTTGGATCTTTACCTGAAAATGCACCTCCGCCTACTGGAGCAAAGCCTTGATAAGAATCTACTACAATCTTTCTTCCAGTAAGACCTGCATCACCAGTAAAACCGCCTATTAAAAATTTACCTGTTGGGTTTAAAATGAATTTTTCAATTTCAATATTGTATTCATTACAAATACTTTTACAAATATCAATTAATATTTCATCTGTTTTATCTCTTTCTTCTTCAGTATTTTGATAGCAAATTACAAAGTCTTTAATTTTAACTAATTTATTATTTTCATAATAACCTGTTATTTGAGCTTTACCATCTGGTAAAAATCTTTTATCTTTTTTTCTAAGTTCATCATAGGTTATAGAAAGTTTTTGAAGTATTACCATAGAGGTAGGCAGATACTCTTTAGTATCACGGCAAGCATAACCAAACATCATACCATTATCACCAGCACCGTGAACTTTATCATTTGTTCCAAGTGCTATATCAATACTTTGAACACCAAGATTATTAATTATCTCATAATTTTCATCATAGCCGGCATCCTTTAAAACTCTTTTTACTATACTTGAAACATCTACCTTTGCACTACTTGTAACTTCACCAGTTACAAATATTTTACCTTTTCCTCCCATTACTTCAATTCCACATCGTGAGGATTTATCTTCACTTAAATATGCATCTAAAAGTGCATCACTAATTTGGTCACATACTTTATCAGGGTGACCACGAAATACTATTTCATTACTAAAAATTTTCATTTATACTCCTTTTCTTTTTTCATCTTAAAAGAAAATGCTTAATAAAACTTTCCTCCCTTC
>CAKOOO010000021.1 GCA_934098665.1 uncultured Bacilli bacterium
CTTCTTTTAACGCCTGGTTTTTCATAGCATTTTCTCTTCTTAAGTTCTGAAGGGACGCCACTACGAGCAAATTTTGCTTTAAATTTTTTCAAAGCAAGATCAACATTACCATTTTGAACTACTACCTTTGTCATTATATCCCTCCCTTCAATAGCTAAACATATTATAACACCTACCTGTTTGTTTGACAAGAAAATTTAATAACTAAAATCAGCAAATATATGGTACGTAACTAGATCTAATAATTTTTCCGATTTCTTGTCCCCAGCCATATAACATTTTTGCAAGTTTTACAAGTTGAGTTAAAAAAGCCGCAGATAATCTTGCTCCACCAACATATGAAATTGTTTCTGCATCTGTTAAATTCATACTATTTTGCTTTGCAAGTTGATTTATCATGGAAGCCTTGGAAAAAACCTATTGCGAATGATAAAATCATTGAGCCAATTGCTAATATAAATAATCCTGTGCTTGCTCCACCAATGTATTTAGTAGTTTCTTTTTCATCCATCATATTATCATTTTTTTAAACAAATATACTTTAGGGTGCTTTGCAAAATATATAATTATAAAATATTTTTTGTATCACTACCCTAATATATTTGTTCTTGCTTCTCCTTTCTAAAAAATAACTTTATTATTCTTTGATTTTTTTTATTTATTTTTATTACTACGTTTAAGAAACCCAATTATTTTTTTTAAAATCTAACATAATTTCTTCTTGAAGTTATTTTGATTCTTAATGTTCTGAACCAACTAACAATAGATAAGTAAAAATAAAAGGCTCCACCAACATATTTTACAGTTTCATTATCGTTAAGTACTTGCATTTTTTCTCCTTTCTAAAGAATAACTTCAAATATTTTTTGAATTATTCTTTGTTTTTTAAAATAAAATGTTACATTTAATACTTCATTTTCCTTGAAAGACTTATTGACTTTTATTTTATAATTTTGATAATTTATATAATTTTGTTCATATAAAGGTGATATCTCAATAACTTTATAATCATAAATATCATTATTTATTTTAATTTTATTTCCTTTAACTACGTCAGAGTTTTCTAATGGAAGTGAAATTTCCAGGAGTTTTTCACTTTCTTTAGCATAAGTTACATAACTACTATAACATTTAGCTATGCAGGAAAAAATTAAAATGATTCCAAGTATAATAGAAAAGACTATAATGAATAATTTATTTTTATACTTAATATTTTGTAAATTATAATAGTTAATCATTATTACCTCCAATCTTTATTACTCTTTCAAATAAATCATCTTGCTTTTTATGAGAAACATAGATAATGGTTTTATCTTTAAAATTATCAAGTATATTTTTAATAATTTGTTTTTCCATAAAATAATCTGTTTCACTTAAAGCTTCATCTAAAATAAGAATTTCAAAATTTCGCATTAAAGCTCTAGCCAAGATAATTCTTTGTTTTTCACCACCAGATATATTACTTGAATCATTACTAATTCCAAAATCATATCTAAATTTTCTTTGAGAAACTATTTTGTCTATTAAACATAATTTGCAAACATGTTTAAATTTTTCTTCATCATTACAGTTAAACATAATATTATTTTTTATAGTATCAGTATATAAACTTTCCTTTTGACCCACATAAATAATATTTGCTTTTATGGTTTTTAAATTGTAATCTAAAATGCTTCTGTCATTTACTAAAATATCACCATAATTTAGATTATATGTTCGATTTATCAGTTTACATAAAGTACTTTTTCCGCACCCACTTTCACCTTTTAACATAACTTTTTCACCCATTTTAATTTTTTCTGAAAAATTATCAACAATTTTTTTATAATTATTGTATGAAAAACAAACATTTTTAAAAGTTATATCACCATTTGTAAATGGTTCTATTAGTCCTTTTTTTTCTTCCTCTAAATCAATAAAATCACATATCTTGTTAAAACTAGCTCGTAAAAAATTGTATTTTGGTAATAAATCTATTAGATTTTTTATTGGTGATAGATAATAACTCATAAGTGAGTTAAACATTATAAGATCTATTATTGTAAGTCTAGATGCATAAATTAAATAAAAACCATAAGTATTAACTATAAAAAAAGCTAATTCATATATTATATTTTTAAAAGTATTAAAAAAGTTAATATCATTTGTAAATGTATAGTTATCAAAAATAAGCGATGACATTTTACTTTCAATTTTATTTAAAACATTACTTGTTTCGTCTAAATTTTTAATACTACTTATCATATCAATATTTTCAATAATTACATTATTTGATTCCGTTTGATATTCAATGTTTTTTCTAATTCTTTTGTAAATATATGGATTTAACAAAAGTGAGAAGATTACATAAATAATTACAAATAAACTTAATATAAAAGTCATTTTTACATTTATTATACAAAGTGATATAAATGCGCCAAAGGTAATAAAAAAATCCAAAAAACAAGTTACAAAAATTTCAGAAAATAAATTTTTAATACTTTGTAATTCATTTACCCTTGTCATAATCTCTCCAGTTGTCCGAAAGCAAATAACATTGTAAGGTAAGTAAAATAAATGATTTATAAAATTTTTAAATACGCTAACATCTATATTTTTATTAATATGGTTTTCATAGTAACTTTTTAAATATTCAAATATAATTTTAAATAGCAAAATTATTAAAAATATCAGTACTATAAATTTTATTAACATCTGATCTTTATTTGTAGTAACATACTGATTCATAACTTTAAAATATAGTGTATTTAATATTGTTAATATCATTAGTAAAATACTTGTGAGTAAAACATTTATACATAGTTTTTTATTTGCAATAATTATTTTTGCAAAGAGTGAATAAATATTACTACCTTTTTCAAGTAATAAAATTTTATCTCTTACGCAAAATTCAATTACTACCTGTGAAAAAATTTTATCAAATTCTGACTTTTTCATTTTAACTTTACCCTTGCTTGGATCCATAAGCACATACTCATCGCCATTTATCTTATACAAGCACATAAAATGTGTTAACCCATTTTTATAAATAACGTGAACAATTGCTGGTAAAATTATTTTAGATAAATCTTTATCTTGAATTTTTTTAGCACAAGCGTCAAAACCATACTTTTCTGCAGCTTTAAGAATGTTATAAACGCTTACTCCGTCATAAGAAGTATATGTATCTAATCTAATTTTTTCAAGTGGTACATATCCACCATAAAACTTAATAATTGATGAAAGACAACACGCTCCACAGTCCTTTACATCTTTTTGACATTCAACAACAATTTTATTTTTCACTTCTATTTCCTCCTTACACTTATATTCTTACCGCTTGAAAGCCGTTTTCCTTTTTTTTTTTGAAATTTGTTAAAAAAAATTTAAAATTTGACATTTTTTTAACACTTATTTACGAATTTTTACAACGTTTTTTATGTGAATATTTTCTTTTACTTTACAATATACTTTACTATGTAAGGAGGAAAATAGAAAAAATTGATAAATAAACAAAATTTATGGTTTATTACCCTATTTGCACTGATTTTAATACTTGGAATTTACTATATTTCTTTGCCAGAAGGAACAATAGCAACTTTTAAAGAAACAGAAAATAAACTTGATAATGCAATAAAAGTTACAGATTCTGATGTAATTATCGCTTTAAAATTAAACGAAGAGGAAAAAATTTTAAAAAAGATGGAAGACGCTAGAAAAATACTTCTTGATACTTCTTCAGGAGTAGATGAAAAAAACGAAGCCTATAATACCTTAAAAGAATTAAATTATAAAAAAGGTAAACTTAATGAAATCGAAACACTTTTAAAAGAAAAATTTAACCTTTCCTCATGTGTAACAATTTCTGGAAATAAAATAAATATTACTTTAAATTCTAAAGATGAAGGCAAAAAATTTGCAAATAATATTATAAGAGAAGTTCAAAGTTTATATGATACTCAAATGTATATAACTGTTAAATTTCAAGATAAATAATCCATTTAATAGCCTTTTTTTATTTTTTTCATATAATATATTGAAATAAGGAAAGGATGGCCTATGAAAAAGCTGCTTACAAATAAAGAGCAAGAAATTTTCGATTTGCTAGCTCAAAATAAATCAACTAAAGAAATAGCCCAAATATTAAAAATTAGTCAAAAAACAGTTCGTAATCATATTTCTAATACAATGCAAAAATTAGGCGTCAAAGGCCGATGTAATGCTATTATAGAATTACTTCGTCTTGGAGCAATTTCAATTGATTAATTAAAGCCTTCGGGCTTTTTTTGAATAATAAAAAAGTTATTTAATATAATTTATTAGGTGGTTTATTATGCTAAAAAAAAGAGCTTTACGAAGAATAATTATTTCAACGCTTGCTCTATTTGTATTATTATTAATTTATGTTTTTCCTAAAAGTGATGAACTTGATATTCCAAATGAAATTATTTTTACAAATGAAATAACTATACCAATTTATACAGTAGATCAAAATAATTTAGTGGCAAGAACAAATATTATAAAAAAAGAAAATGATGATATTACTTATATTATAAATGTTTTAACTAAAAAATCTAATTATTCAAATTATTTAATGACAAATTTTTTACCAATTATTCCAGAAAATACAAAGCTTATTAATTACTCACTTAATGATAAAGTTTTAAAACTAAATTTTTCAAAAGAACTACTTAATGTTAATGAAAATGATGAAGAAAAAATGATAGAAAGTTTAGTTTACTCTCTATGTAACTTAAAGGATGTTGATAAAATAATTATTTTTGTAGAAAATCAAAAATTAAATGAACTTCCTCATTCAAAGAAAAAATTACCAGCATCTCTTGATAAAAATTATGGAATAAATAAAGTTTATGATATAAATACATTTAAAAGTGTTACAAAAGCAACTATATATTTTATGAGTAAATATGAAAATAATTATTATTATGTACCAATTACAAAAATAACTAATGATAGTCAAAACGCAGTTGAAATTATAATTAATGAACTTAAAAGCACACCTACTTATGAAAATAATTTAATATCATTTTTAAATGCCTCATATACACTTAAAAACTATGAACTTTTAGAAAATGAAATTAACTTATCTTTTGATAATAATATGCTTTTAAGTCTTAAAAATAATGATCTTTTAGAAAAAGTTAAATACTCTATTGAACTTTCTTTAAAAGATACATTTAATATTGAAAATGTTGTTATAAATTTTAACTAAAAAGGCATACTAAATACGGAGATGATTTTGTGCCTATCATTGCATATAAAGAAAAATTAAAAGATTTAAAAGTTAGTTTTGCTTTTAATACATGTTACTGTAAAGAATATAAATTAAAAATTAAAAATTCAGACATTTGTTTTTATGAAGAAAAAAGCATTATAAAAGATACTATAAAAAACTTTAATGAAAATGAATTTAATATGTATATTGATAATTTTAAAATTTATTATGTTGCCCTATCCAAATATTTTATTGATAAAATTCCTAATGTTTTTTCTATAAAATTTGAAAAAAAGAATGAAATTTGCACTTTTTATGCCGATGAAATTGAAAATTTTCTGAAAAACAATTAATTTTTACTTGATATTAGAATATGTTTGATATATAATTTAATTGTGCTGTCTCCGTAGCTCAGTTGGATAGAGCAACCGCCTTCTAAGCGGTCGGTCGTTGGTTCGAATCCAATCGGGGATACCAATTAAAAATTACTTATGATTAAATTCATAAGTTTTTTTTATACCTACGTCCGACCACTTATAAAAAAAATTATAAATAATCAACTAAAAAAAGTAGACTACTCTACTTTTCCATCTAAACTAAAACTTTTAGCATCTGTTATTTTAACATTTATAATATTACCAATTTCTTTTTTATCACATTTAACATTAACAAGTTTCATTGTATCTGTATAGCCATAACATTTTGTTTTATCTTTTTCACTTTCACCAATTAAAAGTACTGGCACTACTTTATTAATTAATTTTTCATTACTTTCTTTTGAATATTTATTTACAAGTTCATTTAATCTATGAAGTCTTTCTTCTTTTTCTTTTATGGTTACATCATCTTTCATAAATGAAGAGGCTGTACCTTTTCTTTCAGAATAAATAAATGTATATGCTCCATCGTATTTAAGTTTATTAACAATGTCGAGTGTTTCTTCAAAGTCTTCATTAGTTTCACCTGGAAAACCTACTATAATATCTGTGGTTATGCATACATTTGGTATTTTTTCTTTCATTTTATTAAACAATGTAATATACTGCTTTTTTGTATATTTGCGATTCATTTTCTTAAGTATCTTATCACTTCCAGATTGAATAGGAAGATGAATATAAGGCATAACATTTTTATATTTAGCAATTATATCTATCATTTTATCAGTAAAATTCCAAGGATGTGAGGTAACAAAACGAAGTCTTGGTATACCTAATTTAGCAACGCCCTCTAAAAGATCTGCAAAATCATAACCTAAATTTAAATCGTTTCCATAAGCATTAACATTTTGGCCAAGTAAAGTTATTTCTTTATAGCCAGATTTCACTAAACATTTGCACTCTTCTAAAATGGCTTCCATTTTTCGACTTCTTTCTCTTCCTCTTGTAAATGGAACAATACAATATGTACAAAATTTATCACATCCAAACATTACATTTACCCAAGCAGATACTTTAGAATCTCGCTTGTAAGAAAAGCCTTCAGGAACAATATCACTATTTGAGTGAACTAAAATATTTTGCTTATCTAATTTTTCTATTAATAAATGAGGTAAATCAAATAAATTATTTGGACCAATTACTATATCTACATATTTATGATTTTTTTCAATTTCTTCGACTACATCCTCTTGACCTGCCATGCATCCCATTAAAACAATTATTAAATCAGTTTTTTCTTTTTTTAAATGCTTACATCTTCCTAAATAACCAAATACTTTATCGTGAGCATTTTCTCTAATTGCACAAGTATTAAGAACTACAATATCAGAATTTTCTAAAACATCTGTTTTAACAAAACCCAATTTTTCTAAATAAGATGCAATTGCTTCGGAATCATGAACATTCATTTGACAACCATAAGTTCTTAAAAAATATTTTTTACCATCATAAATATTTTTAATTTTTTCATCTATATTTTGATATTTAATTTCAACTTTAGTTCGATCTTTAGCTACTTTATAATCTGGTTTCAACATATAATCACTTCCAATTTCTAAAATATTATAGCAAAAAAAAATATTAATTGAAAGGGGTTTGGATGAGAAAAAAGTTTGTAAGGTATGTGAGGTACTTTTTAGCATAGTAATGTAAATAATTTATAATTATTTATTAAGAAGAATTATCCAAAACCCGCTTTCAAATAGTAATTTACACTATTTATTTTTATAAATCAAGGACTTCGACAAACGTTATCAAAATGTTACAAATTTCGACATTTTTCTTAAATAAAAAAAGCCTATTTTTTAGGCTCTATTTTAGTTATTCCCCCCATATATGGTCTTAAAACCTCTGGAATAGAAATACTTTTATCTTCATTATAATTATTTTCTACAAAAGCAATCAATGCTCTTGGAGAAGCAAGTACAGTATTATTTAATGTATGAACAAAATATGTTCCATTTTCTGATTTAGTTCTAATTTTAAGTCTTCGTGCTTGAGCATCAGAAAGATTTGAACAAGAACCTACTTCAAAATATTTTTTTTGTCTTGGACTCCAAGCTTCAATATCACATGATTTAACTTTAAGGTCTGCAAGGTCTCCACTACAACATTCTAATTGTCTTACTGGAATATCTAAACTTCTAAAAAGCTCTACTGTTGCTTTCCACATTTTTTCATACCAATTAAAGGCATCTTCCGGTTTGCATAAAACTATCATTTCTTGTTTTTCAAATTGATGTACTCTATAAACTCCTTTTTCTTCAAGACCGTGAGCTCCGCCTTCTTTTCTAAAGCATGGTGAATATGAAGTAAGAGCTATAGGAAGTGATTTTTCATCAACAATTTGTCCTAAAAATCTACCTATCATTGAATGTTCACTTGTACCAATTAAATATAAATCTTCCCCTTCTATTTTATACATCATAGCTTCCATTTCTGGAAATGACATTACTCCTTCTACAACTGATGCATGTATCATAAATGGTGGAATGCAGTACGTAAAACCTTTATTTATCATAAAATCTCTTGCGTATGATAGCATTGCACTATGAATTCTTGCAATATCCCCAGTTAAATAATAAAATCCTTCCCCAGAGGTTCTTCCTGCACTTTCCTTATCAAGTCCATTAAGACTTTCCATTATATCAGCATGATAAGGCACTTCATAATCTAAAACTTTAGGTTCACCAAATCTTTGAACTTCAACATTTTCACTATCATCTTTACCAATAGGTACACTTGGATCAATAATATTAGGAATCAACATCATACTCTGCCTAATTTGATCCTCTAAACGTTCTTCTTCTACTGTTAACCCAGCAATTTGTGAATTAAGTTCGTTAACATGTTTTTTTGCTTCCTCAACTTTAGTAAATTCTTTATTTTTTATATAAGTACCAATCATAGAACTTATATTATTTTTTTCACAACGAAGCTCATCAACTTTGAATTTAGTTTCACGATATTTTTTATCTTTTTCTTTGATTTCATCTACTAAAGGTATTTTTTCATCTTGAAACTTTTTTCTAATATTTTCCTTTACTAAATCACTATTTTCTCTAATTAAATTAATATCTATCATTTTTTCCTTCCTTTCATTAAAAAAGACACACACAACAACTTTTAAGGAGCAATGCTGCGGTGCCATCCTTTATATAACTTAATTATTCTTTAACGGAAATTACCCGAAGTTTATTAAACTTTCTAGAAAGTAGATTCATAAATATTTATTTATTAACTTTCATCAACCGTTAACTTTCTTTAAAATAAATTATTTATTACTATTCTTCCATCACTGATTTACAAATTTATTTTAGCACTTTATTATTTATTTTACAAGAAAAATATATTTTTTATAAAATTTGATTTTTTTTTAACAAATATACTCTGAAAAAGAAAACAGCCTTCAACCAGTAAGAATATTGATAAAATATGCTAGATGTACTAAAACAGTTAGATGAGGTTAGCAAGAAAGAAGATGTTATTAATTGCCACTAAAGCAGAACATAGTAAAAATGTTTAATTTTTCACAAAAAAGTAATTATGAAAATTATTTACTTTTTTTTCAAATTTTTCCAGTTGATTTTTAATGTTAGTTAGATATAATATTATTAGAAACATTTGTTTGTAAGGAGGCATTATGGAAAATAATAATATTATTTGCATTGATTTAAAAAGTTTTTTTGCATCATGTGAATGCATAAGACTTAATAAAGATCCATTTTCCTATCCTCTTGTAGTTGCAAATCCAAATCAAGGTGATGGTGCTATTACCCTTGCAGTTACTCCATATTTAAAAACTTTAGGCGTTCCCTCACGAGGAAGAATTTTTGAAATACCTAAAAATATTAAATATGACATTATTATGCCTCATATGAATTATTATATTCAAAAAAGTAAAGAAGTAGTTTCAATTTATTTAGATTACGTTTCAAAAGATGACTTACATATATACTCCATTGATGAATGTTTTTTGGATGTTACACACTATTTAAAACTATATAAAAAAACTGATTATGAACTAGCTAAGGAAATACTTGAAAATATTTATAAAAAAACTGGTCTTACTGCTACTGCAGGTATTGGTCCAAATATGCTTCTTGCAAAAGTAAGTATGGATATTGAAGCAAAACACAATAAAGATAATATTAGTAAATGGACTTATGAAGATGTAGAAAAAAAACTTTGGAAAATATCACCATTAAGTAATATGTGGGGAATTGGTAAAAATATGGAAAGAAACTTAAATAAAATGAATATTTTTTCTATTGAGGATCTTGCTAAAACAAGTTCAGGTATTTTAAAAGATAAATTTGGAGTTATAGGTTTAGAACTTTGGAATCACGCTAATGGTATAGATACAAGTAAAATATCAGATTTTAATGGTCAAACTAAAGATAAATCATATTCAAATTCTCAAGTTCTTTTCAAAGATTATAATGAAAAAAATATATTTTTAATAATTAATGAAATGGTTGATAATTTATGTGAAAGACTTCGAAAAAATAATAAAGAAGCAGCCTATTTTGGCCTTGGCATAACTTATTCAAAAAATACTCCCGGTGGATTTTATCATAATGTTAAACTTGATAATTCTACAGATAAATCTAATGACTTTATAAAATATGCAAATTTAATATTTGATAAATTTTATGAAGGATTACCTATTAGAAAAGTTACTGTATGTGCTGGAAAACTTACAGATAAACTTGGAACACAATTAAATCTTTTTGAAAAATATGAAGAAAAAGAAAAAAATGATAATATTAATTTAACACTTGATGTAATAAAAAAGAAATATGGAAAAAATAGTGTTTTAAAAGCCTCAAGTTTACTTGAAGATTCCACAGTTAAAGATAGAAATAAGAAAATTGGTGGTCATAATGCATGATCGTGGAATAATAAAATGGATGCCATTTAATAGTGTTGTTTCTGGTAAAGAAATTGTTAATAGCATTTTAAAAGAAAAAAGTAAAATATCAATGCCACTACTATCCGAAGAACAAAAAAATATAATCGAAAAAAAGATTATATTATCTTTCTATACAAATACAAAAATTAATCTTACCTATTATCAAAATGGGAAAATGTTAACAATAAAAAGCTACGTAAAAAAAATAGATTCTACTTATCATAAAATCTATTTTGAAAATAAAGTTATTTTATTTGATCAAATTATCCAAATTAATTAACTAGGAAAAATCTTTTTACTAATACAAAGATTAAAACTATTGCAAAAAGTAAAACTATTGCAGTACATATTATCTTAACAGGTTTACTTACTTTAGGTAAATCTTTTTTTTCTTCAACAGTTGGTTCTTGTTCAGTAACTACAGGAGCCGCTTCCATTACTGGAGCAGACTGAGCTGGAGTTTGCATTGGCTCAACTGGAGTTTCAATAGCTGGAGTTTGTACTGGTTCAACAGGAGTTTCAATAGCTGGAGTTTGTACTGGTT
>CAKOOO010000022.1 GCA_934098665.1 uncultured Bacilli bacterium
TAAAACAACTAAATATTAATTTTTTTTAAGGATTTACCTTGTTCGTATTTTCCTAAAGTAGGTAGATTTAAGAAAATTCTACCTCGTATTTACGTACCTTACTATTTAATAATACACTATTTTTTATAATTTTTAAACCCTTTTTAACGAAATTACGCATGTCTATTTTCTTAAATCTACCTAATATAAGAAAATTATATAGCGTATTTACGGGCAAAAAGAGAAGTGAATTAAGAAGAAAAAATTTTAATTGTTCGTATTTATTTGAATAGTAAATAACATACTAAAGAAAGGTAAGGATTTATGAAAAAAATATTATTGAAAATGAAAGATAAGTTTAATGAAAACCAAAATAGAAATATGTTAATATTAGTTATATTAATTTTAACAATACTCTCAAGTATAACATTAATAACATATTCATTTTATCAAAATAGGTCAACTAATTTAATAATTGCAGGAGTAGCCTCAATAGATAAAAGTGATGTTAAAATAAAAGTTTATAGGGAAGATAAAAATTCATTTGGAGTAGGACTAGGTACATATTTACTATCATATTATGTTCCAAATGAAACATCATATTCATATACCTCTAGTAAAACAGTATGTGATACAGGAATAACAATAAATAAATATGAAAATAAAATATTTTATGTAAATGCCACTAAAAAAGGTAAATGTGAAGTGTATTTTGATGCAATAGATGGATATATAGATGATTATGAAGTAAAACTTTTTGTACAGCAGGAAATGGGTAGTACTGATGATAAAAATTATGAACAAATGGGACAATTACCTCTTTATGAAACTGGATATTATTATACAGTAAACGCATCAAAAACAAGTTGTAATCCAAGTGCAACAGTATCAATTGTAGGAAGAAAAATAAATGTACTTACAAGTGTGCAAACAGTATGTAATGTATATGTAGATAAAAATGCTGATAGCACTTCGCCAACAATAAGTGCTGATTTAAAAGTAGAAAATGATATTTTAACGGTAACACTTAATGATAATGCAATGCTAGGAAGTTATGGACTATCAAGTAGTAGTACTACTGAACCTGAAGAGTGGTTTAATATCCCAACAACGCCATATACATTATCAACATCAATAACAAGTAATACACCTTATTTATGGGTAAAGGATGCTGCAGGTAATATTAAAGTGTCTAGTGAAATAAGCTTTACCCCGGCAGCAATGCTACTTATTTTAAATAATAATGGTGGGAAAGATACAATTGAATCAAAAGGTACACCAACATTTACAAATGTAGCTACCTCAAATGAAGGGATGTATGCTGCTGAAGATGACCTTGGAACATCCTACTACTTTAGGGGAGCAGTAAATAATAACTGGGTAAAATTTGGAAAAGATAGTTCAAATAAAGATATATACTGGAGAATAATCAGAATAAATGGTGATGGTTCAATAAGATTAATATACACAGGAACAACAACACCAACAGAAAGTCAAAAAGTAGTTATGACTGGCACAGGTACACAAATAAGCACAAGTAAATTTAATAGTAATTATAATTATTCAGAACATGTAGGATATATGTACACAGATGGAGAGCAACACGGAAATAGTACACCAAGTGATATAAAAACAACAATAGAAAATTGGTATGCAGAAACAACATTAAAAGATAACTCTTTAGTATCACAAGACCAAATATTTTGTAATGATCGAAGTGTAACAAGTGGAACATGGTCATCAACCTCAACATCAAATTTATTTTATGCACCATATACAAGGCTTTCAGCAAGTACGCCAAATCCCCAATTAAAATGCCCAACAGAAAGTGATAAACTTACAGTTGGTACTAGTAATGGAAATGGAGCATTAACTTATCCAGTAGGCTTAATAACCGCAGATGAAGTAGCAATGGCTGGTGGAAAACTTGGAACAGACAATAGTACTTATTATTTGTATACAAACCAATATTATTGGTTGGGGTCGCCTAATCTTTTCTTTGGTAGAATTTCTTATGCTATTGAGTTTTATGTAAGTGCGTCGGGCAATTTTGATGGAGATACTGTGAATCTCACTTATGGCGTCCGTCCTGTTTTATCATTATCCACTAAAGCAAAACTTTCTGGTAATGGCACGTGGAATAATCCATATATTGTAGCAAATTAAAAAAGAAAGATTTACATGTCTTTCTTTTCTTTTTCTTCATATTCTTCTAATTGAAGTTTTTTAAAGTCAATTTTACCCATTTTAGTTTTAGGAAGTGATTTTCTAAAATCATATTTATATGGCCACTCAAACTTAGCAAGTTTACTTTCAACATATTTTTTAATATTCATTCGAAGTATTGGATTATCAATAACATCATTTTTTAAAACAATACATGCTTTAGGCACTTCAACTTTATATGGATGAGGAATACCAACAACAGAACATGTAAGTACAGCTTCATGTGAATTAATTACTTCTTCAACATGCTGAGGATATACATTATAACCACTAGAAATAATCATTCTTTTAAGTCTTTGTTTATAAAAAACTATACCATCATTATCAATATAACCAATATCCCCAGTATGAAGCCAAGTATATCCATCTTTATGTACCTGAAGTGTTTTATTTGTTTCTTTTTCATTATTTAAATAACCAAGCATTACAGTTGGAGCACTTATACAAATTTCTCCATCTACATTGTTTCTAACTTCAGTTTGAGTAAATGGTTTAACTATTTTAACATCATTACCAGGCCCAGGAATACCTATAGCTCCAGTTTTATAATGATAATCAAAATTTGCTACGGCTCCCGCTAAACATTCTGTCATTCCATATCCTTGACTTATCTCTACATTGGAATTATGTTTTCTAAAAAAATCATTTATTCTTAATTCTAAATCTTTAGAAAGCGAGTCACCACCTACAACAGCATATTTAACAAAAGATAAATCTTTTATATCACTTTGAAGAAGTGCTTCATAAAGTGTTGGTACGCCAATTATCATTTGAGGCTTATATTTATCAATAATATTTGCAAATTCAGTTGCTTTAAAAGCAGGAATTAAAATAACTTGCCTTCCTAAACATAACATTGAATTAATTGAAAGTGCTAATCCAAAACCATGAAATACTGGCATAATAGCAAGTATCTTATCACCTTTTTCAAGTTTTTTAAGCATGATAATTTCTTGTACAGTTAAACTATTAAAATTACCATTTGATAAAACTATACCTTTACTTACCCCTGTAGTACCACCACTTTGTAATATACATGCTGGTTTATCTATAACATTATAATATTTTTTATATTCAAACTTTAATTTTCTTTTTAGAAATTTTTTGTAAGATATAAAACTTTCTTTACATGGTATAGTGTATTTATTAAACATTTTTAATTTATAACCAATTTTTAAAAGTAATGGTAAGCTATTTGCGGGTGTTACTCCAATAATATTAACTACTTTAGTGCCATCTTTAATATTTTTTAGTTTATCATAAGATGCATCTATAGATACAATAATTTTACTTTCATTATTTTTTAATATATTTTTTATTTCTTCTTCACTTGAAAGCGGGTGTACCATATTACTTACAGCCCCAATTTTATTTAGAGCATAAAAAAGTACTACAGCCTCAGGTATATTTGGAAGAAGTAATGTTACTATATCCATTTTTTTAACACCCATAGCATTAAGTGCAAAAGATGCATTATCAATCTTTTTTAGTAGCTTACCATAAGTAATAGTTTTATTATAATAATTAATTGCATTATCTTTTGGATGAGAGGAAGCATATTCGTAAAAATAATCAAATATTGTTTCATCTTTTGCTTTCATTTTTCTTTCTTCTTTAGTATAACATTTATTCCATCTAGAATATGATTTTAATTTTCTGTCTAATTTAAATAAAAACATAGTCCCTCCTACATAATACTATTATATAACATTTTTCTTAAAAGAACTAACTTTTAAGAAAATTTAATACATTTTAATTATTTATTAACTTAAATTTTACATAAATTATTATGGAGGTAATAAATGAAAAGTTTAATAAAATGCTTGTTACATGTTAAAACAATTATTACATTAGCCGCAACATTTGTTTTTGTTTATTTATCAGTAAGAAATCAAATACCTACTGAAACAATTACCATGGTTGTAGGTATGGTTTTTACATATTATTTTAATAAAAAGGAGGATAGTGATGGAATACTTTAAGTTTCCTAAAAAAAGTTATTATTTAACCCAAGGCTTTGGAAGACCATCATTTTCTCATCAAAATAGAAAAGCAATAGATGTTTCCGCTAGAAATGGCTACAAAGAAATTTATGCACCTTTTTCTGGATATGTATCAAAAATATATGTTAAAAGAAATATGCCATATTCAATATGGCTTACTTCAAATGAAAAAGTATTATGTGCAGATGGAAGTAAAAAATATGCTGTTGTTATGATGACTCATCCCAATAAAATTATAAATTATAAAGTTGGTCAAAAGTTTAATCAAGGTGATTATTTATTTGATGATGGTACAACAGGTAATGTAAAAGCTCATTTAGATTTAGAAATCGCAGTATATGATAATAAAAATGATATTATTAATAATTGGCGTAGTATAAATGGCGACTGGGGACTTTATAATGCTGTAGATCCCACTAAATATATGGTTATCGAAGATAATACTTTAGTTATTAATGATTATTATAAAGTTCAAAATAAACATTATACTTTTAAAAAAATAAGTGATGAAAGAAGTAATTATACTGTAGGTAACTATCAAACATTATTTAATATGTATATAAGAAGTGGTCCAGGAACAAACTTTAGAATAAAAAAAGTTAAAGAGCTTACTATAAATGGTAGAGAAAATAGTGTTTATAAAAATTTAAATTCTAATGCTTTATATAAAAAAGGTACTGTTTTCACAGCATTTACAATTATAAATAATTCAAATGGCTCTTTATGGGCTAAAACTCCAAGTGGGTATATTTGTTTAAAAGATAAAGAAAGTATTTATGCTTTAAAAGTATAACTTTCTTTTTTATTTGACATTTTCATCGAATAAATCTTTAATACTTATATTTAATGCGTCAGCAATTCTTCCAATAATTACTAAAGTAAAATATTTATTGGGATTTGCACTTTCAATTTGTGAAATATAATGCATAGATACATCAATTCTATCCACTAATTGTTGTTGAGTTAAATTTGCCATTTTACGGTATTTTTTATATTAAGTCTAACAATATTATAATAGTAATAATCATTATGTAAGCCATTACTTTTCTCCATTTTTTCACCTACATTATTTTTATATAACCAATAGTTAGAAATATAAGTACTGGTAGTTAGAATTATGATATAATAATCAAAAGGAAGGAGTGTGGAAAATGAGAAGAGTTGCTTTATTAAAAAATATTTGTATAGCATTTATGAGTTTAACTATGTTTTTATTATTAGGTGGTTGCAATAGTAGTAATAAACTTACAGAGCAGCAGCAGTATGCAGTAGATGCAATTATTGATTATCGTGAAAAGGTAAAAGATCCGAGTGCATTAAATATTAATCATATATATTTGTGTTATTCAAAGGATGATACACCCGAAGATTATAATGAAGCTAATTTGTATCTTGATGTAACAGCTAAAAATAGTTTAGGCGGTTCTAATAGGAATAAAGTGTTTTATTATATTTTAAGTGATGAGTTATTAAAAGAAGAAGAGTATTCAACATATGATAAAGTAAATTTTGCAGGTAGTACTGAAACAAGTTTTACTGAAATGAAAAATCTTATTGAAGACGATTTTAGAGAGTGTGCAAGTAAGGATAATGAATTAGAGCTAAAAAAAATAATGAAAGAAGTTGACAAAATAGTTAACGGTAATTAGAAAGGATGAATAAATATGGAAGAAGAAATTTATAATAGTTTAGAGGATTATAATAAAAATAAAAAATTAAAAAATAAGGATGAATCACTTGAAGAATTGTATATTCCAAAATATGAAAATATGATGAAGCCTAATAATGCTATAGCTAGCATTTTAAATGTATTTGGTTGGATTACTATTATACTTGGCTTTATCTTTGGCCTTGTTTTAGGAGTAAATGAACTTGATGAGTTTGATTTTCTTATTACTTTAGGATACTGGGCAATATTTGACTTTTCTGCTTTAAGTATGTTTGCAATATCTGAAATAATAAAATTACTTCATGATATAAGATATAAACTATGGTTAAAATAAAGTGCAAAGTAAATAAAAATTTGTTATACTAGTTATAGTAGTGAGGTTTAGTTATGAGTAAAAATTATAAATTTATATTAGCAATTATTGCGATACTTTTGTGTATTAGTGTTGGCATTATGGTTGGAAAATATATTTTTGAAAAAAGCCATCCTGAAATTTTTAATTATAACACTTTTGAGTCAGGTAAAATACAATATAAAACTGAATATAAAGTAAAAGAAAATGGTGAAAAATACATTTTATTTACTATACCCCATGTTGATAGTTGTACAGAAAAAATTGAATATATTGGAAATAAGATAGATGATAATAATAATTTAAATATATATTTTGACTTTAAATATACATGTGGTGGATGTGCCGCTATGGATGAAACATTTGAGATACCAGTTAATGCTTATGAAACCATTAATGAGATAAAAGCGTATTATCAGGTTGTGAGTAGAAAAAGTTGCGATCCTGATGTTATGTATAAACCAATGATATATATTTATCCGACAACTGATATAGATTTAAAAATAAAACTTGTAAATGATGATAAACTAACGCATACATATCCTAAATATAATAATGAGTGGGATGTTCATGTAACAAAGGATGGTAATATACTTGACTATAAAACACAAAGAAACTATTATGCATTATATTGGGAAGGAATAGATAATACAGTTATTAATATTAATGAAGGCTTTGTCGTGAAAGGTGAACAAACGGCTACTTTCCTTGAAAATAAACTTACTTATTTAGGATTAAATGATAAAGAAATAAATGAGTTTATAATATACTGGTTAAATAAGATGGAAGACAATAATTATAATTTTATAAGATTTAGAACTATGGAAGAAATAAACGAATATATGCCTTTAGAATTTAGTGAAAAACCAGATACTTTAATAAGGGTAATAATGGATTTTAAACCATTAAAAGAAAAGATTAATGTAAAAGAGCAAACATTAGTAAAAATGGAAAGAAAAGGATTTACAATAGTTGAATGGGGAGGAAGAGAAATAAAATAGTTTCTTCTTTTTTATTTGACTGTAAACAAAGTTTAAATATGTAATTATTTAATTAAAAACTATTATTTTAGTATATAATAATAGTGGTGGATTTTATGAATAATTATATTTATTGGGTTATTATATACTTAGTTTTTTCACTAATTTATGCACAAACATTTAAAAAAGCTAATCGTAATATGAAAGATGCAAATGCCTTAACAGTTTTACTTGAACTTTTTACAGCATTTTTTGCTATATTTTTTATTCCATTTTTTAAATTTAGTTTTCCACATAATTCACATATTTATCTAATAATTTTTATAGTTACAATTATATATGCTTTAACAGATAGACTTAATATTGAAGCTCGCTATGGTCTTAATACCTCAACATTTTCAATGCTTAAACAACTTTCAAGTGTATTTTTAGTAATATTTGGTTTTATGTTTTTAAAAGAAAAGTTTATTATAAAAAAAGTAATTGGATCATTAGTTATTATTTTTGCTAATATTTTACTTGGTTTAAGTAATGGAAAAATAAGTTTTAATAAATATTTTATAATGTGTTTTATATCTAATTTTTTATTTGCTATTGCAATGCTTATTAATGTAAATATCTCAAGTAATTTTAATATTGCTTTTTATACAATTTTAACTGTTTTTATTCCTTCATTATATATATTTATTTTTAGTAAATTAAATTTTAAAAAGTTAGCTAAAGAATTTGCTTTATATGATAAAAAAAGATTTTTAATTGCGGCACTTTCATGGTGTATTATGCTTATATCTTCGGTTAAAGCATATGAATTTGGTTCTGTTTCGGTAGTTGCTCCACTTTTAACACTATCAATGATCACAAATACTATATATGAATATATTTTTGATAAAAATAAAAAGGATTTACTATTTAAACTATTTATAAGTTTGTTAATTATTGTGGGAGTAATTCTAATAAAAATGTAGCATAATAATTGTGAGGTATATATGTATTTAATATATGTGTTAGTTATTATTTTAATAAGTGGGGTTCTTGATATTATTGAAAAAGGTGCCTCAATAAAAGATGAACTTAGATTTTGGGCATTAGGTTGCCTTACTTTTGGTTTTTTTGAAAGTATATTAGGAGTGCTTTTCTTAAATGGTAATTTTTCTTTTTCAGTTAAAGATTTATTTTTAGTATTACCAGTTTCATTATTAAGCACTATAGGATATTATTTTTCCGTATTAGCTTTAAAAAATGGAGATATATCAAAAGTTTCTGTTATTATGAGACTTAAAATAATATGGGTTTTAATTTTATCAAGTATATTTTTACCAAGTGAAAGACTTAAACTCGTTCAAATAATTTTTGTTTTTGTATTATTAATATTAAATATTTTACTAAATTATCAAAAAGGGAAAAAAAATAAAGACTATGGAATAATCTATGCTTTTGGGTATTTATTTTCAAATGGTAGTGCTACATTTATCAACAAACTTGTAACACTTAAAATTGAAAATACAATGGCAATAACTTATTATTCGGGTATAACAAGTATATTTTCAATTATTTTAATTTTATTAATTATTAATAGATTTGATTTACTTAATATAAAAAAATTTAATAGTAAAAAAGAAGTTTTAATAATGGAAACTTTAGAGGTATTATCAATGGTTTTATTAAGATTTGCTTTAAAAACCGGTAATGTTATTATAATATCAAGTTTATCATCATGCTCTATAATAGTTGCTTTAATTTTATCCCATTTTATTTATAAAGATAAGATTAGTTTTAAAAAGTGGCTTATTATTATTTTAATTGTAATTTGTTTAGTTATTTTGTCTTATATCAGCAGTTAAAATATGTTAAAATAATTATGGTGAAAGAATGGTAGAAAAAGTAGTTAAAAAATTAATTTTATTAAATAAAAGTGTAAGCACTATGGAGTCATGTACTGGAGGAGCAATAGCAAATGCTATAACAAATATACCTGATGCAAGTATGGTTTTTTCGTTTTCTGCGGTAACTTATGCAAATGAATATAAAATAAAAATGGGTGTTGATAAAAATGTTATAGAAAAATATTCTGTATATAGCATTGAAACTGCAAAAGAAATGAGCAAAGCTATAGCAAAATATTCTTCATCATCATATGGAATTGGTATAACAGGAAAACTTAATAAACAAGATGAAAAAAATCCATATGGCAGTGATAACATAGTTTACATAAGTATATATGATAAAGAAAATGATAAATTTTATAACAAAGAAGTAACAGTTTTATATACTAATAGAATTAAAAATAAAAAAATGGTTTTAAATGAGGTTTTTTCCCTAATGTATGGGATAATTAAATAAAAACAATTGTTACTATATATCTTGAGTTAAGCCACAAAAAAGGTAATTAGGAATATTACCTTTTATAGTGCTGATAAGTTTTTTTGTTAATTAGTTAGCATCTTTTTATTATGTAATAATTATGTCAAATTTATTTGCAAAAAAATTTACTGTTTTTCAGCAAATGTGATGATTAATTTGACTTACATAGTATTATGAATTATAATATTGCTACCTAAAGGGGGGTTTTTATGCAAAAATATTTTGATATTTGGCAATATGAAGATATAAAAAAGGTAATGAATTATGACATAGTTGCTGCTAAAAATAAGTGTGAAATTTATATTCAAAAATATCCTAGAGATTATTTTGCAAAATTACTTTATGCCAACATTATTATTAATTTTGGTGAAATAGATACAGCTAAAAAAATTATAAAATCAACTATTGAAACTGCCTATAATGATCCTTTATTTGTAAAAGAAAAAGTTAAAGTTGAGGGGTTAATTGATAATATTAACTTATATAAATTAAGAATGCTTAGTTATGAATGCAAATATGAACAAGCTTATGACTTTTTAATGAGTAATAATAAATTAATAAAAAAATTTGATCTTTGTGGTTTTATGAGTTTTTTAATTTATCATTTAAATAAAATTGAAGTAGATGATCGTCTCAGTTTACCATATGTCTTTAGACAATCTTATGATTACCAAAATAATGATTTTTTAGAGCATGTTTCTAAACATTTATATAATGAAAATAGCAATTTGACTGAAGCTGTTTTTATAAAGGACTTTCCTTTTGATGAAACTCTTGCTGTAATAAAAAAAAATTTTACTAAATATAATAGTTTATTTTCAGGATTATGGACTGATAAATATATATTTAAATTTGATAATTGTGGTAAATCTTCTGGTAAATATGTCGATTTTTTTGAAGTGGTGTGCATTCATAATACATTTGATATTATTACAATGTTTCCTTCAATTGAAAACAAAAGTTTATATTGTGATGACTTAAGTTATTTAAATATTAAAAATATTTCTACAAAAAAACTAAGTCAAATAGATAAATTTAATAAAAGGTATAATATAAAATAAAAAAATAACGCTTATTACTTAATCACATTCATGTTAATTTAAGTTTCACTTGATTTTTAATTAATAATTGATTAGAACACTTTTCGACCACTTTTAGAACAACATCGTTTTATGTATTAAAAAATCGAACTAAAAAGTTCGACTAAATATTACTATGGAGCCATAAAGGTTGAAGTCGGACAACCTCTAATTATCTAAATTATAGGTAGTAATAAACTACTAACTAATATA
>CAKOOO010000023.1 GCA_934098665.1 uncultured Bacilli bacterium
TAAAGTAACATTTTTTTATTCTTCATATTCTTTTACACGAGTATTAACTCCATTTATAACTTTATATTCTCTATGAACATTTTTAATTATTTTATGAAGTATTTCTTTTTCTAAATCAATACCTAATATTTCACTTATTCCTAAAAGATAAATTACAACATCCGCAAGTTCTTCACCTAAATCATTCTTTTTTTTACGATAAGCTTCATAAGCCTCTGCCATTTCTCCATACGCTAAACAAAATTCTTTAGGAATATCAGTTACATTAAATCCTTTATTAACTTTATTTTCATAAACCTTCTTTTGAAGTTCTTTTAAATCTACCATTTTCTACCTCCGTATAAAAAATTATAACACGATTTATATATTTTTCATAAATTATTTTTATAAAAAAATAGACTAATTTCTAGCCTATTTTAAAAGCTTTACAATATCATTAACATTTTTCTTAAATACAATTGTATCAATTATATTACTTATTGCATAAACCATTATAACAATACCTACATAAGTTGTAATTACATCACTTCCTACAGTTGGATTTACAATAATATAAATTCCACATATTATTCCAAGAAGAGAACAAATAAATAACACTAACCAATTTTTGTATCCAGCATCACTTAATAAAATTGAAAGCCTTAAATCTAAAACTGATTTAACAACCATTGATATACCTACTACTATCGGAAATAAAGTTTTAACTATTTCTGGATTTAATAGCATGATAATTCCCATTAAAAGTTCTAAAACACCAAGTGTTAAAAAACCTGAGAAAAAAAGTGAACTATCTTTTTCAATTATAAAATATATTCCGTTAAGTATTAAAAATATTGCAATTATATAAGTAACTACTGAAAAAGAAACTGTTGGATAAATCATAAAAATAAGTCCTAAAACAAACATTAATATTGAAAGTACAATTGAGGAATTTAAGAATTTATTAAATTTTTCTAGCATAACTTCTCCTTTCTACTATTTAAATTATACAAATTATTTGTAAATATGTAAATAAACAAAATAATAAAAAATGTTTATTTATTATTTGGTTTAAAAATAATTTTTATAGCATCATCATTACCATTTGTAAGTCTTTCAAATGCTTCTTGTCCTTTTTCTAAAGGAATAATATCATCTATATATTTTTTTACATCAAGTTTTTGCTTAGCAATAAGATTTATTGTTTTATCAAAATCAAATTCACTATAAGCAATTGAGCCTTTCATAGTAATTTCACCCATAACACTTACTACAGTTGGAATTGTTATTGGTGTCATAGAAACACCTACTAAAATAATTGTTCCGCCGTTTTTTGTAAGCATTATTGCTTCACTAACTGCACTAGAGTTTCCACAGCACTCAATAACTTTATCAAATCCACCTGTTTTTTCTTTTAAAAGTGGAATTGTTTTTTTTGAAAGTGCATTATAATATTCATCAACATAACCATAAGTTAAAGATTTATTACCTCTTTTTTCATTAGTTTCTAAAAGTGAAACATAAATTGCACCTTCCATTTTAGCAAACTCTGCTGCCATAAGCCCAATTATTCCACCACCTATGATAGCAACTTTATCACCAACTTTAATATCCGCAAGTTTAACTGCATGAAGACTTACAGCGCTTGGTTCAACCATTGCAGCTTCTTCATCTGTAATATTATCTGGTAAAAGTCTTGCCATTTTAGAATGACATTTAGTAATGTTACTATAAGCTCCTGGATAATCAAGAGAAAGACCTACAGCGTGTGTCCAAGCATTTGCGCAATATTGAGGATTTCCACTTTTACAAGCATCACAATTATTACAAAAAGATAATGGAAGTGCAGTTATTCTATCACCTATTTTTAAATCAGTTCTATCTCCGGGATCAATTACTGTTCCGCAAAATTCATGACCCATAACTAGGTTTATAGGATTCCCCATGTCCCAATAATGAATATCCGAACCACATATTCCACATGCATTTACTTTAAATATTACATCTTTACCATTTTTTTCTGGCTCATTCATTTCACTTACTTCAAGTTTTTTTTGACCAGTTAATTTCAAACATTTCATTTTAACACCGCCTATATTTTATATATTACCATAAAATAAAAAATTCAAACGCATTTTACATTTGAATTTACATTTAATTTACACTTTTTAAATAACTTGCCATGTGTCTTCCCCAGTTTTGGAAAAAAGGTACTTTTGGATGAACACCATCCGCGGAAAAAGAATTTACTCTATCTGCTAAATAAACACCATTTTCTAAAAATTGAACACCAAGTTCTTTTGCTAAGTTTTTTAAAGCATCATTATACATTGGTTGATAAGTAAATGATGGGTCATTAGTAGCGGCATAATCACTAACAGGTAAAACGGAATTAACAATTATTTTTGTATTAGGAAGCTCACTTTGAATATTAATAATTGCTTCTTTATATTTAGCTATCCAAACATCAACATTTCCTCTAAAGGATTTTATATCATTTGCACCATAAGCTAAAAATAAATAATTTGGATTATATGCTTTTACACTTTCTAAATCAAGATACATATTATCAATTCTTCTTCCCCTATGCCAAACAACATTTTCCTTATTAAGTACTCTATAACAGTCTAGTCCTTCAGCCATTGAATCACCAACAGCCATAGCATGCTTTTCATTAAAAATTATTTTTGTATCATCTAAGGTAATATCATCAATTGTAAATTCATCTTGTATATAAGAGGTATTTACTGTTACATTTTGGGAAGGGTTTTCTGAAGTAGTATTATTTATATCTGGTTTATTATCTATTACATTTGTTGTATTATTCGAAGAAGTATTCATATTTGTATTAGTGTTAGTGTTAGTGTTTGTATTTGTGTTAGTGTTTGTATTTGTGTTAGTGTTTGTATTTGTGTTAGTGTTTGTATTATTGTTATTACTTACATTATTAAATGTAAAACTTTTTAAAATTAAAAAAGACGCTAAAACTATAACAACCAAAAATATTAGAACATAAACAATAACAATATTTTGTTTTAATTGAATTTTCTTCTTCATATTCTCATCCTTACATAATAAGTTTAATCTAAATAAATAAAAAAAGCAATAACTTTGCTTCTTTTAAATACAAATTTACAGTTATTTACTTAAACTTAAAAAACTTGATTTTAATTTTTCACCATTTTGATTATCCATAACAAGTAAAACTAAATCGCCAATGCTTTCAACATAAACATTTTCTTCATCAACGGATACACATATCCATTTATTTGGGTCAACTTTTTCTTTAATTTCTTTTTTAGCTTTTTCAGCATCAGATGCACTATTAAGTCTTACAAGTACTACTGAATGTGCTACTGATGACATTATTGGTTCACTTGCAAGTCCTTCCTTAAAAGAAAATGATACATCACCGATGTAATATGAGGAATTTTCATCATTTAGACTTACAGTTTCCATGTCTTCATTAGATACACCAGCATTTTCATAAATTTTTGCCATTATATCTGTTAAATTTTCTTCAACATTTTCTTGTTTTTTTTGGCATCCTGAAGTTATAATTAAAACTCCCATTAAAACAAATAATAAACTAATAATTTTTTTCATATACTTTCCTTCCTTACTTCAACGTAAAACTATTATTAAATATAACACTACTATAAATAAACATTACATCTTCATTTCCTTTAAAATTTATAGTGTCATTTAAATATTTACTTCCGATATATCTTAAATCTATCATTGTAATTTTTGAATATTTTTCAATTAAAAGTGGCGCTAAACTACTAGAAAATGAGTCTCTAAACATAATTAACTCTTTTCCTGATGTATTTAAATCATTTTCAATAATAATAAGTGGTGTTGCACCAGATAAGAAAACATCATAACTATCAACATTATTAAGATTTGATGCATTATAAACCTTTTCATAACCTTTTTTTTCATAATTATAAACTTTAGCATTTTTAATTATGTCACTATCTAGATAAGTTATTGTATCCGCAGGAGCATTTGTAACGGTTTTACCATATAATGCACCATAAAATGGATAAAATTTTTTTTCAATATAATATGACTCTAACTTTGAAAGGTTCATATTTTCACAAATATTATTAACTACATCAATAATTTTGTCTTGAGACCAATGTATATCGGTTCTATAGTATGAAGATAAATCTAAATAATTTTTTATATCTATAGTTTTAAAATCTTTAGGTAATCCATTACTTATACTATCCTCAATAATATTATACTCCAGTTTAGGAATTTTTTCATCCTCTAAATAATAATTTTTATCTGGAATATATATAAAGTATTTATTTTGACTGGTTAAATAGGTATTATTAATATAATTTATTTTGTCAAGTAAATGTCTAATTGACTTTTTGTTTACACTACTATATATTTGAAATAAATAATTATTATTTTCGTATATACCATTATTTTCTTTCATAAACATCACTTTTTTAGTGGTAATACCCTTTAAAATTTTTAAATTATCGCGAAAAGGAATTTGATCAAGAACATATTTATCAAGCTTTTCAAAATAAGCACTTGTTAAAGTAAATGTTGGTTTACTTGCAAGTTTTCTTCTTTCTTTTATAGAAACTAAATCATCTTTTTTTATTTGACAAAGTAAAAATGATGTTAAAAGAAAAAATACAAATATTAGCGATATAATTCTATTTTTCATAATATTCCTTTCTAAAATCTAAAATATAAAAATGGGTTTGAGGATGCATCTACTATAAAAGAGGTACATAGTACTAAAAGTACTATTAAAATTATAGGTTCTAATATATTAAAGACTTTGTTAATTTTTTTATTTTTATTAAGTTTAGTAATTAAATTTTTCATAAGTGGTGTGCATGCTATAATTGAAATTATTAAAAGTAATAAATAGTTTTTCAAATAATAAATAGTTACCACATTACATAGTTTTATACCTTTACCAGTAAACATACTAATTAATATCTTTAATATATTACTTTCATTAAAGAAAAATACAAACCCTATTACAACACACAAATTAGTTATAATATTACCAATTACTTTATGCTTTTCAAAATACTTTAAGAAAAATTTTTTTTCTATTACAAGTATTAATCCAAAATATAACCCCCATAAAATATAGTTCCAACTTGCTCCATGCCAAAGTCCCGTTAAAAACCATACAATAAATATGTTTAAATACTTTTTAAAAGGACCTTTTCTATTTCCCCCTAAAGGAATATAAACATAATCTTTAAACCAAGAAGATAAGCTTATATGCCATTTACGCCAAAAAGATGTTACACTATAAGTTGAAAGCGGATAATCAAAATTTTCCATTATATGAAATCCTAACATTAACCCAAGTCCTATTGCCATATCAGTATATCCTGAAAAATCTAAATATAATTTAACAATGTCTGTTATAGCTTTTAGCCATAATGAAACTACAGTTTGAACTTCCATATTAGTAAGTGAAGAAGATAGTTTTGCCAAAGTATCCGCTAAAATGACTTTTTTGGAAAGACCAATTATAAATCTTTCAACGCCTAATGCAAAATTATCAAAACTTAATTTTTTATCCTTTATATCACTTTTTATATCTTTATATCTAACTATAGGTCCTTGTACTAAACTTGGAAACATAGTTATATAAGTTAAATAATTTATAATATTTTTTTCACATTTAACATCATTTTTATAAACGTCTACTAAATAACTTATATTTTTAAATGTATAAAAACTTATCCCAAGTGGAAGAACTATATTAAGTAAACTTATATTTGTTTTAAAAATACTATTTATATTACTTAGAAAAAAATTAAAATATTTAAAATAAAATAATAAACTAATATTAATAAATATACCAAGTATCAAAAATAATTTTTTATTTTTTCTAGAAATAAGTCTTCCTAAAAAATAATTTATTATGCTACTACATAAAAGTAGTAACACATATTTTATATCTCCATAAATATAGAAAAATAAACTTCCAAATAAAAGAATAAAATTTTTAAACTTTTTTGGTGTAATAAAATATATTATTAAAAAAATTATTAAGAAATAATATATAAAATATATACTTGAAAATATCATTATTACCATCCTACCCTTAAATTAATTATATAAAAAATACTTAACTTTGTCTATTAAAAAAAATATGGTATATTTTTAATATTGAAAATAGTTAGTTATATATTATATCTAATAGAAAATATATTCCAAAAATATCAATAACACCATTAATTTTATATATAAAAATAAAGTTATATAAACTTTTTCCATTGTAAACAACACTAATTAAACTACTATTTAATTTTTTAGATTACAAGTTTCAAATCTATATTAAAAAGTGACTACCTTTTAGCAATCACTTTGACTTTTATAAAAATCTATTTTTTCATTTTCTTAAGATTAGCACTTACCGCCATTATCTTTAAAATAAGCTTCTATATATTTCACTAAGGTTTTTGCTTTATTAAATTCTTTGTCTTTAACAATATTTATTATATATTCGCTACCACTAGCATCTATTATATTATCATTTTGATCATACTCTATAAGATATTCGTACTTTTCATTATTAATGGTGCAACTTAATTGTACTGTTTGCTCTGTTTGCTCTGTTTTTGATGATTGTCTACTACCAAAAAAGACATTTAATAAAATTATAGCTACAAACCCAACTATGAATAATATTCCCATTACTTTTAGTATTTTGATTATTAACCCAGCAAGTTTTTCGGTGTTACTCACTTTTTCAACTAGCACAGGTTTAATATCATTATTTAATAATTCATCAAGGCTAACATTTAGTGCTTTTGATAATAATTTTAACTGCTCTGGATTTGGTGAAGTTTCACAAAGCTCCCAATTTGATATTGTTTGCCTAGTTACGTCAACTTTTTCTGCTAATTGTTCTTATGAAAGTTTACAATCTTTTCTTAATTTTAAAATATTATCTCCTAATTTCATTTTATCTCTCCTTTCACTTACAATTATATATGTATTAATACTTGCATTCCATCAAATGTCTTTGGAACTTTGTCAAAGAGTTTTAACAATTATTAAACATTTTAGTTTTTTTACTAATTCCACTATATAATACCATATAACAATTTTTAAATAGTTAATTACTAAATCATCTATATCAAAACTTCTATCAATTACTAATTGCATAATTTCAATAGCAAGTGATATTAAAATAGTATATTTAAACATATTACTACAAAAAATCCCACAAGTACATTCAATGAAAATACTAATAAATATGATTTAATATTATTCTTAAAAACCACTTCCATTATTTTCATTTTCTTCTATAAATTTTTTTTAACTTTCCTATCATTCTCTTACCAATTACAGAAATATCCTTATTTTATAAATTATTATTACTTTTTATTTCGTTAACTAAATCTTTAATTGTATATTTAATATTTCTTGTTTGATAATCTAAGTATTTTTTCGCTTTAACACTTGTAAAATTAGAATTGGCCTTTAATGTATACAATGAATATTTAGTAAATAATGGTGTTTTTTTTCTAAGCCTATAATATAGTTCAAATAAAGGAGCAATGTTTTTAACCATATTTATTGAAACAACTTTTGTTATTGGTCTTATACCAGCATACTCACATACCAAATCAGCTATTTTTTTAATGGTTACATATTCACCTGATAAAATATATCCTTCACCTTTTTTGCCTTTAATACAAGCATTAATAATACCTATAGCAACATCTCTTACATCGACAAAGTCATATCCACCATCAGTTACCAAAAAAACTTTTTTATTTATGATATTTTTTATTAAAACTGTCATATTAGTATTGGTAAAATCATTTACCCCTAGAAGTCCTGATGGAAAAACAACACAAGCGTTTAAATTACTGTTTCGAGCTTCATTAAACACATATTTTGTTGTTTCAGCTTTAGTCTTTGCATACAAACCAACAATTTTATCTGGATCAAAACTTGCATTTTCATCCATAACCTCATGATTTGGTTTTTCTTCTATTGCATGTACACTGCTAACATAAACAAGTTTAGCTTTTATTTCTTTAGTTTTTTGAATAATGTTTTTAGTTCCTTGCACATTAACTTGATATACTCTTTCATTATATTTACTATCAAGGTACACTATTGAAGCACAATGAATAACATAAACATTCGCTTTTTCTTTAATCTTTTGATCTATATTAAATATATCTTCTAATGTTTCTATTTTTGTTACATCGCCATAGAATTTTTCACATTTAAGCCCATTAAGAGCATCTGTTTTATCACTAGGTAGAATTAATGCTCTTATTTCATTCGCACTATCTTTTTCAAGTAATCTTACAATATTGTTTCCAAGAAAGCCATTAGCTCCCGTTAATATATAAATATTTTTCATATAGTTCTCCATTTTCTTTTTATAAAGTTTTCTTTTCCTTGTTTACATTTAGGACAAACAAAGTTTTCTGGAAGATTTTCTTCCTCATATACATACCCACACAATGTGCATACAAAATTATCTTTAGTTGTTATTTTAGATGTTACATCTACATTTTTCATAATTTTCTCCTATCCTTAAAGAATCTTTCTATTTCTATTATTGCTTCTTTCTTACTGCCAGATTCATGAATTACATTAATACTTTTAATTGTTTTTAATTTTATTATTAAAAAATGCCATAATAATTGCTCCAACACTATTACCAAAAATCATAAACAACATTGATATTGCAGATTTAAATGACCAAGCTTTTGCTAATGAAATATAGTACATATTAGCAAT
>CAKOOO010000024.1 GCA_934098665.1 uncultured Bacilli bacterium
GCTAGAGTTGAGTATTCAACTTGGTTCAAATGGGCATTTAAAATAGTTGCTTGTATAGGTCTTGCTGCAATGGTAATATTGACAATTGCAATGTGTGTTTTATAAAAGTTTCACGAAAGTGAAATTTTTTTTTGGAAAAATATGTAAATAAAATTATTTAAATTTACATTATTTTGCGAAAGTGATATAATTGTAGCATAATGGAGGATATATGAAGTTCATTGAGTTTAAAGATGTAACAAAAACATATAAAAATGGGATAACTGCATGTGCTGATGTAAGTGTTCAAATAGAAAAAGGTGAATTTGTTTTTGTTATTGGTTTAACTGCTAGTGGTAAATCTACATTTGTAAAGATGTTATATAGAGAAGAAAAACCTACAAAGGGAACTGTAATGGTTGGCGGTGTAAATGTAGGAAAACTTAAAAATCGAAAAGTTTATAAGTTTAGAAGAAAAGTGGGTATTGTTTTTCAAGATTTTAAATTACTTCCAAGTTTAACAGCTTATGAAAATGTTGCTTTTGCTTTAGAATGTGTTGGTGCTAAAGGAGTTGAAATTAGACCTAAAGTTTTAAAAGCACTTGAAAGGGTTGGGTTAAAAGATAAAGTAAGAAGCTTTCCTAAAGAACTTTCTGGTGGTGAAATGCAAAGAGTTTGCCTTGCAAGAGCAATTGTAAATGAACCAAAGCTATTAATTTGTGATGAACCAACAGGAAATTTGGATCCTATGACAAGCAAGGAAATAATGGATGTTATTTCTAATATAAATAAAGATTTAGGAACTACTGTTATTATGGCAACTCACGATAAAGATATTGTTAATAGAATGAAAAAAAGAGTCTTGGTAATTAATAACGGAATGCTTGTTGGTGATTATAAGAAAGGAAGTTATAAGAGTGAAAGCGATTAGAATTTTAGGTAGAAGTATACGAGATGCAATTAAAAGTATAACTAGAAATTTTTCACTTTCTATGGCAAGTATTCTTTGTGATATGATAACTCTTATTATAGTTGCAGTTGCTATAATCATAGCAGTTAATGTAAATAATGCCACTAAATCAATTGAAAGTGAAATGAATATAGTTGTTTATTTTGATAAATCATTAAATAATGAAGATAGTGAAAATGCTTATTTAGAAATAAAAAATTTGAAAGGTGTAAAAAGGGCTGTATATAAAAGTAAAGATGAATGGAAAACTCAAATGAGCGAATATTCAGATACATTTGAAACAATTTTAAATTATTTATCTGATAATCCACTTATGAATAGTTGTACTGTTTATGTCGAAGATATTAAACATATTAGTGATGTTGCAGATAAAATAAAACAGATACCAAATATTGAAACTGTTAAATATGGTGAGTCTATGGTTGAGGAAGTTGTTTCTGCATTTGATATAATACAAAAAATTACGGTTGGAATAGTAATCGCTTTAATTGTAGTGACTGCATTTTTAATTGCAAATACTATTAAATTAACAATTTATTCAAGAAAAAATGAAATTGAAATTATGCGTTTGGTTGGAGCTAGTAATACCGCAATTAAATTGCCATTTTTATTCGAAGGTTTATTTTTAGGAATAATCGGGTCAATAATTCCAATATGTATTACAATTTATGGATATGTAATATTATTTAACACAATGCATGGATATATGTTTACTGAAACATTAAATTTAGTAAAACCATATAATTTTGTATTCTATGTTTCTGGAAGTATAATGCTTATTGGCGCTTTAGTAGGTATGTTTGGTAGTGCAAGTTCAGTAAGGAAGTATTTGAAAATATGAGAAAAAGTATTTTAAAATTATTTTTAACTTTATTTTTGATGGTTCCATTATGTAACGTAAATGCTGCGAATACTTTAAAAGATTTAAAAAATGAACTTCAGGCATTAATTAATGAAAAAAATGCAAATGACGCCGCAAAAAATAAAACTCAAAGTGAGATTAATGCTGAAAATAATAAAATATCAAATGCCCATAATGAAGTTGAAAAAGCAGAAAATGATATTGCAAGTGCAAAGGCCCAAATAGATGCCTCTACAAAAGAAATTGAAGAAACAAAAAAGAAAAGTGAAGAGTTACTTGCTTTTTATCAAGTATTAAGTAGTGATAGTACATTTTTAGACTATATAGGAGGTGCGTCCACAGCAACAGATGTTATTATGCGTGCAGATGCAATAAATGAAATTATTTCATATAATCAAAATGAACTAAAAAAAATGCAAAATTTAATTGAGGAAAATCAAGATTTACAAGTATCTTTAGTAAAAAAGCAAAATGATTTAGCGGAAAAAATCAAAATTTATGAAAATAGTTTAGCTTCTTTAAAAAATGACTTATCTTCTTTAGTTGAGGTAACCCTTGATATTTCTCAACAAATCGCAGCTCAACAAAAATTAATAAAATATTATGAAGATATAGGTTGTAAAGATGAACAAACTTTGGCATCTTGTATAAATGTTGCGAATAGTTCTCAATTTTTAAGACCAACGGATAGGGGATATGTTTCCTCTGGGTTTGGTTGGCGTTCATTTTATTTAAATGGAAAACCATATTCTGATTATCATCCTGCAAACGATATTGCTGGTAACCCTGGTGGCACACCTGTATATGCTACCGCTGCTGGAACTGTTGCTGCTGTAATAAGTAAAGCAAGATGTGGTGGCAATCAAGTTTATATTCATGTAAGAGTTAAAGGAATTGCTTATACACTTACTTATGCACATTTACAAGATGTGTATGTTAAAGTAGGAGATAGTGTTACTCAGCAAACTGTTATTGGTTCAGTCGGTGGTGGTGGTAAAACACTTCTTGCTAACGGTGGATGGGATACATGTTCTACTGGCTGGCACTTACATTATGGTGTTACTAAAGGTTTTTACCTTGGTGGTGGCACCGAAGGATATTCAAGCTATAGTAAATATATAGCAAATAGTTTTCAACCACCGTCACTTCCAGCTTATGGTGTATGGTTCTATTCTAGGTATTAATCATGAAAAAAATATTGCTTTTGTTTTTAATACTTATTATAACAGGATGTAATTCAAGTGTTAATAATATTAATAAAGTTGTTTCTGATAATAAAAACATTCCTATAAAAGATGAATATGTAGATTTAAATCCATTAAAACTTTCTTTATACGCAGATGAAAATAGTAAAGCAAAAAAAGTTTCTGATGAAATGTATTATCCATGGATTTTAAAAAAAGATATTACTGTATTAAACATATTTCTAACTGAAGATGAATATGTTACAGGTTCATATTATAAGGAAATGTGGAATAAGTATACTATCGATATTGACAATTTAGAAAGTTATAAATTTGGCTGGGAAATTTCTTTTGAGGTAAATAATAATTTAATACATAAAAAGATATTAAAACCAAGTGACGCGGAAGAATTTTATGATTATTTAGAAATTTATCTATATGACTGTGTTAATCACGAAATTAATGAGTGGTACTCACATTTATTAGATAATCAGGTTAATGATGATACAATTATTTCTTCGATGAAACTTACATGTGGACAAAATTATGATGAAATAACTTCAGATATTATAGTTAAAGCATATTCTTATGATACAGAAGATGACTTTGATGAAAATGGATTTTATAAAGGAAATAGTTTTGATGAAGTAATCATCAAAAAAAGTAATTAATCTATCAATTTTTGATAGATTTTTTTATAAAATAATTGTTATCTATTTTTATTCATGCTATAATATTTTTATAGGATAAGGAGTAGAAAGTGAATAATATAAATGATGTTAAACCTAAAATATCAGATGAAAATTATCAAAAAGAAATCCTAGAGGAAGAAAAAAAAGAAAAAAAAATAATTAAAAAAAATATTATTCTATCTAGTTCTTTTTTACTTGCTATAATTTTGCTTATAACTATTGCTTATATTACTATTTATGTTTATAAAGTATATAAATCAAGTGGACCAGACACGTTAGATGTGTGTAAATATGTTAACCAAAAAATTAATGGTAGTAAAATACCTAATTTGAATGTTTCCAAAGATAATAGTTGTAAACCATTTTATAATGTTGACTTTTTACGTGATGGAAAGCCATTATTTAACATAGACTTATTTGGTAATCAAACAAGATTATTTAATGGAATTAATCAACTTGATGAAAATGGTGTTTGTAAATTAAATTGTGATAGTAATAATGATGGGTGGCCAGACTATAACATTGATTTAGATGGTGATGGAAAGGCTGATTTAAATATTATTAATGACTACAATAAGAAGAATACATGTGATTTAAATTGTGATATTAATAATGATAGAATACCTGATACTAATATTGATTTAGATGGCGATGGAAAGGCTGATGTTAATATTACTGATGATGATCCTACGAAACCTAAATATAATTTGGACTATAAAGGAAATAGAAAGCCTACATTTAATGTAATTGATGAAAATGGAAATATTAAAAATCCTCTTAATCAACTTGATGAAAATGGAAAATGTATTCGAAATTGTACTGATGAAAAAGGTAATTTAATATATAATATTGATTTAGATGGTGATGGAAATTCTGTTAATGATAAAATTACTATAGATGATGGTACACAAATTATTATTAATATTGATATTGATGGTGATGGAAAAGCTGATATTAATGTTTCTAATGATAATGGGAAAACTATTACTAATCCAATAAATAAAAAAGTAATTATTGATGGTAAAAATAAAATTTTAAATGAAGATATTAATAATGATGGAATACCTGATATAAATATTGATATGGATAATGATGGAATACCTGATTTAAATATTACTGATGAAAAAGGTAAATGTATTAAAAATTGTGATACTAATAATGATGGAAAGCCAGATAATAATATTGGAATCGGAGATAAGATAATTAAGGATATAAATATTGATACTGACTATGATGGTAAGTGTGATGTAAATTGTGATAGTAACTATGATAATCATCCAGATTATAATATAGATACAGATGGAGATAATGTTCCTGATATAAACATTGATTATGATAAAGATGGGATAATTGATTTTAATATTGATACTAATGGTGATGGAATACCTGATATAAATATTGATATTTATGGTACTGGAACTTGTAATTTTAATTGTAAACAAAGTGATGGTACAATAATAAATCCTGTTGGTGGTAAAGATAATTGCACTAGAAACTGTGATACAGATGGTGATGGTCTTCCTAATATTAATGTTGATATAGATAATGATGGTGTTTGTGATTTTAATTGTGATAATGGTACAACAAAAATAGATAGTGATTATAATTATTATGAAGATGATAAATATAAAAACGAAAAAAATATTTTAGAAATAGCTAAAGGGACAGATAGTAATTTATATATTTATAATCCACTTGAAATTGTTTCTATGAATATTGAACCAGGCTGGAATGGTACATATGTTTTAAAAATAAAAAATAATACAGACTATGCAGTTGCATATAAAATTGTTTGGAAAAATGTTACAAATGATTTTACAGATATAAATAATTTAGATTATTTTATAACTCGCAGTAATGTTAGTTATTTAAAAAATCTTAAAGCACCGAGAAGTAATATTGTACTTGAAAAGGAAGTTTTAATTAGAAATAATACAACAGTTAAATATACTATGAATATGAGTTGGAAAGAAACTGGTATTAATCAAAATATTGATAGTGGAAAAACTTTTAAAGGTAATTTATATTTAGAAACTATACATTAAAATAGAAAGGGTGATAAAAGTGATAACAAAAAAAATGAAAATAAAATCAATACTTAATTATATTGGTTCTGTTATTTCATGGACATTATTTTCAATTTTAATAATATGTGCTTCATTTTTATTATACTATTTTGTATCATTAAAATTATATGAGATAAAAGGGGAAAAGTATAAGCCTTTTTTCTCAGTATATACAATAGTTTCTAAGAGTATGGTACCTACAATAAATAGGTATGATATTATAATAAATAAAGCAATTAACAATCCTGAAGAAGTTCAAAAAAATGACATAATAACTTTTCATTCAAATGGTGTAATTACAACAGGACTTACAATAACCCATAGAGTTCAAGATATATTTATTGATAAACAAACTCATGAATTTAAGTATGTTACAAAGGGAGATAATAATGTTGTAAAAGATGATACTCCTGCAAAATATAGTAATTTAATTGGTAAAGTTGTTTTAAGATTACCTGGGCTTGGTAAAGTGCAAGAATTTGTTGGTACCAAATTTGGATGGTTATTAGTAGTTGTTATACCAGCTTTATTTGTAATTATTCAAGATGTATTTAAATTAATTAAAGTATCTGGAATAAAAAAACGTGCAAGTATTGCAAATGAAAAATTAGTTGAAGAAATGGAAAAGAGTAATTTATGAAAGTAAATGATGTAATTAGGATTACTGGTGGTGATAGATACTCTTTAATAAAATCCACAGTTTATGAAAATGAAAAATATTTTTTAGCTGTTAAGTTAAAAGAAAATAATGATTTTGATTTAAACAGCTTATTAATTTTTAAAGAATGTAGTGATATTGAGGGTACTTATGTAAAAATAGTTTATGATGAAAGAATCATAAAAATATTAAATAAAATATTTAGTGAAAATTAAAAATTTGCATTTAATGTTGCAAATTTTTTTTACATAATTTATTTATTAAAAGTGCATTACTTGTATTGCCAAGTGCATTAAGCATAGTTGCAGGAGCATCAGTTATAGTGGCTATAATGGTTAAAATCATTAAACTTTCAATTGGAAAACCAAAAAGTGATATTATCATCATTTCACACAATGTTCCCCCACCAATTGGGACTGCACTAATTAAAAAGGTTACTAGAATAGATGAGAAAAGTATTGTTAAAAATGATACTGGTTTATTAAATAAATAAACTAAAAACATTATTTTAAATACGCTATCAATAATTGAACCTTGTTTATGAAATGAAGTCCCTAAAGTAACACTTGTGCATCCTACTTCATTATCTATTTCTAAATTTTTACATGCTTTAATATTTACGGGAATACATGCAGCCGATGAACATGTTGAAAGTGAAGTAACAATTACTGGTATAGCTTCTTTCCAAAATAATTTAATGTTTTTATTGCATATTTTTGCACATATTGAATATATTATTCCAGCAAAAAGTAAACAAGTTATAGTGTAAATAATAAATACTTTTAAATAACCTTTTGAAATACTTAAGCCAAGTTCACCAATTTGAGAAGCAAAAAACGCACATATTCCAATTGGAGCATATTTCATAACAATAGCCAGCATTTGCATAATAAGCTCATTTAATTTTCCTAGCATATTTAATATTTCTTTATTATTTTTGTTTTTATTTACACAAATACCAAAAATTATAGATATAACAAGAAGGGCAATCATATTTTCTTTAGAAAGAAGTTTGTAAAAATCGTTAACGGAAATTAGTGATACAGTTTTATCTAAAATATTAATTTTTTCATTTGTTACATTATTTATATTAGTATTAATATTTGCATTTACAAGTTTAAATGATTTAGTTACAAGTACGCCAGTTAGCGAACATATTATGGACATTATAGCAAAAATAATTATAGTATTTTTTATGATAGTTTTTAATCTTTTTTGATTTATACTACCAATTGAAGAAGTAACAGATGTAAAAATTATAGGAATAATTAAAGTACATAGTAAATTTATAAATAAATCTCCGAAAGGTTTTAAGTATTTTGCCTTTTCTTTTAAAATTAAACCAAGTAATAATCCAAATAATAAACTTATTAAAAGTATAATTGTACTTTTATAGTTTTTAATAATTTTTTTCATAATCCTCCTTACTAATTTTTATTGTTTAAATTAAAAAAATATGCCTTGAAAAAGTATTATATATATGATAAGATTACTATTGAAAAAAGGAGTGTATTATGAATTTAAAAGGTAGTAAAACAGAAAGTAATTTACTTACAGCTTTTGCAGGTGAAAGTCAAGCAAGAAATAAATATACATATTATGCAAGTAAAGCGAAAAAAGATGGATATGAACAAATTGCTTCTTTATTCGAAGAAACTGCCAATAATGAAAAAGAACATGCCAAACTATGGTTTAAAGCACTAAATGGTGGTGAGATTCCTTCGACAATAGATAATTTAAAGGATGCCGCAACTGGGGAAAACTTTGAATGGACACAAATGTATAAAAATTTTGCTAAAGAAGCTTATGATGAAGGGTTCGAAGACATTGGAAAACTATTTGAAATGGTTGGAGATATTGAAAAACATCATGAGGAAAGATATTTAAAATTATTAGACAATATTAATGATGATAAAGTATTTCATAGAAACGAAGAAGTTATATGGATATGTAGAAACTGTGGTCATGTATACTATGGAAAAGATGCTTTAAAAGTATGCCCTGTATGTAATCATGCAGAATCATTTATGGAATTAAAAGCAACAAATTATTAATATACGATGAATTATTATAAGTAGTTTTATAAATTTAAAAG
>CAKOOO010000025.1 GCA_934098665.1 uncultured Bacilli bacterium
TTGAGGAAACTCAGTTCTTTTTGTCGTGATTATAATATCACAAATTTTATCATTTGACAAAACTTAGATAATCATATTTTTATGTTTTGTTGCAAACTATTTTTTTAATTTTCTACTACATATGGATTATTATAAGTTCCATCGCCGGATATTATAATATTCATTTTATATAAATCAATGCATGAAAAAAAGTTATGATGAACTTATTAAGTTTGCAAGTCTATCTATTACACTTATATATAATTATGTAAGCATAAAAATACTAGGCTAAAAAGCCTAGCACATACAATAAGATATTAATATACTATATAAATATAGTACACCGGAAATTTTCTTTTGCTTTTATAAAAGCAAAATTAAAGTGGAACATACCAAACACCTTTATAATATTTGTTAGTGTAAATATTGCTATTCACACTGGAAAGGAACAATTTAAGTTATTAACTTAATCTGTTTTAAAAATTATTATAAATATAAAATCTATAATATAAAAATACAATAAGTGATATTCAATATGTTTCACTTGCAATTAATATACCATTTTTTTCTAATATATGCAAGAAGTTTTTTTGCATTTTTACATTTTTTTTATTAATTTACACTTTTTTACATACATTTCATTTTTAAAAATTTGACATTTATCCCCTATTGTGCTAAAATAAGTGCCAATAAATCAAAAAGGGAGGTTTTGGTTATGAAAAGAAAAAGTGATGTACTAGCGCTTATTGAAGCATGTAAAAAAGAACTTGAATACATTTGTACAAAAGAAATGTCTGATGACATTAGAAATGATTTAGAAAATTTAATTAAATCATTTGAGGCACATTATAATGCCGCTAAAGAATATGAAGAGGATGACAAAAGATTAAATGAGTTATATGAAATATACTCTAAACTATATTATAGATTAAAAGTATCTAGTCAAAATGATTTTAAAGATGTAGAAAATTTAGGTATGACATTATATACTCAAATTATAAAAGTTGACAAAGAAACTGGTCTTACTACTATAAAAGAAAAAAATGGTAGAGATGTTGATGCAATTGATGTAGATTATGAAGAAGTTAATGACATCGAAAAGAAAAACAAAAAAGTATTTGGCGTTTTAGCAGGTATTGGTGCATCTGCAGTTGCTTTAATCATAATTTTAAATTTAGCTAAAGAAAATAAAAGACTTAAAAATGAAGTAGATAAATATGGTGATGATTTACTACATAAAGAAAGCATTATAGAAACACTTGAAAATGAAAGAAAAGCTGATATTGAAGAAAATATTGAAATAAAAGATCCTGAAAAAACTAAAGTTGAAGAAAAGATAGAAGAAGTAAAAGAGCCTGAAGAAATAATAACTTTAGATGTTAATGATGATGAAATGCTTTATAAATATGCTGAAAATCTTAAATCAAAATTACCAAATGATACTCTTACTACCGAAGAAATAATAAATGCACTAAAACTTGCTAATTTTGATGAACTTGAAAATAAAAGTGTTTTTGCATCACGTGATGAACTTTACAAAGCAAATAAAGATTTAGGGGTTCTTACTACAAATGTTGGTACACAAAGTGTTGTTATAGAAAATGAAGAAACTGATAAATACGTAGAAGAAAGCACTTTAAAAGAAATGCTTAAATGCATTACTAATAATGAACTTGATATTAATAACTTCTCTTCTTTAAAGGAAGATAAAGGTTATAATATTTATAAACTATATGAATTATGTGCAAAAAAATTAAATGATGAAAATGAAAAAGATAAGGTTTTATACGCTAAATTATTTAACGAAATGACTGCTAGAAAGTTAGTATCATTTTCACTTACTCCTTCATCACCTATAAGTCAATATTATTTAATGCTTGCAATGTTTAATGAAAATATGAATGCATCACTAAATTTAACAACAAATCATGGTTGGGGACCAACTTATGGTGAAGTTAGAATAGATAATACTGTTCCAACTGGTAAAACTGGTGATACAATTGATGGTACTTATGGATATATTTGTATCGAAGAATTAATTAATTTTTTAACTATTGGAAATCCGGATTATTCAATGTACTCTATCTATGCAGATGAAGTAATGATTGATAAAGGACTTTCTAGATAAGGGGGATAATATGAAAAATAATAAAAATGGTAAAGTTTTAAATACTGTTTTAAGTATAATTGCATTTATAAGTATTGTTTTAATTATATTTTGGTTAATTTCTAAAAATAATGCCAATGTAAATAATTTAAATTCATTTAATAATAGTCTTAATACAATGCAAGAAACCGCTAAAAAATATTTTGAAGATAAACTTCCTTCAACTATTGGAGAAACTAATGTTTTAACACTTGATGAAATGATAGATGAAGGTATTTCTAAAGAAATAAAATATGGTAAAATTACTTGTAATAAACAAAACTCATATATTTCTGTAACAAGAAGTAATGATAATGAATATAAAGTTAAAAGTAATTTAGTATGTGGTGATATTGAAGATAATATTATTGAAAAAATATCTATAAAATCTGTTATCAAAGATACTGATGGAACTATTAAAGATGTAGATGATAATAATTCTAATAATATAAATAATGATAGTAACAATAATAATAATATAAAAAATAATGTTACAAGTTCATGTCAATGTACTAGCACTACTACATGTACTATTTATGAAATTCCAACAACATGTACTATTAAATATACTTATGAACATGTTAAATATGATATTACATGTCCTGAAGGTTATGTATTAAATGGAAATATTTGTCAAAAAGTAAGTGAAGATACAAGACCTGCTAATGAAAGTTATTCTGAAGAAACTACTAAAGTAGTTGATGCTATAAAAAATGATGGCGATTTTCATAAAGTTTATACAGATTATACTGTAACTGGGGGAGAAACTAAAAAATATTGTGAAAAAGGTACAATGCAAGGAAACTATTGTTATGAATATACTGATAAAGTACTATCTTCAACTTCATACTGCCCATCTGGTTATACAAAAGAAGGAAATCGTTGCTATAAATATACTGGTTTAATAACTGAAGAAGAAGGAACTTGTCCTTATGGTTATATTAAAAAAGGAAATGCATGCTATAAGTATGCTGAACTAATTGAAGGTAACCCTACTTGTCCATCTGGTTATACACAAAGTGGAAATACTTGCTACAAAACTACAAATGCAGACAAAACTTATAGTAACTGGGGAAATCCAAAAAGAACCTACTCTACAAAAAATTATGAAAAACCTTATGAATATGAACTTGAAAAGAAAGTTTTATTAGGTTCCCCTACTATTGCTGGTATTAAAACTTATAACTATGGTATTTATACAAGAACTGTTACTGGATACTCTTGCAAAACTGGTACAGAAAAAAATGGTTTATGTTATACTTATGCAAAATTAAATGAAGGTGCTAAAAGTTGTCCTTCAGGATACACTCAAAGTGGTAGTACTTGTTATATCAAAAAAGATTTATCATATTCTAGTTCAAGTTATTGTGAAAGTGGATATACACAAAGTGGAAACATTTGTTATAAAGAAACTGGTCTAATCGAAGAAATTGAAAGTAATTGCCCATCTGGTTATACTAAACTTGATAATAAATGTTACAAAGTTACACCTGTTAAAACTGTAACAAGTGAAAAAGCATATTCTTGCCCTACTGGTTATACTAAAACTGGTAATAAAGAAAATACAAAATGTTATAAAGAAGTTAAAAGTGCTGATACTTACTACTGTGAAAATGAAAATGCTACTTTAAATGGAAAGTTATGTTACATTAAAGAAGAAAGCAAATTCCTTGGTAATTATTGTCCTTATGGTTATACTTTAGAGGGAACTACTTGTTATAAAACAACTACAGAAACTACTTCACCTATCTGGAGTAATGCTAAATATATTTATACAGAAAATAAATATGAAAGTGGATATCAATTTACAGGAAGAGCTACTTATGTAAGAACTTGCGTAAGAGATGATGGTAGAAGTAATCCAGAGCAAGATCCAAGTACTATGAAGTAAAATTCATAGTATTTTTTTTATGGTTTACCCTAATAAACAATTTAAATAAAAAAAGAACCTATTTGATAATAGATTCTAATGCTAAAGTTATCATATCATTAAGTGATGTTTGTCTTTCTTCAGGAGTAAGTACTACATTTGAAAACTTTGAGTCTACTGCAGTTGCTATAACACTTGCCTTAATGCCCATAGAATTTGCTATATGGCAAAGAGCAAATCCTTCCATTTCTTCACCAAGCGGATGAATATCCTCTGGCATCCTATTAAGTAGTCTATCCATGCCAACATAAGGTCCAAATACATCAGCAGTAACCATTGTACCAACATGTAGTTTCATACCAAGTTCTTTAGAGGTTTCAATTATTATATTATTTAAATCATGTGATGGCGAAACTGTATGAGCAGTATAATCATTAAATGAATAAGCAAAATTACTTTCACTATATATATTATCCGCTAAAATAAGTTCTGGTATTTTTACAGACTCATCCACTACTCCACATGTTCCTATTCTAATTATTTTTTTAACATTAAAATAATGAATTAACTCAAAAGCATAAATGCTCATAGATGGCATACCCATACCACTAGCCATAACTGTAACCCTAACATTTTTATAATAGCCAGTATATCCATACATATTTCTTACGCTAGTTACAAGTTTACTTTCTGTAAGAAAATTTTCAGCAATATACTTTGCACGAAGTGGGTCTCCAGGCATTAATACAATAGGTGCAATACTGTCTTTATCACATTTAATATGAATTGGATTTTCACCAACAAACATTTATATCATCTCCTATAATAAAAGTATAACAAATATTTTTATTATAGACAATTTTATTTTACATTTTTTTACATTTAACTTTTTTCTAATAATTTTTTGTTTTAAATTTACATAATTTATGATATATTTAAAAAGAAAGGAGTTATCATGTACGATTACGATTTATACGCAAATCAAAATATGTTTTCTGGTTCAGTTGTTTGGACAATAATTGCTGCTATATTAGCAATTACTGGTGGAATTTTAACTTATTTCTTATTTGTAAAAAAAGAAGATAAAGTTAATAACAAATTCCTTGCTTGGTTAAAAGAATTTTTATCTTTTAAAAAATTATTACTTGAAAACATATTAAAGGTTACATACATTATTTTAGCAATATTTATAACACTTACATCATTTAATATGATAAGTATTAGTTTTGTAGGATTCTTACTATATTTAGTACTTGGAAATATTTTATTAAGAGTTATTTATGAAAGTTCTTTAATGATAATAATGATATGTAGAAATACTACAGAAATTAACAAAAAAATGCATTAAAAAAATTGGAAATTTTCCAATTTTTTTGTTTACTCTACTGTTTTAGTAATAATACTAATTTTATCATTTAATTTTTTATTTTCCTCTTTTAACGAATTATTTTCTTCTTTTAAAGTATTATAATTATCTAAAAGTTCATTATACTTATCTGTAATTTCATCATATTTTTCATTGATATCATCAATTATATCAGTTTGATTTTTAATATTTTTATATTCTTTTTCAATATTATTTTTTAAAATATTAATATTTTTTTCATTAGCATAAATTTTAATTATACTATTATCCTCAAAATCATAATTATATATTTTATTATGTTTTAAGTTTTCTAAAAAATCAACAAATATTTTTTTTACATTTACTTCATAATCATTTAATACAATTCTATAAATGTAATTTTGATATTCAGTATGCGATGTAACAAAATCTGGATAAGTTTCTACTTCAATTTTAATATTATCTAAAGTATTATCAATTACATATTCATATTGAGTATTTGTATCAATTAAAAGATTATCTTGCATCTTTACATTAAACTCACTTGTTGTAGTTTTAAACTTCGGTGAAATACTATTTATATAACTAATTTTAGATATCTCAATTGAAAATAATCCAGAACCTATTCCAAATATAGAAAGTGATACAATTAAAGTAATAAGCATTCTTTTAAATGGAATTTTCCTACTAAATAATAAGTCAAATAAGAATTCTATAGTTAAAATATTTAAGAAAATAATTGATAATGAAATAAGAAATAAACCAATGTATATAATTCCGTTAAATGCAAAATATAATATTATAATAAGTCCTATAAAAAATATAATTAAAGTAACTAGAAATGGAAATGTAAAACAAGCTATAAAAAATTTAACAAAAACAATTAAAATATTAGAAAGTATATTAATAAATGAATAATCATTTCTCTCTTTTTCTTTTATAGGTTTACTTTCTTTTACCTCTTTTGTAAATTTTAAATCATTATCTTTTTTTAAATCCATTTTGTCTAAAAAACCTATTTTAAATATGTATATCATTACTATAATAAATAAGGCAACATAAGCAAATTCAATTATAAATTCAAAAAAGTTTGCCACAAAAATTGTAAGATCATTTTGACTAACACTTGTTATTAAATTCGTTACTTTATTGCTTAATAAGTTAACTGGTAACTTTAATATTAATAATGATAAAAAAGTAAACATCATAACTAAAAAACATTTTGTATTATCAAGAAGTGTATTATTAACAATAAAGTTATAAGTATTTTTTACAAAACTAAAGAAACTATCAATTACATTTTTATCTTTATTTTCCGTATTATTAATATCTACCTCATCATTTGTAAGACTATCTAAAGAAACATTAAATATTTTGCATATTGCAAGTAGTTTGTCCATTTCTGGATATGTTTGTCCACTTTCCCATTTTGATACTGATTGCCTTGATACATCAAGTGATACTGCTAAGTCTTCTTGACTCATCTTATTTTCTTTTCTAAGTTTTACTAACTTTTCACTAAAATTCATAATCTTTCCTTCTTTCTAAAAAGATTTTATCATGTAACTCAGTTGCGGAAAACCAATTTTAGGTTGTTTTTTGTAACTTTTTAGTTGCATTATCTATAATAAGCTTGTTCTTTTACATGCCCATCTTTATCAAAATAACTTGCATACTCTTTTTCTAAACTTAAATATTCATTATATTCATTTATAGCTCTTGGATC
>CAKOOO010000026.1 GCA_934098665.1 uncultured Bacilli bacterium
ATATCTTTTGTTAATTCATCTGGTACTAATTTTTTATCAATTCTTTTAAATCCTATTGGAGTTCTATTTGGAATGTGTCCTGCTTTGATAGCACCAACCATACCAAACTTTGTTCTTTCTGAACATCTCTCAATTTCATTTTGACTAAACGCAGTCGTTAGTCTTATATACATTCTTCCATTAGAGGTTAATGTATTAGAATCATCATCTTTACAATCTAAATCACAACCATATTTTTCTAATATTTTCATTAGTTTTTCTACGTCAAAAACACTTCTAGTTAATCTATCTAACTTTAAAGCTACTATGACATTAACTGTACCATTTTTAATATCATTTATCATTTGTTGATATGCTGGTCTTTTATCATCTTTAGCACTTATTCCTTCATCAGCATATATTTTGTGAATTTCATATCCTTTAGATTTACAAAATTCAATTAGTTTTTCTTTTTGTTCAGGTAAACTAAAACCTTCTCTTGCTTGGTCGAGTGTACTAACTCTAATATAAATATCTGCAATTTTCTTTTCATCGTTCATAATTTCATCTCTCTTTCTATTATTTTTTTGAAAGAGATTAAAAGCACAAAAAGTCCATACTTTTAACCTCAAGTATTTCACTTCCTTTTTGTACGCCTAGTTTAAAAACATTTAATTGTTTTTAATATGAACTTCCATATCTTTTAATTTAATACATTTAGAATAATCATTTACAAAAACTTTATCACTTCCATTAAATATTAAATAATTATTCCCTTTGATTGTTATAATATGTGGACTTACATAAGCAATATTACTTTCTTTAATATTGATAATACTTCCTTGTTTAATAGTATATTTACAGCAAGCAAATCTACATATTATATCAATTCTTTTTAAAACTTCCTTTTCAACTTCTAATATTTTTACTTCCTTCATAAAACTCCTCACTTTCTTCATAATAACAAAAAAACTAGACGGTACTTCTAGTTAATATTTATTACTACTCGAAAAGTTCGAGTTTCCTATCAATCTGGTGCTGGGGATAAGGATCGAACTTATGACCTATGCGTTACGAGTGCATTGCTCTACCAACTGAGCTACCCCAGCAACTAATAATATTATACCCTATTTTGTTTTTTTATACAAGATTTTTTGATAAAATATATTTAGGTGATGAAAAAATGTTTAAATATACTTTAGATAATAAAAGATATCATACATTTAATTATTTTTTAAAAAATAAGTTTGGCTGTAAAGTATTTAAAGTACCACTTGATGCTCTTGCAAGTTGTCCAAATAAAATAAACGGTGGATGTATATTTTGTAAAGATAATAGTAAAGCAAATATTACAAACAATGAAATTGATGTATTATCACAATTTAAACAGGAAGTTAAAATTTTAAATAACAAATGGCCTAATGGTAAACATATTGCATATCTTCAAACTGGTAGTAATACTTATATGAATATAAACAAGTTTAAAAACATTGTTGAAAGTTTGTTAAAAGAAAAAAATGTTGTTGGACTGTCCATAGCCACAAGACCTGATGTTATAAGTGATGAATATTATAATTATTTTAATGAATTAAATAAAAAAACTTTTTTAATGATAGAACTTGGTCTTCAAAGTAGTAATGATAAAACTTTAAAACTTATTAACAGAGGTCATAATGCTTTAGACTTTGAAAAATCCGTAAAAAAACTTCATGAATTAAATATTTTTGTAGTTGCTCATATAATTAACGGGCTACCTTATGAAACCAAAAGTGATATGCTTAATACTGTTAAATTTTTAAATAATTTAAATATTGATGCTATAAAAATACATATGCTTCATATTTTAAAAGGAACTAGTATTGAAGCATTATATAAAAAAGAAAAATTTCATATACTTACTAAAGAAGAATATATTGATATTGTTATTTGTCAGCTTGAACTACTTAATGAAAAAACTATTATTGAAAGAATAACAGGTGATCCTATAAAAGAAGATTTAATTACTCCTACTTGGCTTATTAAAAAATTTTGTCTTCTTAATGACATAGATAAAGAAATGGTTAAAAGAGATACTTATCAAGGAAAAAAAATAATTAGCGCTAACTAATTATTTTTTATTTTCTTTTTTTACTTTTTCAGAATATCCTTTTACAGCCTCTAAAAGTTCCATTGGTATTGGGAAAAATATTGTATTAGATTGATCTGATGAAACATCATTTATTGTTTCAAGGGTTCTTAAATGAAGTGCTCCAGGACTTTCAGCAAGTTTCTTGGCAGCCAATGCTAAATTTTCAGCAGCTTCTTTTTCACCAATTGACTTAGTAATAACAGCTTGTTTTTCTCTTTCTGCTTCGGCAGCTCTTGCAATAACTCTTTTCATTTCATCAGTAAGTGAAATGTCCTTAAGTTCTACATTTTCAACTTTAATTCCCCATGGATCAGTTTCTTTATCAATAATTTCTTTAATTTGTGATGATACCTTTTCCCTTTCACATAAAAGTTCATCTAAAGTAACACTACCAACTATATTACGCATAGTGGTTTGTGCAAGTTGGGCTGTTGCATAGTAAAAATCTTCAACCTCTAAAACAGCAAGTGATGCATCAAAAACTTTATAATATATAACGGCATTAATTTTTACAGACACATTATCTTTTGTTATTGCATCTTGTTCAGGAACATCATCAACTTTTGTTCTAATATCTACTTTTTTATAATGTTGGATAACAGGAAAAACTACTCTCCAACCAGGCATCATAATTTTAGAAAACTTACCCGCAGTAAATTTAACTCCTCTTTCATACTCATTAATTTGTTTTAATGACCCAAGTGTTATAACTAATAAAACACCTAAAATAATTAATAAAATCATAATAACTCCTTTTTTATTTTAATTTTTGATCTTTTTTCCATATTTTCATTACAAGTTTGTGTGGCAAAATTTTACAAAGAGCTTTTTGAGCATTTGCAATAAAACCATAAACACTAACTTCTTTTTTCTTTGCTAAATCTTTATAAGCTTTTGAAATTATGTCTTTAGGATCATACATTACAACATATTTTTTAATAACTTTATTTTTTTCTACAGCTCTATCAAAAAATCTTGTTTTAGTCCAATATGGACAAACTGTTAAAACATGTATTCCATCACTTTTAAGTTCACTATTTAATCCTCTTGAAAAGGAAAGAACATATGCTTTAGTAGCGGAATACACATTTATATATGGTACAGGTTGAAAAGAAGCCATCGAAGCAATATTAATAATACTTGCGCCTTTTTTCATGTATGGTAAACATATTAAACATATATAAGTAAGTGCCATATCATTAACTTTTATCATACCTAAAGAGTCCTCTATAGAGATATTTGTACTTTTTTCAAATTTGCCAAATCCTGCAGCATTAATAAGAAGCTTTACATTTGGTTTTTCCTCTTCTAAAAGTTCTTTTATTTTATTTAAACTACTTTCTTTTTCTAAATCTAAGGAAAAAGTTTTAACTTTATCATTTTCCTCTTTTAAATTTTCTAAAAGATTTTTTTCTCTTGCTATAGCCCATATTTCATCATATTTAAAATATGATGGTATATTTAAAAGAAATTCTTTTCCCATTCCCGAAGAAGCTCCGGTAACTATTACAATATTTTTCATTAAATTCCCTTATTTTTTATTTTATCATTTAACATATTAACAAATTCTTCATAAGAAATTGTAATAGTTTCTTCACTTTTACTAGGTCTAAAACTAATATTTTTGTTATCAACTTCTTTTTGGCCTAATATTAATGTATAAGGATATTTTCTCATTATACTTTCTCTTATTTTATAACCAAGTTTTTCATTTTTATCATCTAAATTTACTTTAAATCCTGCTTCAATTAAATCTTCATATACTTTTTTTGCATAAGATAAATGATATTCATTATTAACTGGAATAACATTAATTTGAATTGGAGCAAGCCATAAAGGTAAATATCCCTTTGTTTCCTCAAGTAAAAATGCAGTAAATCTATCAAGTGAACCAAGTATTGCTCTATGAATTACAATTGGTCTTTCTTTTTCACCTTTATCATTTATATACTCTAGTTCAAATCTTTCAGGAAGTTGATAGTCAACTTGTACAGTAGAAAGCGTTACATCATGACCTATTGCACTTTTAACTTGTACATCAATTTTTGGTCCATAAAAAGCGGCTTCACCAATAGCTTCATAAAATGGAACATCAAGTTCCTTTAGAACCTCACGAAGTGCTTTTTCACTTTTTTCCCAAAGTTCATCATTACCAAAATATTTTTCAGTATTTTCTGGATCTCTTAAAGATAATCTAAATTCATAATTATTAAAATTAAAATCTTTATAAACATCTAATATTAATGCAATTACGCCCTTTATTTCACTTTTAATTTCTTCGGGAGTACAGAAAATATGTGAGTCATTTTGTGTAAATGCCCTAGTTCTTTCAATTCCACAGCATGCTCCTGAAGACTCATATCTAAAGTCATTAGCAATTTCAGCTATTCTTATTGGTAAATCTTTATAAGAATGTAAAAAATTTTTATAAATCATCATATGATGAGGACAATTCATAGGTCTTAATACATAACTTTCATTTTCAAGTTCCATAGCGGGAAACATATCTTCTTTATAATGATCCCAATGTCCTGATGTTTTATATAAATCTACATTACCAAGTGATGGAGTCATAACATGTTTATAACCAAGTTTTAACTCTTTATCCATAATATAATCTGCTAAAGTTCTTCTTAAAATAAATCCATTAGGAAGCCACATAGGAAGTCCTTTACCAACAAGATCCGAAAACATAAATATACCAAGATCTTTACCAATTTTTCTATGATCTCTTTCTTTTGCTTCCTCTAAAAGACGCATATATTCATTTAAATCTTCCTCAGTATCAAAACATACACCATATATACGCTGTAGCATTTTATTTTTAGCATCACCTTTCCAGTATGCACCAGAAAATTTTAATAACTTAAAATATTTTAATTCCTTAACTGTATCAACATGAGGTCCACGGCAAAGGTCTGTAAAATCACCTTGACTATAGCAAGAAATTGCTGTGCCATCCTCGAAACGATTTATTAAGTCCAGTTTATATGGGTCTTTACCAAACATATTAAGTGCTTCTTCTTTAGAAATATCATGTCTTACAATTTTTTTACCATCCTTAGCAATTTTTTTCATTTCTTTTTCAATTTTTGGTAAATCTTCCTCAGTTAAAGTAGTATCTCCTAAATCTACATCATAATAAAAACCTTCCTCAATAACAGGTCCTACCCAAAATTTTGCATTTGGATAAATATGCTTTATAGCTTGCGCCATAAGATGGGCACAACTATGGTTTAATTTTGTTAATCTTTCATCTTCTAAAATCTTTTTCATTTTCTTTCTCCTTTTCTATTTCATAATCTAAAATCTTTATTACTTCATCAAAATTATTCATAAACTCTTCATCATTATTTTCAAGTGATTTAACATCTTTTAAAATTCTTAAAACAATTCGTGTCCGATTTAAATTATATAAATAACTATCATTTACGTAATTTACTCTTTCTCCCATTGATTTAATAGTTTCTTTAATAACGTTTATGACATAATTAATTTTATCATTATCGTAACTTTCTTTTAAAGTATTAAGTACTTCTAGACTATTAATCATTTCATTAGTAAGTTCTGATTTCATTTTTTATTCCTTTCTTTTAAACAAAAAAGGATAATACCATAAGGAGTTATTTCTAACGGTACCATCCTTTTATTTAACTTAATTTTAGATAACGGCTGTTAACCGGGATTTATTAATCCTCTTAAAAAGTAGTAACTATTATTTTCTTTACTAGTTTCCATCACACACTAGCTTTCTATGAAAAGAATAATAATAATCTTGTCTTTTCTCATCGATTTACATATTTATATTAACACTTTATTTTATAATAAACAAGACCTAAATATCTCCGCAATTTATTTCATTTTGATAATTATATGAATAGTTTATAACAGGATCTTCACCTTCATATTTATTAATCTCAATTAAGTAAAGAATAATATGTTTTTTACACCAACCACATTTATTAAAAACTTCATAAGTTATATTTAATGTATCCTCTAATTTAACACTTGATACAAGTTTGTATTTACTTTCTGAGCATGAATCATAATCTTGAAAAGACGCTAAATAATAGCTATTTGTAAAATTTGAATTTGTTAAGTCTTTTTTAATATTATATTTTTTCACTAAATTCTCATAATCACTAAAGTTTTTTAAAAATGTATCTTCATAATCCGTAACTTTGCTTCCTAAATCATAAGTTAAAGAATTACTATTTCTTGCTAGTTTTACAACATATGTTGCAAGAATTACTGCTGCTATGCAAGATAAAAATATTAAAACAAGTTTTATAACAAATGAATTACGCATTTTATCACCCTTTATTCTATTAATATTCTATCAAAAAAAACAAAATAATACAATTAAAAAATCAGCATAATGCTGATTAAAAATCTTATCTGGTGGAGAATGTGGGATTCGAACCCGCGACCCCCTGCGTGCAGGGCAGGTGCTCTAGCCAGCTGAGCTAATTCCCC
>CAKOOO010000027.1 GCA_934098665.1 uncultured Bacilli bacterium
GGATATATTGAACATATCTCACTAAACAAATATGCTACACTACTACACGCTTTATTTCCATCAACTATTTTCATTTTCTATCACCACTTTAATTATATAAAAAAAACTAGCATTTTACTAGTTTAATTTTATGAACTTACTATGTATGGATTTGAATATGTTCCATTGCCTGATAACTTGGCTTTAGAGGATAGAGAAACTACGGGACGAGCGCCAACTTCATAATCCACAGAAATAGCACCAATAATGCCATTGTCATACACAATGAACTTTTCAGCACCACTCATACCATTACTGAAATAATAAGGCGAACCGTACCAATAATCTTGATTTGTATACAAATAATAAGAACTATTGCCATCGGCAAGATTTCCACCAGCCATTGCTGCTTCATCCGCGGTTATTAAGCCTACTGGATACTCTAATTTTTTATTTCCTATTCCTGTACTACTGTCCTTTGATGTAAATTTATCACTTTCTGTTGGACATTTTAATTGGGGACGTGGTGTACTTGCTGAAAGTCTTGTATATGGTGCATAAAATAAATCTGATGATGGGCTTGATGACCATGTTCCACTTGTTACACTTCTATCATTACAAAATATTTGATCTTGTGATACTAAAGTGTTATCTTTTAATGTTGTTCCTGCATACCAATTTTCTAATGTTGTTTTTATTGTACTTGATGTACTATTTCCATGTTGATCACCAGTAGTGTACATATAACCTACATATTCTGCTTTATCAAAACTGCTATTAAACTTGCTAATACCTATTTGAGTACCGGTTCCTGTCATATATACGCCATTACTTCCTGTTACTGATGAATCTGTCTTTGGATCTGTTGTGCCTGAATATATCATTCTTATTGAACCATCTCCATTTATTCTGATTATTCGCCAGTATATATCTTTGCCATCAACTTGTCCAAATTTTACCCAATTATTATTTACTGCTCCCCTAAAATAGTATGACTTCATTCCCGTTGTTGCAGTATAATCATCTTCAGTAGCATACATCCCTTCATTTGTTGTTGCTTTATTTGCAAATGTTGGTGTACCTTTTTCCTCAATTGTATCTTTCCCACCATTATTTGCAAGTATAATATCTTTTGCAGTTATTTCTCCAACAGTGCAATTATTATTTTCTACATATATTTTACCTGTAAATGATTTATTACCTAGTTGTGCTTGGTCTACCTCTAAATTATAGTATCTTCCTGTTATATTTATATTTTGCACTACACTTGTTCCCTCACTTGTTATTGTAGCTCCACTTACAAGTATTTTCTTTGCTCCAACTGTTGTTGTTTTTGGTGTCCACGTGCTATCATAAGCAAAATTTGTTTCACTTGCATAACTATTTGTTCCACTTGGACTATCTACTTGCATTGTTATTTCTTTAGTGGCTCCATTTGTTATTGCAACAGTGCTTCCATATATTTCACTAGAAAGATCATATTCATATACTACATCATAGGTACATGTTGTTAATACATCTTGCGCTCCAGTAAGATTTACTGTAAGTGTAGCGGTATTTTCGGCAGCAAGGCCAGTATTACCTTTAAACATTCCACTTGTCGGTACTATTAAATTTAAATTTGCACTTGTTGCTATAAAAGAAGTATTACCTATATCATTGGCGTGAATATTAACGGCTACTTTATTTTCTAAATTTACTGTAAACATACCAAAATAGGCAAACGATGCAGTTATTAGTATAGTTAATAATAAAACTGTCGCAAATACTGCCAAAAATCTTCTTTTATTATTTTTTTTCATACATTGTTTCTCCTTTATTCTATCTATAATAATTTAATCATTATTTTGATTTATTTTCAAGTATGTTAAACTAAAAAAAACTAGCATTTACTAGTTTAGTTTATCCTCAATTTCTAAAAGGCGATTATATTTACAAATTCTTTCTCCTCTTGAAACAGAACCTGTTTTAATAAAATCTAAATTTAAACCAACACCTAAATCCGCAATAAAAGTATCTAGTGTTTCTCCACTTCTATGAGAAATAATTGTTTTATAACCACTTTTTTTAGCTAAATAAATAGTATCAAAAAATTCAGTTATACTTCCAACTTGATTAGCTTTAAGAAGTATTGCATTTCCAGCACCAAGTTCTATACCTTTTTCTAAATATTTTTTTTGAGATACGAATAAATCATCACCAACAACCATAATTTTATTACCAAAATATTCAGTTAATTTTCTAAAACTTTCAAAGTCATTTTCTTCGAAAGGATCTTCAATACTAATAATTGGATATTTTTTTATTAAATAAACATAATAATCAAATAACTTTTCTTTTGTTAGTTTTTTGTTATCAACTGTATAAAAACCATCCTTATATATTTCAGAGGCTGCAATATCAAGTGCTAAAAATACATCTTTTCCAGGAGTATAACCACTATCTGTTATTGCCATAAGAAGAATCATAAGTGCTTCTTCATTATTATTTAAATCAGGTGCAAAACCACCTTCATCACCAACACCCGTAGATAAATGATATTTTTTTAACGTACTTTTTAAGGTATTAAATATCTCACTTGCACATCTAATTCTTTCTTTTTCACTTTTTTGAGCAGGAACTAACATAAATTCTTGAAAATCAAGATTATTATCAGCGTGTTTTCCACCATTTATTACATTAATCATTGGAAGTGGCATATTAAAATTACCTGTAGAAACAAACTCATATAATTCTTTCCCCTCGAGAGCTGCTAAACATTTTAATGCACAAAGTGATACTCCTAAAATTGCGTTAGCCCCTAAAATAGATTTATTTTCTGTTCCATCAAGTTCTAACATTTTTTTATCAACATCATTTATATTTAAATGCATATTAAAAAGTGCTGGTGCAATTATTTCATTAACATTTTTAACAGCTTTTAAAACCCCTTTTCCGTGAAATCTTTCATCATTATCACGAAGTTCTAATGCTTCTTTACTACCTGTGGATGCTCCAGATGGAACTGAAGATATACTTTCTATACCATTTTCTAATACCATTTTAACTTCAATCGTAGGATTTGACCTACTATCTAGAATTTCTCTTGCTTTTATTTCTTTTATCTTCATATTAGCCTACCAAAAAATCTTCGTTATTTCATTTGCTCTTTTTTTAAGCAAAACTAAATCTGTTAAATCTAATATACTAGATAATATTAAAAATGAACCTACAACTTGCGTAACTGTTAAACTAGAAAATGGATTTGCAAGAACTAAAATGCCAAATATAGTAAGCATTATGCCAATAACAAATGTTATTAACCACGAAGAGTCATTTCCAATTTTAAACCACACACCATAAGTTATTTTATTTACACCAAAAATAATTAAATAAAGTCCTAAACAAATTGTTAAAAATGTTGTAACTGAAAAGGGAACTAAAATAATAATTACACCTATTAATAATATAATAATTCCATAAAGTAAATTTAAGGAGTATAATTTTGCACCATTTCTGCAAAAATATTTATAAATAGTATTTATACCTGACAAAATAAATAAAACACCTGAAATAATTCCAATTAACTTATTAGAAAGTTCTGGTAAAAATAATAAAACTCCCCCGATTAAAGCAATTATAACTGAACAAATAATTGATAAAGTCATAAACTTATTAAACCTATCACTTATTGTTTCTCTAACTATTCTACTCATATTATCACATCCTACTTTATATTATAATAACTTTTTCCATTATTTGCAATTGTTTATTTTTAATGATATAATAACAACCTAAAAGGAGGAAAAATCATGCATATAAAAACGCTTACTTTAAATGAATTTCAAACATTTTCTAGCTTACATCCATATCATAATTTTCATCAAAGTTTAAGCTATGCCCTTTTAAAAAGTGAAGAGGGTTATGAATATGAAATGATAGGCTATGTAGATGGTGAAAACATCTACGCTGCGGCACTTGTATTAGTGCAATTAATTAATGGTTATTTATATGCATACGTTCCCGAAGGCTTTTTAATTGATTATAATAATTTAACCCTTTTAAAGGATTTTACTGAAAAACTTTTTGATTTTTACAAAAAAGAAGGAATTACATTTATTAGAATTAATCCTAGAATTCCTATTGCAAAAATAAATAATAAAACAAAAAATCCTGTATATAATGATAACTATAAAATTATAAATTATTTAAAGGAATGCAACTATATTAAAATCGAAGAGGAAAATAATTTTGAAAATATTTTACCAAGATTTGATGCTACTATAAATTTAAATAACTTTGATATAAATTCAGTAAGTAAAAATGCTCGTAATAAAATAAAAAAAGGAATTAGAAAAGGCTTAACTTTAGTAAAATCTGATGCACAAAGTATGGATATATTATATCAATTTATTAAAAATAAAATTCATAAAGACTTATATCACTATAGTGATTATTATAATATTTTTAATAAAGATAATGAAATAGACTACTTTTTAGTAAAGGTTGATAATCAAAAACTAGTTATTAATACCCAAAAAGCATATGAAAAAGAAAAAGAAAAAAATGAAATATTATCCCAAAAATTAATAAAATTACCTACAGAAAAAAACATTAATAAAAAGATGAATTCAGATAAAGCATTACTTTCTTATAAAGAAGATATTTCTATAGCAAATAAATACTTATTATCAAATGAAAATCATTTTATAGCGGGTGCTCTAATAATTAAATATCAAGATAAAATAACTTTTCTTGTAAGTGGTTATGACAAGAAATATAAAAGTTTTGCTCCAAACTATTTTATGTATTATGAAATATTAAAATATTATAAAGATAAATATCACTATGCTGATTTAAATGGCCTTTCTGGTAATTTTACTAAAGAAAGTAAATATAATGGACTTGATAATTTTAAATTTAATTTTAACCCTGATGTTTTTGAATATATTGGTGAATTTGATTTAGTACTTAATAAAATAAATTATTACTTTTTAAACAAAAAAAAATTAATTGATAAAGAATTTAAAAAAAATAAATATCAAAAAAAATAGTACGATATTTATTTTTTTAGTTTAACAAATAAATTATATTTAAATAATATGAAATATCATCATTAGGTTCTAATAAAAGTTTGTATAAATCCATTACACTCATACCCATTTTATATGCAAGTGAAGGCATATTTACTTTTTTATTTGCAATTAATTTTAAACATTCATTTAAAAGTGATTTTGTAAATGTATTTTTATCTTGCATAACCTTCTCCTTTAACTAATAAATCAATTTCAGATTTTTTTTCATTATAAAAATTAATAGTTTTATTAATAATATCCTCTTTTTTAGCAAAAGATATTACATATATATTATCATCTACTTCAATATAAGATATACTTTCACCATCCCGTGTATTTACTCTTACAACATAATCTTTTATATTTGAAAGTTTTAAGGGATAAATATTACTTAAATAATCAAGTTCACCCGAAGACAATGAATTATATAAATTTTTAGGAATATCATATCCGAAACTATTTATAACATTATAACTTTTTAAAGTTGTTTTTTGAATATTTAAGCTAGATAACTTTAAAACTAACATTTTCATATTATCAAGCATATTAATAAGGTCTTTTTCATCATTTTCTTTTACATCCTTAAGTCTTTCTTCAAACATATTATATTTTTGAAGTAAAGATAAAAACAATGAAATAAAAATTGGTTCTTCATAAGTATAATTATTGTCAACAATATAATTGCTTGCAACTGTAAAAATACTAGAAAATTTTGGATTATTTATATATTTTTCATAAAGAATATAATTACTATGAATAAATGTAGATACTTCAATATACACTGGGCTTTCTTGAACCTTTTTTTGAATATTAACAGTTCTTTTTGAAAGTTCTACTTTTTCAAGTGATTCATCAAAACTTATTTTTGGAATTACTTTTTTATTTGGTTTATAATTTGTTAAAACTATATTTATTTCAGAAATTGAAAAATTTCGATCCATCATAAATTTTGTTAAAAAAGAATAATCAAAAGTTCCATATTCATAATCATCCTTTATACTAACAAGTTTTTTTTCCTTTTCATCTAAATTTGCAAAATATGGATACTTTAAAATACTTGATATAAGATTATCATATTTTGCAAAGTCCAAATATTCTTTTTCAGTTTCATTCTTGCACTCCAAAATTTTATTTTTAAATTCATCACTAAATAATTTGTTATTATCATAGTCTAAAAGAGGATATAAAATTTTTATATCCATCGTATTTAAAAAATTTTTTAATGTATATACAAATTTTAGATTACTCATAACATCTTTATAATATGTAAGTAAGCTATTATTAAATTTATTTATTACCTCTACCATAATTACTACCCTAATTAATTTTATCACAAATTATAATTGTTTGTAAATCAAAAAAAAACACTAACTTACGTTAATGATTTTTTTGTTTTCTTATTTTACAATTTCAGAAACAACACCGGCACCAACAGTTCTTCCACCTTCACGGATAGAGAATTTAGTACCTTTTTCAAGAGCTA
>CAKOOO010000028.1 GCA_934098665.1 uncultured Bacilli bacterium
ATTAACTGTTTTACACAAAATAAAAAAACTAAATATAACTAGTAATATTTTTTTCATACTACATTATATGTTAGTTTTTTTTAATATATCATTTATTTATAATATTTAATAGTAAAAATAGTTTTACCATCTTTAGAATATACATCTATTTTACCGTTATTTTTTTCTATTATATTTTTAGCAAGTGAAAGTCCTATACCAACACTTTCACAGTAACCTTTTTTATTTGTATAAAATCTATCAAATATTTTATTTAATTCTTTATCATTTATTATCCCATTATTAATAACTTCTATTTTACTATAAATTTTATTATCTTCTGCTAATATATAAACAATATCATTTTCTTTAGAATACTCAATAGCATTTTTAACTATATTTGATAATGCTTCAATTTGCCAATTAAGATCAATATTTAAGTTAAAATCATTTAATATATTTACTTTAATATTTATATTTTTTAAATCCGCTATTAAACTAATTTTATCTACTATTTTATTTAAAAATTCTTTTATACTTACACTTTTACTAACAAAATTTATTACATTAACATCAAATTTTGAAAGTTTCAAAAGATTTTGAATTAAATTATTTATATTTGCATTTTCTTTTGCAATTTTTGATATAAATTCACTTCTATTTTTTTCATCCATATTTGGATTATCTATTAAATTGTCAAGGGCAATATTAATAACTGTAAGTGGCGTTTTAAGTTGATGAGAAATATCTTCGAGATAAGTTTTAATTATTATTTTATCTTTCAAAGAATTTTCTGCACCATTTTTAAGCATAACGACTGTTTTATACATTTCATTTTTAAGTTTTGAAATCATTGTTTCATCTGTACCTTTAATATTCAAATTATAATTTTTCTTATTTATTTCTTCGATTAAATGAATTATTTCTTCGAGTTTTTTATTTTCATATTTTTTATTTATAATTAAAATAATACTTAGTATTAATATAAATAAACTTAAAATAACATTATTAATGATAAATATTTTTTTATTTTCTTTATCCATATTTATAAGAGCAAATTCATTATCATAATCTATTCCATACTCATTTAAATAATTTAAATTTGTTTTGTTATTTAAAATATCTATTATATCTTTGTTACTTATATCTGGATATTTTTCCTTTATAACTGAAATAATATTATTTACAAACATATTATATTTTTCTTTATAAATATTTTCTTGATATAAATAAACCATATTAAAGGAAAATGTATATATTAAAATTATTACTATAATTAAAATTATTGCTTTTTTATTTTTCATTAATTATATACCCTATTCCTTTTTTAGTTTCAATAATATTATCACCAATTTTTTCTCTTATTCTTTTTAAATAAACAGTTATTGTATTATCATTTACATCATTACCAGTTAAATTATAAATATAATTAATAAGTGATTCACGAGTTATAACTTTGCCTATATTAGTCATAAATAAATATAATATTTTAAGTTCTAAAGAAGTTAGATTTATTATATCACCATTTTTCTTAACTTCCATTTTATCAGAATCAAATGTAATATCTTTTACATTAATAACATTTTTCTTATTTGATAAAAGTCTTGCTACCCTTGCAAGAAGTTCTCTTGTCATAAAGGGTTTAGTTATGTAATCATCACATCCTAGTTCAAAACCTTTTACAATATCATCTTCACTATCTTTAGCAGTTAAAAATATAACTGGAATATTTTTTAAATTTAAATTTTCTTTATAAAAATCAAATCCATTTCCATCAGAAAGTGTTACATCTAAAATTATTAAATTAAAATCTATTTTATTTATAATATTTTTAGCTTTATATAAACTATTTACATGATAAAATTCATAATTATTTTCTTTAAAAGTATATGATAAACCATTTGCTATTTCTTCATTATCTTCGATTAAAAGTATTTTCATATAAAACCTCTTTCAAGTAATATTTTACTAAACAAATAATAAAAAGTCTAACACATATAATGTTAAACTCTTAAATTTATTTCAAATGTTCCATTAATGATTTCTTCGGGAGTTAATAAACTACCATTTTCTTTTTGCAATTCTAAATCTTTATTATAATTATCCACAAAATCTTTATATTTCTCAATACCAAAATCACTTATGAGTAATGAAACTTTATCCATATACTTCTTATTATGTAAATTTCTATGCAAAGATTCTTTAATACTTAATGGAGCATTAATTAAATCTAGTAATTCAGTCAAAAACTTTTCTAAATAAAACTCATATACTTTAATTGAATTAAAATATTCATCTTTTATTAAATCATATTTAGGAACTTCTTCATCATTTTTAGCAAGTAATAAATTAAAATATTTTAATCTTGATAAATTATACTCTTTTATAATATTTTCAATACAATTTTTTAACTCGTTGCTTGTTATAGAATCTTTTACTCCCCCATCACGTTGTGATAGACTTAAATCCTCTGCTGTATATTTACCACTTTGTCTTAAAGTACTTTTTACAGCATCTTTCAAACTACCATTAAATATTTTTACATTTAACCCATTAAGCTTATTTTTTTGTTCATCAGATAAATTATAAAAAGTTTGTTCTTCAATTAAAATTATGGCTTCATCTGATAATAAAACATCACCTTTAACAGAGGTATCCGTAGGTACTAAAGAAATCACATCATCTATATGATATTTTAATGGTTCAATAATTGCACATTTCTTATTAGAAAATGTATTATTACCAAATCCATGTTCTAAGTCATCTGGACAAATTCCATTTAAGGAAAATAAAACAATTGAGTTATAATTTGATAAATAAGGAATATACTCTTTTGTTATATTTGCACACTCTCTTACATAATTATCATAGTAATCTTCATCAGTAAAAACTTTAGAATAATCTTGCTCAGGTAAAATACCTAATTTCGTTAACAAATCACTAATAGCATTTTGAAACTCCCCACCCAAAATTTTACATAAATATTTTTCATTACTAAGTGGTCTAATAACGCCTTCGAATGGTATAATATTTGTTGCTCTTACTAAAGCAATATTTTCAATATTCATAATTTGTTTCCTTTCTTTATATTTTTTTTATCAATTATTGTAAAATAAATTCCCATGAGCATCAAAATTAAACTTATTACAAAATATATAGTAATTTTTTCCTTAAATAATATAAGTGAAATAAGTGCTCCGAATACAGGACTAAATGAAAATACTATTGACGTTTTTGATATTCCTATGTAGTTTATTGCATATACATAATACAAAATACTGATTCCATACGTAAAAAATCCGATTACAAGTAAGTACCAATTATTTATAAAAAGTTCAAATATATTTATATTTAATATAAATAATAAATTAAAGATTGCAACAGCAAAGCATTTATAAAATACTAAAAGAAGTGGATTTTTATCACTTACTTTAGCCGTTAAATTATTTTCTAATCCCCAACATGCTGTGGCAAATACTGTAAGCATACTTGCAATTGATAATTTAAACTCTGTACTACTATCAAACGATAATAAAATACCTCCAATACTTACTAAAATAACTGCTATTATTAAATTTTTACTTATTTTTGTTTTAAAAATAAAATGTGAAATTACTATTGTAAAACTTATCTCTAAAATACTTATTAATGATACTGTGCTAGCATCAATATATTTTAAACTTTCTACAATAAATAATGCAGCCAAAATATCAAAAATAATAACCCCAATAATAAAAATTGATTCACCTTTTTCAGGTTTTAAAGAAAATTTTTGTTTTTTATTAAATAACATAAGTAAAAATAACCCTACAGCACTACCAAAATAAAGTAAAAAAAGTATTTCATTTGTAGAAAGTGTTTTTAAACTATATTTTGAAACTGGTACATTAAGATCATATAAAAATGAAGATAAAAACGCAAACAATAATCCTTTTCTTTCATTTTTCTTTAACATAATTAACCTTCTTTTCTACTTAATAATTAATGACATTTTTGTTACCTATTAACTTTTTTAACATTTTTATTGCACTTTTATGAAATTTTTTACCTGAATGACTCATACAATAGTTTTCAATTACTTTTACATTTAAACCATTTTCAAATAAATCAACTGCCGTTTTCATGACACAAGCATCAGTATCAATTCCACACAAATAAATATAATTAATATTATTTTCAGAAATATATTTTAAAAATTCTTTGTTAAGTGCTGTATAAACATTTTTACAAAACACTTTTGAATTTTTAGTATCTATTACAATATTTTGACCATCTTCGGTTAGGCAACATTTATAATTTAACTTTCTATAAAAATCATTATTTTCACTATTTATAAATTTAGTAAAGGCTATATAATCAAAAGCATTACTATCAATTAATTTTGAAATTTTATTTGGCAATTTATCTGTTTTTTTATTAATAAAATCTTTTTGTAAATCTATTATAAGTAATAGTGATTTATCTTTTTTATTCATATTTTACCTCTTTTTAAATTTCTTTAGTAGTTTCATCAATCCAAAATAAATACTTTAGATTTCCATCATTTATATCATAGCAAATAATTTCCGGCACTTCATAATTATGATTTTCTAAAATAATGTTTTCTATTTTTTTATCAAAAAGCATATATATAGTACCATTATTTTCAAGTGAATATATAATTTCTTCCTTAGTTAAAGTTGTAAAAAAATCCTTTCTTTCCATATTATTTATAACATTATCCTAAAAATTTGTTATTTATCTTAAATCTTTTATTTGAGCCTTAACTAACCTTATATTTTCATTAATTTTATATTTCATTTTTTCACTACTAAAGTAAAATTTAAGTTTACATTGCTACCTTTCTAACATTATTCTACTAAACAAACAATTAAAAAGCAAATTTATTTCAAAAAAAATAGACACAATTTTGCATCTATATTTATATTTTTTTTAAACATAAACTAAAAATCTTCATTTAACAAAAAGTCAATCAAATTTAAATGAATTATACCCGCTCTCGATAAATCAATTTTATCAAGTGAAATAACATATTTAGGATTATTATCATCAATGTATTTATACGCTCCGAATTCTCTTTCGATTGTACTTTCATTACCATTCATTTCATAAGTTACCTGAATATACTTAGTAACTCCATCTTTTTTTGCTAAAAAGTCTACTTCTCCATTTTTAGTTTTACCAATATAAACTTCGTAGCCACGATAAATTAATTCATTATAAACTATATTTTCTAATACAATATAACTTTTAAATTCGGGATTATTATTTTTTATTTGTGCTATACCTAAATCTGTTGCATAATATTTATTAATCTTTTTTAAAACACTTTTACCAGCAATATCATAACGATATACTTTTTTTAATATTAATGCCCTGCATAATCCATCAACGTAAGTATAAATTGTTTCCTTTGAAATTTTTCTATTTTGACTATTAAAGTAATTTACTAAATTTTCCGGTGAAAACTCTCTTCCTGTTGTTTCAATTAAATATTGTAAAATCATATCAAATAAAACCGTATCTTTTAAATTTAGATTTTTGACTACATCTCTTAAAATTATTGAATCATAAACATTATGAAGATAATTTTTTATATCATTTTCATTATTAAATAAACATCTATTAGGAAGTCCTCCCCATTTAGCATAATCCCAAAAAGTATTTATATCATAACCATCTTTATTAGTAAGCTTTATATATTCCTTATAACTCAAAGGATTTATATCAAAAGACACATATCTACCTGATAATACCGAAGATAGTTCTCCAGATAATAGTTTACTATTAGAACCAGTAATAAATATACTCACATTATCTAATGAGGCTCTTAATGAATTAATAACTCGTTCAAATCCCTCTACGAACTGAATTTCATCTAAAAAAACATAATACATTTTTTCATCTTTTATTTTATCTTTAATATATGAATTAAGTTTTTTATAATCAAGTAAATCTTCAAATTCAATAAATTCAAAATTTATAAATATAATATGATCTTCTTTAACTTTTTTTGTAGTTTTAAGTTCATCCATAATTTGAGTTAATATAACTGATTTTCCACATCTACGAATTCCCACTAAAATTTTAATTAAGTTTGAATCGTAAAAACCTCTCATTTTTGATAAATAATTTTCTCTTATTAACATATTCGTCACCTCTATTAAAAGTATACAACATTTTATTTCATTTGTAAAGTAAGTACGATGAAGTGTACTTACTTTATGTTTTTGAATTTAAGTACATTTAAAAAGACTTAAAAATTAATCTAAGTCTAATTTAAGTTTAAATATTTTCATCTCTAATAGAATCTAAAATATTTTTAGAATTAACTTTTTTAACTGAATATCTCATAAGGGAGAATATTAATATAAATACTATTATAATACTTATAATTATACCTTTTAAAGGTAAATGATAAATTAATGTCATTTCACCGATAAATGCTCTATG
>CAKOOO010000029.1 GCA_934098665.1 uncultured Bacilli bacterium
AATTCTTTTTGAAGTGCACATTTTTTAGGCCTACTTATAATATATTCCATAATTTGAATTTGAGTAGTAGTTACACTTGGATACTTTGGCATATCTTTAACTCCAATGCTATTAATAACTAATTGATGAAATATTTTTATATCTTTTAAAACACTATTATCCATAACAACCTCACATCCTTCTTTACGCACTTATTAATTATATCATCACAATTCATTTTGTCAATGCACTTACAAAATAAAAAACTCAAAATTTGAGTTTAATTATATTGCAAACTATCTTTTTATACTTCTTATAAAATTAGGTTCATAATATTTTTTATTAACAAAAGATTTTGCATCATTTAAGGTTATAATTTCTTTACCAACATTTTCTGAAAGAAGTTTATCAAAAAGTGCTAAAAAATTAACTAAATTAATATCATCTTCATTATACATACTTTTTAGTTCATTATTACTATTAACAAATTCATCAAAAAAGTTGTCTATTAAAAATGTCATAATTGATTTATTAAAAGTGTTAATATTTTTTCTTAATATCCCATCTTTTTCACTAAAATAATAATCATCTGTGTCAACAGCATAAATTTCATCTTTGTTTTGCATTAAATTATATATAAGGTCATATATAACAATTCCTTCATTTGATATTTTTTTTATATCTCTATACATATTTAAAGTTCCTGTCATAAAGTCTAATAGATTTATATCAAGAGGATTAATTTTATATAAATTTTTTGCATTTACATAATCTGCAATATATCCTACTACATGACTATTAACAGTTATAACATCTATTGGAAATATGAAATAATTAAGTTCTATAAAGTTAAATTTAAGGACATCCTCTTTTGAAGGATAATCATATAAAAAAGGTTCATCAAAGCAATGAAATATTTTAATAACCTTATCTATTTTGGGGTTATAGTAGCATGTCCCATCACCGCCACCACCTGATAGTCTTCGGATATTTCTTAAAGTATATCTTAACTTTTCTTTACTTATTTCCATATTACCCTCGTCAAGTATGTATACTACCATACATCTTGCTTACTTGCAACAAAAAAAGAGTAATTATTTTTTCTTTTTACTCTTTATTGAATCCTCTAAAATATCAAATATTTCATCATTATCATTATTCATTTCATTTTTTATAATGTCAATTTTATCATCAATTTCCTTTACTGATGAAACTTTTGGAACATCCGTTTTAATTTTTTTCTTTTTCTTTGATGAAATACATATTATTACAATTAAAGATAAAAGTGTAGAACTTGCAAAAAATATTACTGCATACATAAGCATTTGATTATTTTTATTAAGTTTTTTTATATAACTATCATCATATTTTATAGCACTATTATCTTTTGTATCATATAAATATAAACCTTTTTCATTTGTATCAACATTAAGTGCTTTAATTATTTTAATTCGACTAGATTTAGTAAGTTCTAGGCAATGTATACTTTGATTATTTATAGTAACAGTTCCTTTTTCATAATTTTCTAAAGTTTCATCCATATTAAGTGGAAAAAGTGTTATATTTCCAAAGGAAAGTTCTATATATTTTTGATACTTACCATCTTTATATATGTATAATATTACATTGCCATTTTCATCCTTTAAACCAACCAAAGTAAAATCAGTTATTTGACTATAAAAAGCAGGTATTTCCATTTCATTTATCGTAACTGTTTTTTCAATAAAACTATTAGGTTTTTTAAGCATACTTTTTACCTTTACTACAGTATATTTAATGTCATCGACTTGTACTTCAATTGGATTTTTATCAATAACCTCAACATTTAATTTATAAGTTTTTTCACTACCATTTTCCGCTACGACAACAATATTAAATGAATTATTTCCTTGAGATACTTCAAGTTCCCCTTCACCATTAACTTTTGCTTTATTATCTTCTACTATCGCAGTTACATTTATTTTTGTTTTGTCTTCATCAACTTTAACAGTATATTCCAAAGTATTTTTATTAAATACAGGGCTAATTTCATAACCATCAACTTTTAAATCTTTTAAATTATTATTACTTGATAAACTTGCTTGATATTCAGAATAAGTTATTGCTTTAACATTTCTTTTACCATTTGTTACATCAAAAATACTTTCATCAAAGCCAAATACAGTTGAGGCATCTATATAAAATGATGCAGTTCCGCTTTTATTTGCTTTAAAAGTATAGCGATAACTTACGGCTTTTGTTGAATTATTTTGAACAACACCAGCATAATGAAGTCCAACATCACTTGATACTAAAGAAAATATACTTTTGTCATAATTTAAATTATACTCCCATGAACCTAGTGCTGATGATGATGAAATAGTTACTGTTACCGTTACATTATTACCTACGATAATTTGTGTTGTAGATGTATTAACACTAATTGTGGCTCCTGCTGCATTAACTTTTGTAATAAAAGTTAGCATTGTAACTATTGATATAAAATATTTTAATATTTTTTTCATTTATCCTCCTTTTTATTTTATTGTTGTATATCCTAAAATATGTTTTTGAACTATAAGTAAATCTTTAATATTAACAGATCCATCATTATTGACATCAGCTGCCTTTAAAAAACTTCCACTTAAATTAATATAACCTAAAATGTGTTTTTGAATTTTTAAAAGGTCCGCTATATTGATATTGGCATCACCGGAAGTATCACCTTTAATAGCAATTGAATAAGTTTTTTCGTCTTCACCATTTTTGATGGTAATTTCATCTCCAGTTGCTAAAAGGCCACTTGTTTTACCATTAAAACTAATTTCAGCAGATGAGCAAGATTTTAAAAATAGTTCTTTTAAAGCGTCAACTGTATAACCTGCAGTTAATATAAATGATGTTTCACTTACTGGCACACCTGATGATGCAACAATATCATTTACACTTACATTTGCTCCATCTGTTTTAATAATATTAATTACATAATCTTGAACTTTTCCATTTTCAGCAGTTACTTTTAAAGTAGCTACAGTTTTATCACTAGTTAAGTTAATATCTCCATCACCAGAAATACTTGCTTTATAGTTAATTACTTCCCCAGATATTTTAACTTTATTAATTCCTGAACCTACATAATAATTATATGAATAGTTATCATGACTAAAACCATTTATAGTTTTGCCATTGACAGTCAAATTTTTTAAATGATTATTTGGATTTCCACCATTTGGAAGCAAGGAAATATCACTTGGCATATCATCATAAACAGGAATTACAAACTTATAATTTACATTATTAAGTAAATCCATTTCCTTATAACCTTCATAAGTTATTGAAGATTCATTAGCGGCTCCCCTTATATTAGTCATATATTGATGAGAATAAGCTGCATATGAAGAATATGAACTTACATTAAATTTTTGAAAGTAAGAAGTATCTTGACCTTTTGAAATATAATAATATGTTATAAAGTCCGCTCCACCTTTAATTGCATTGTCAAGGGAAAGCCAAGGCCTTAAAAAACTTGTTCCACTTACAGCCCATACAAGCCCATCATTTACTCCAGTATTAGCTCCAATATTATATGGATTATACACCGGATAATATGTTTTTTCATTATAAGTTATTGTACTACCTTTTAAAGAATTACCAGTGTAATTACCTCCTGTTTCTTGTTTAATTCTACTTGCTAAATAAATTGCATTAGCATTATACATTTTACCGGCGTCATATATAACACTAGATTTTTCTTTAATATCTTTTCCATTTAAAATAGCATTAATAGCCTCAACAGTTTGATAACTTTCATCAAAAGATAGTTTTTCAAACATAAATATAAATCTTTCATCTAAAAAATTTCTTGGATCCATGTAATATGAAACAACTTCTTTTGAGGCAGCATACCAATTACTTCCCTCCATTACTTTAAAGGTATCATTTAAATAATCATAACTACCAGAATCCACATTAAAATACCCTTCATAATTTGACTGAATAAAACTTTTACCAATAACACTTTCTTTTGAAGTAGCAACATCAAACGGAAGTCCTGTAATATCAGCGGTAAATGTCCAGTCTGGATGTTTTTCTTTTAATGCACATAATCCATTCCAATATGTATTAGGAAATTTAAGACTTTCCATTTCTTTTTCACAGTCAGTAGTGGCCGTGCTGGGAGTTTCTTTTTCTTCGTACAATGTTACATAACTTGCACAAACATAACCAGTTTCTTCACCTGAATAATAAATTTTATACCAGCCATCAGAACATCCTTTTTCATTTGGATAAAGTGTTTTATCCACTAAATCAAAGTTAGCACTAACACCTAATTTTTTTATATAACCATAATTTGTTCCAGGACCTTTTCTTAAATAAAGATTATTATAATCAACTCTTAATTTATCTTTAGCATTTACTGAAGAAAACAAAAAAAGGCATAACAAAATGAAAAACGATTTAAATATTTTTTTCATTTTATCACAACCTTTCTACTCTTATACATTATAACATATATTTGACAAAAAGTGATAAAAAATGACATTACCCGAAAAATACATCTAAAAACATCATTACAGCAAAACCAATTATTGTAAATATTGCCATTAAATCTTTACATTTATTTGACTGGCTTTCAGGAATTAACTCTTCCACTACAACATATATCATCGCACCTGCGGCAAAAGAAAGTAAAAATGGAAGAATATTTTGAACTTTTAAGACAAGTAACGCTCCAAAAACACTTGCAATTGGTTCAACAATTCCAGTTAAACTTCCTATCAAAAAGGCTTTTTTGGAACTCATTCCATATCTTTTAAGAGGTAACGAAACTGCAGTACCTTCTGGGAAATTCTGAAGTCCTATGCCTAAAGCTAATATTAAAGCGGATATTAAAGTTGCTCCATGTAAATTATAGCGTAGTGCGCCAAAGGCTACACCAACTGCTAAACCTTCTGGAATATTATGAAGTGTAATTGAAAATATTAGCATAAAAGTTTTTTTAAAATTCTTTACATTTTCATTTTTCTTTATTATTTTAGGAAAAATTTTATCACCAATAAACAAAAGTAATCCTCCACATATAAAGCCAATAGTTACTATAATAGGTCCATTAATATTTAAATTTTCTGCCATAGAAAGTGCAGGTGATATAAGTGAAAAAAATGATGCAGATATCATTACTCCCGCGGCAAAGCCAAGCATTGCATCAAGTAATGTTTTATTAACTTTTTTAAATAAAAATACAACCATAGCACCTAAAACTGTTATAAAAAAAGTAAACATACAAGCTAAAAATGCTAAAAAAACATAATTAAATGAAGATAAAAATTTAATCAAAATAAAACACCTCATAGTATTATATAAGACATTTTATTTTAGGTATCTACAATTAGCCTATTTTTTAGTTTTAATTTCTCTATAAATTAAAGTTATTATTGATAAAATTATAATTATATAAAAAAGGTATTTTTCAAAATTTTTTGAACCCATAATTTTATCTATTTTGTTTGATACTTTATCAAGTTTATTTATAGTATCCATCATTTTATCATCTATTTTGCTTAAGCTTTCTACATTATCAAAAGATATATTATTTTCTTCATTTTCATAGTTAACATTTAAGCAATATCCTTCAGCCGTAATACCTTTCCAAATATTTTTTTCAAGTAATATACTATCTTTTTGAATTTTACATAAACTTTTTGTATATTTATATTCATTTTCTACTTTACCATATCCATTTTCAATAATTTTTTCTTGTAATAAGTTTTTATCGGTCCAAACCCAAGCAATTAGTCTTTCATATTTATCGGTTTTATTTTCATCATATTCTAAAATAATATTTTGAGCACTACTTAATATTTGACAAATATCATTTTTATAACTTTCATCACTATTAACACCTATAAAATAGATTTTTTCTTCTTCATTATTAAACATAAAATAAGCATAGTTTGCACTATCACATTTGCTAAGCAAAACTTTTTGAGTTTCCGCATTAACATTTATAAAAATAAATACACTTAAAATAAATATTGTAATTTTTTTCATAATTTTATAATAACACGTATAATGTTAAACATAAAGACTTCAAGTTAAAAATTTTGATTTCTTTATGTTTTTTGTTATTATAACAA
>CAKOOO010000030.1 GCA_934098665.1 uncultured Bacilli bacterium
TTTTCATTTAGAATTTTTTCGCTTGCCATTTTTCCTCCTTATTTATTTTTAGAAAAAACTTCCCATGGGGAAGCTTTTATTAAAGATAACTTTCCCCTCGGTAGGAAATTAAGCCACATGGGCTCCTACTGTCTTTGGCTCTCGTTTTTTCTAAATTACATTATATTATACTTTTAACTAAATGTCAAAAGTATTTTTATCTACTTTAATTCCAGGACCCATTGTAGAAGAAATACTTATGTTTTGTACAAAAGTACCTTTTACAGATGTAGGTTTGCTTTTAGAAATAGTAGATACAACATATTTTAAATTTTCAACTAATGCTTTATCATCAAATGATGCTTTACCAATAATAGTATGAATATTACCATAACTATCGGTTCTATATTCAACCATACCTTTTTTAATATCATTAATTACAGTATCAACTTTTGGAGTGACAGTTCCAGTTTTAGGATTTGGCATTAAACCTCTTGGCCCTAAAATGTTACCAATTTTTCCAACTTCTGGCATCATTTCTGGTGTAGCAACTATGATATCAAAATCAAACCAATTTTCAGATTTAATTTTATCAATTAAGTCTTTGTCACCAACATAATCAGCACCTAGTTCTTTAGCAACTTTAGCTTGTTCACCTTTTGCAAGTACTAAAATTCTTTTAGATTTTCCACTTCCATTTGGTAAAACAAGTGAACCACGTAACATTTGATCAGCTTTTTTTGGATCAACATTTAATTTAATAGCTACATCAATAGTACTATCAAATTTAGTAACACATGTTTCTTTTGCTAATTTAACTGCATCATTGATATTATATGCTATAGATTTATCAATCTTTTTTGATGCTTCCACATATTTCTTTCCAAATTTTCTCATTTTTTTCCTCCTAACTGTGGTTTATTAGCGGATAACTTTATTTAATTTATTCTTCTGTATTTTCTTCAGATTCTTTTTCATTAATTACTTCAACATTTGATGCATCATGTTCACTTTGTGCTTCAGCTTCCATTTCTGCTAGTTCAGCATCTCTTTTAGCTCTTTCTGCTTCTTCAGCTTTTGCTTCAGCAGCTTGTTCTGCAAGTTCAGCATCATTTACACCTTTAATTGCAACACCCATGTTTCTTGCAGTACCCTCAATAATTTTCATTGCACTTTCAACATCATAGGCATTAAGATCAGGTAATTTTGTTTCAGCAATTTTTCTTAAATCTTCCTTTGAAATAGTAGCAACTATTTCGTTTGCACCTTTACTACTAGCTTTTTGTAATTTAGCAGCCTTCTTAATTAAGAATGCAGCAGGTGGAGTTTTAAGAACGAAATCAAATGTACGATCATCGTAAATTGAAATTTCGCAAGGAACAACATCACCCATTTTATCACGAGTTGCATCATTAAATTTTGAACAAAAATCTTGTAAATTAATTCCTGCAGGTCCTAGTACAGTTCCAACTGGTGGAGCTGGTGTAGCCTTTCCTGCATCAAGTTGTAATTTTATTTTTCTTACGACTTCTTTTGCCACGAAAAACACCTCCTATAAAATATTATTCATGTAAGTGGTATGGGCATCCGCCTTTTCCCTTCCACTTAAGCAATAACAATTGCTACCAAAGATAATACCATACTTTTACATCATTTACAAGCAAAAAAAGTTGGTTTTATTAAAATATTATGATATGATTATTTTATGAAAAAAGAGAAGTTAATATTTGACATTATAAATTTATTAAAAGATGAGAATTTAATTATGGATTATTCGGTTAAAGAAAATCTTGTAATTGATTTTTTATCATACAATTCAAAGCATGTTAAAAATAATACATTATTTTTCTGCAAAGGCGAAAATTTTAATGAAAATTATTTAATTCAAGCTGTAAACAAAAATGCAACTGTTTATATTTCTGAAAAAAAGTACAATGTAAATATTCCCTATATAATAGTTAATGACATAGATAAAGCAATGGCTGTTATAGCAGCTTACTTTTATGATTACGCATATAAAAATCTAACTATTATTGGTATAACTGGTACAAAAGGAAAAACAACAACAGTATATTTAATTAAAAACATTTTAAATAAGTATTCAAATAATAAATGTGCTTTTATTTCCTCAATTGAAAGAAATACTGGTAAAAAAAGTGTTAGTTCGTCTTTAACAACACCTGAAGCTATAGATTTACATTCATATTTTTATGAAGCAGTTAACAATAATTGTAAGTTTCTTGTAATGGAAGTTTCATCACAAAGTGTAAAAAGAAAAAGAATTTATGGAATAACTTTTAATTATGGATTATTTTTAAATATATCAAGTGACCATATAAGTCCAAAAGAACATCCAAGCTATGAAGATTATCTTAAATGTAAAATAAATTTTTTAAAAAAATGTAATACTGTTATATGTAATAAGAATACAAACAATTTCGAAGATATAAAAAGCATTATAACAAATAAAATTTTAACTTTTTCATTTACAGGTAATGCAAACACATCGTTTGTTAGTAAAAAAATTGAAAATGATATAACAAAAATATCTTTAAAAAATAATGATGAAGATATTAAAGTAAGTACTAAATTAATTGGTAATTTTAATATTGAAAATATTTTAGCGGCTATATCAGTATGTAAAGAAATCGGTGTAGATAATCAAAATATTGAAAAGGGAATTATGGCAACTGATAAAGTGAAAGGCAGAATGAATTATTTTAAAAATGGTGAGCAATACATAATTGTTGATTATGCTCATAATTATATTAGTTTTAAAACTATATTTGATACTGTTAAAGATAGATTTTCAGATAAAAAAATTGTTACAATTTTCGGTGCTCCCGGAGATAAAGCATATAATCGCAGAAAAGAATTAGCTCAAATATCAGATGAAAAAAGTGACTATATCATTTTAACAAAAGATGATAGTGGTTATGAAAGTCCAAAAGCAATTTGTAATGAAATAGCATCTTATATTAAAAATACTCCATATAAAATAATTATAACAAGGCAAAAAGCTATTGAATATGCTGTAAATAATTTTAAAGAAAATTATGTTATTTTAATTCTTGGTAAAGGTACTGAAAATCATCAATATAGCAAAGGAAAAAGTGTCTATTATCCATCTGATGTAAATGTAGTTACAAATATATTAAAAAAACGTTAATTAATAGTAAAAGATTTAAAAATATATTGGTTTAAATCTTTTTTTATGATATCATATAGTAGAAGGTAGATGATTATGGGAAAATTTTTTAATGGAAATGTCAAAAATTCTAAATCAACAATAATTAAAATTGCAATAGTGGGAGTATTTGCGATACTAATAATAGTAATACTAATCGCAATAAATAACAAAAAAAATCATAAAAAGCCAAGTTTAAGTTTATATAATAAAATTAGTATAAACGTAAATGATGAATTACCAAGTACAAAAGATTATTTCGAAGTATTTGAAAATTATGATGAAAATAATGTTAAAATAACATATCCAGATAATTTTGATACATCCTATGTAGGAACTTATGAGGTAACCGTTACTATTGATGGTAAAGATTATACAACTTATCTAGAAATTATTGATGATGAAGCTCCAGAACTTATTACAAAAGATTATGAAATAGTTCAAGGAAATAAATATTATGTTGAAGATTTTATAGAAAGTTGTAAAGATAATTCTAATGAACCTTGCACAGTTAAATATTATGATAATTCAAAAGATCAAGATGGAAATACAATTGATTATTCCAACTATACTGAACCTGGAAATTATTTAATAAAAATTATTGCCAGCGATGAAAATGGTAATACTACTGAACCAATAAGTGCTAATTTAAAAATTTTAGACAAAGGTGGTAATAGTACTACTATAGATCCTATTGAGTGTAAATATGGTGATTTAACTATTGATACAAACATTTATAATTATCCAATTGGTGTAATTGTGGGTGATGAACAAAATAATTGTGCATTAAATAGAGATTTATGGGATAATAAAGAAGTTCAAAAACCTGTTGAAGATTTATATAAAAAAGATAATGAAAAATTAAAAAATGATTTTAGCAAAATATATGAAAGTAAATTCCCAAATGGCGCTCAAACTCATATTTACCAAGATTTTAAAGCTGTTTATAATAAAACAAATACTGGTTTAGTCGGATATTCATTATACATTAAATTATATGCTTATCCAGCAAACGAAAATATAGTATTAAGTAATTTAAGTGCTGAAGAATTACAAAAATATTTAATCGCTGAATATTATATAAAATCAGATGGTTCTAGAGAATATATCCAAAATCCATATAACATTAACTAGCTTATGCTAGTTTTTTTATAAAAAAAAAAAGACTATTTAGTCCTTTTTCTAGATATATAAATATATGTTCCAACTCCGCCAACTATAAGTGCTAAAATAGCAACTACTATTATAGTATCTTTACTATGATCGCTTTCTTTTGGAGCAAGTGATTTTACTAAGTCAAAATAATCTTCATTATTATATTCATTAACAATTGCTTTTTTAATATCCTCATCGTATGATGCTTGGTAACCAGGCCATGAATTATTACTTCCAATAACAATATAAGGAACACCATTAACTTTATCTCCGCGTTTTTCAGCAACGTTATCCATTAATGATTTTAACTCATCGTCAGCATTCCAACTTGCGTCATACACTTCATAAATAGTTAAATTAAAATACTTACCATACTCATCCTTAATACTTTTAAAAAATGATTTTGCATGTTCACAATGTGGACACCCATCCTTTGTAAATACGTAAACATTAATTTTTTCTTTTTCATTATTTGTAGTATTATTTTCTGTTGCATTAACATTAAAAGTAAGTAAAATAGCACTAAAAATACCTATTAAAAACTTCTTCATTTTACCTCCTACAAAATAGTATAACTTATAATTCTTTATTTAACAAGATTTTTATATATTTTAACGAGTCTAATCATAATTTTTTCTTCATCTAATTTTATTTGATTTGTGGCAATTAATGTTGCAAGACCATTTGAATAAAGCCACATATGTAAAAACAATTCTTTTGCTTCATCAAATGAAAAACCGTGTTTATTTACAAGATTAATAATTGTAGACTGATTCCATTTTTCATCAAATACATCTTCGATTTTTTTCCACTTAAGATTATCGGACAAAAACAAACTGATAAATAAATTTTTATAATTATTTGCAAATTCAACAAATGCAATGCATAAAGTTAATAATGCCTTTTTATTATCTACTTTACTTGAAATAAACTCATCATACTGTCTATTAATTTCTATTAAAACATCTTTTTTTATCTCATCCATATTATTATAAATTCGATA
>CAKOOO010000031.1 GCA_934098665.1 uncultured Bacilli bacterium
ATTTTCTTAAATCTACCTACTTTGAGAAAATACGAACAAGGTAAAGCCTTAAGAAAATGATAATTTAAAGTATTTATAAAAAAATATAATTTTTTTAAATAAAAATGTAAAGTAAATGTAAAATAATACATAAAAAAAAGAAGTTATTTCTTCTTTCTAAAAAATGTTTTAATAACATAGTATAAAAATGCACAGTATACTGCTATATAAAGCCATATAAGAATTGTTTCTATAATACCTGATGAATAAGCCACTATAATATGATAAATTGAATTATGAAAATACTTATTTATAAATGCTGAAAATTCTTTTACACCTAGCATCCTTTCAATAATATCTAAAAGTCTTAAGAAAATATCTAATATACATATTATGTATACTACATTACTAAACTTTCTAAAAAATACTATTGTTAATATAATTAAAAGTAGTATTATAATTAAATCTATATCCACTTTCTATCACCTATAATATAGTAACATATTTTAAAAAGAATAAAAATACCTTTTGAAAAATTTATTTAAAATATTTTAAATGTATGGTATAATTTTTTTAGAAAGGGATTTGATATGGCTAAAAGTACTAAAAAAAATGAAATGATTGAAAAAAGTAAATTTAATGCATTAATATTTGTTATAGCTGTTTTAGTGGCAATCATTATATTTTTAATTTGTTATATGTTCATATAACATTTTTCTGTCTTCGTAGCTCAGCTGGATAGAGCGACCCCCTCCTAAGGGGTAGGTCAGAGGTTCAAATCCTCCCGAGGACACCAAATAAAAAAAATGAAAGAAATTTCATAAAAAATTCACCTATTTTGGTGGATTTTTTGTTTACATTTAACTTGACAATAAGCCATATAAAATATATAATAAATATGCAATTTAAATTGGCAGTGATATTAATTATTATAATGTGTTTACTTCAAAATAAAGTAATCCTCTGCCTAGGATGAAATTAATGTAAACTCCCTATAAATAGTTAATACCTATCTTTTTATTTGTAATATATGAAAGGAGGATAATTATGGCTAGATACACTGGTTCTACTTATAAGAAATCAAGAAGATATGGATTTTCTACTCTAGAAACTGGAAAAGAACTTGCTAAAAGACCTTATGCACCAGGTACACATGGAAAAGACAAAAGAAGAAAATTAAGTGAGTATGGAGTTCAACTTCAAGAAAAACAAAAAGTTAGAGTTATGTATGGACTTACTGAAAAACAATTTAGAAAAGTATTTGATAAAGCTTCAAAAATGCATGGTATTGCTGGTGAAAATTTACTTGTACTACTTGAATCTAGACTTGATAATTTAGTATATCGTTTAGGACTTGCTAGAACAAGAAGAGCTTCAAGACAAATTGTTAACCATGGACATATTTTAGTAAATGGTATTAAAGTTGATATTCCATCATATACTTGTAAACCTGGAGATGTTATTTCAGTAAAAGAAAATTCTTTAAACCATGCTGGTATTAAAGATGCTGTTGAACTAAATATCAAAACTCCAGCATTCGTAGAATTTAATCCAAAAACTTTATCAGGAAAATATGTAAGAATACCTGATCGAAGTGAACTAAATAGTGAAATTAATGAACAATTAATCGTTGAGTTCTATAATAGATAATGGTAAGAAATTACCATTTTTCTTTTGAATAAAAAAAGGAGTTTTTCACTCCTTTGGTTTTAATATAACATAGCATCTTTCTTTACCTATTTGTTTTAAAATAGTTTTACCATCATTAATATCTAAGTTTTCAAATATACTTGGGTAGTTATTAATTACTTTACCATATCTTATTAAATTTTGTCTTATATCATTATTAACATCAATTGCATCTTCGAATCCCACTAAAACACCTGCGGTGTATGCCCTATTTTTTCTAATAAAATCTTTTTCATCAAAATCCAAATTATCTATTTTTTCATTAAGTAATTTTAAAAGCTCTTTTGGATAAGAAGATGATGACTCAAAAATTAATAAAACAAAATCTTTATTTACAATAGTTTGATAAGATAAATCATCTGCAATATTATTTTTAATTATATTTTCATAAAATAAACTTGTATCTCCAAAATTTATATCTAGTGCAATATTAAAATATAAACGTAAATGTAAATCATCAAAACCCTTAAATTTTGATTTAGCCATTTTAACTGCATAAAATAATTTTTCTTTAGATACATTTGAATATATTTCACTTTCTTTATTATTTACTTTAGAAAGTTCTTTTGGATAAATTATTTTAGGATTTTGATAAGAAGGCACATTTACTTTTTCATAATAACTTTCACATATTTTAATTACTTCATATGGATTTACATTACCAGTTACCACTAGAAACATATTTTCTGGATGATAAAAAGCATTAAATACTTTTTGGACATCCTCAATAGTTATTTTTTGAATATCTTTTTTATCACCAGTTACTAAATTTTTATGATTATCATTTTTATATACATTATTTAAAAGTGCAAAATATCCTTCATTATAGGGATTATCTTTTGTCATATTTGCTTCTTCAATAATAATAGGTTTTTCTTTTTCAATAAGTTCTTTTGTAAAATAATTATTTTGAACAAAAAAAAGTAAATGAGATAAATTATCTTTTAGATTATCATTACACATAACTTCATAAGATGTATGATCATAAGTTGTATATGCATTAACATAACTTCCTAGTTTATTAAAATATTCATGAGCGGACATATCTTTTTCATTAAATTTAATATGCTCTAAAAAATGAGCAAGACCATTTGGAACATTATACTTTTTCTTATTTATTTCAAAAGATGAGTCAATACTACCATATTTAATAGTTAAAGTAAGATAAATATCACTTGCCATTTGATATGGCCAAATAAATATTTTTAACTTGCTAGGTAAAGTATGAACATATACTGTTTCATTAAGTCTTTCTATATTAATTTTTTCCATTTTCGCCCTCACATAAACTATAAATTGTATTTATCTTAATTTTTTTAGCAACAGATGTAATATCACTTACGGAAACGTTTTCTATTTTACAAAGTTTTTCATCGATACTATATGAATTTGTAAATGATGTAAATACAATACTATTAAGCAGTGTTATTTCATTATTTTTATTCATTTCAAGTGATAGTTTTAAATTTTTTTTAGCATCATTTAAATCATTTTCGGTAAAACCTTTTTTACACATTTCTTTTAAAGCTTTATCACAAAGTTTAATTGCTTTTAGTATATTATCTTTTCCTAAAGAAACTAAAATACATAGTAAATTATCATATTTAAAATGCATACTTGATACTCGGTAGCATAACCCATTTTCTTCGCGTAAATATTTATAAAGTTTACTTGTAAGTCCTCCACTTCCAAATATATAATTAAATACTGGAAAAACTATTTCTTTTTCATATTGATTTAAATTAACTAAATTATAAATAATTGTAAGTTGTGACTGACCAAATGATGATGTATCACTTTTTATAAGTGCTTTTTTTCTAAGTTTATTATTAACATAATAATTAAATTCATAATTATTAATTCTTATGTTATGATAATTATCCTTTATTAAGCTAACTATTTTATCCATATCTAAAGAGCCTATAACAAAAATATCTACCATACTATTACTTATTACATATTTATATTCATCATAAAGACTTTCTCTAGTGATTTTTAAAATATCGTCTTTAGTGCCAAGTTTTAAAGCACTAGAAATTGAGGATGCATCCATTACATTAAGAGCATTATTAATTGCCATTTTAACTGGATCTTCATTAATACTTTCTATATCAAGTAAAATATCATTTTTTTCTATATTAAAGGCCTCTAAATCAAATTCATTATTTTTTACATTAGGCTTTTTAATCATATCAAATAAAAATTTAATTAACTCATCTATATAAGACTTTTCATTAATTAGACTTGGATTAATAAAATCTAAAGAAAACATAAGTGATGAAACATTACCTACCCTTACAAGTGATGAATAATAAAAGCATTTATATAAATTTTCTTTTTGAATAGCAAGTTTTCTTTGTGTAGGATAATCTTTTGAACTATCAGACATTATTCCAGACAAAAAAGAAAGTATTGGAAGTTTTTTTGCGTTAGCTTCAAATCTAAAAAATACTTCAATTCTACCTACTTTAAAACGATCTGTTTTTATAGTATGAATATTATATGATTTTTGAGAAAATATTTTGTATTCCATAAATCTCCTTCTTTATTATTATGATTAAATTTTATTTATTTAAACTCATTTTTTTATATGAAGATATAAAGTAATCATCCGTCATACCTGATATATAATCAAGTACAATTCTTTCATTAGAACTTTCTAAATATTTTTTATCCATTCTATCTAAATATGAACTATATATAGGACTTTCATAATTATTATTTTTTAAATCATTTAAATAGCCATTAAAAACGGTTCTAAACATATTATTAATAAAGTTTCTTTCTTCCTTTGTATACGCTTTAGCATATATATTTTTATAATTAAAGTCCTTTAGCTTTGTTATTGCATTAAATACTTCATCACTCATTTTAATATAGTTTTTGCCTTCGCTTTCAGTTATTATATCTGTAATTATTGTATTTACTATTTCTCTATTTGTTTTACCTAAAACATTTACTATTTCATTAGGTATTTCAGAAAAAGAAACAAGTCCCATTCTTACTCCATCTTCGATATCTCTTCCTAAATAAGCAATTATATCACTTATTCTTACAATGCATCCCTCAAGGGTCATAGGACGAAGATATTTTGCTACCTCTAAAGATTTATAAGATTCAAAGTATTCCTTTAAAAAATCTTCTTTAGTTTTTGGTTTAATAT
>CAKOOO010000032.1 GCA_934098665.1 uncultured Bacilli bacterium
GTTTGTACTGGTTCAACAGGAGTTTCAATAGCTGGAGTTTGTACTGGTTCAACAGGAGTTTCAATAGCTGGAGTTTGCATTGGCTCTACAGGAGTTTCAATAGCTGGAGTTTGTACTGGCTCAACTGGAGTTTCAATAGCTGGAGTTTGTACTGGTTCAACAGGAGTTTCAATAGCTGGAGTTTGTACTGGTTCAACAGGAGTTTCAATAGCTGGAGTTTGTACTGGCTCAACAGGAGTTTCAACTACTGGAGGTTGCATTGGCTCTACAGGAGTTTCAACTACTGGAGTTTGTACTGGCTCAACTGGAGTTTCAACTACTGGAGTTTGCATTGGCTCAATAGGCGCTTCAACTACTGGAGTTTGTACTGGCTCTACAGGAGTTTCAACTACTGGAGTTTGCATTGGCTCTTCAGGAGTTTCAACTACTGGAGTTTGCATTGGTTCAACAGGAGTTTCAACTGAACCATTATTTACTGCTTCCTCATTAATCTTTGGTAATTCAATTTTAAAATCGTTATTTTCATCCATATTTATCATACCTCTATTATAATTATTACACAAAAAATAAAATATTCCTAGTATAAATTGAATATTTTAATTATTTTTTTATTTATTAATACAATTTTAGCAAAAAATTATTGGATTTTATTACTTAATTTTTTGATTTAAATATAAATGAAATTATAAAAGCAAAAATTACTGCTCCTACGATAGCAAGACTACTTTTATCTAAAAGTGATGAAAAAATTCCAAGTATTCCCTCATTTTCATAACCATTCATACCAGATAAATAAAGCATATTACCAAAATTCATAATAAGTGATGTTGCCCCAACACCGCATTTTTGAATTAAACTTGGATATATTCCAAAAAAAGATAAAAGAGCACCAACTACTGTGAAAAGTGAAGTAACATGTCCTGGTGTTAATTTACTATTATCTAAAATAATTTGACCAAGCATACATATAAAACCTGCGAATAAAAAAGCATTTAAATATATCATTAGATCACCTCGATTTTTATTAAATGACTAATTGCGGGAATATCTTTCCCTTGATTTACAATGGTTGGATTATGTAAAGAACCAGAACCAACAACCAAGATTTTTTTATATTTTTTATTTTTAAGTATTTTAGTAAAAAATACTAAAGGAAGACACACTGGGCCACTTGCACCTGAATAAATACTACTATCTAAAAATATTTCATCGCCAGCATCCATTATTTTAGTAAGTTTTTCATGATAAACTTTTTCATAATAATCTTTTAAAATAGTTAGACCAACTTTTCCTAAATCACCTGTTAAAATTAAATCATAATCATTTACACTTTCTTTTGCATTTTTTAAATAAGTATAAATTGTATCTGCACATGCAGGTGCCATAACAGCTCCCATATGATTTACATCATTAACTCCTAAATTTACTACTTTTCCTATTAAGCCACCACTTACTTTTAAATTTGTTTTTTCATTTGTTAATAGTGAAGATACACATGAAGTAAGCGTGCATGTAGCAGTATGTTTTTTAGGGCATCCATATTCAGAAGGATATCTAAACTGTCTTTCAGCAGTTAAATTATGTGATGATGCAAGAACTATAACATTTTTAGCATTTTTACTTTCTATTAAATTAGAACCTAAAATAAGTTCTAAACAAAATCCGGCACATGCTGCATATACTCCCACAAAAGGGATATTAAAATTACTCATTGTTTGACTAGATAAACCTAGCTGATTTATTAATTCTGTTGAAAATAAATAATCAATTTTATTTTCACTAATATCACTATTATTAAGTAAATTTTGAATAGAAAGTTTTTGCATTTTAATTTCAGCATCTTCAAAAGTATTTTCTTTAAAATATAAATCATCAAATTTTAAATTCACATTTGATATTTTTGTATCTTTTTCTTTAGGACCAACAATAGTAAAATAATTTTTAATATAAACATTATTAAATTTAAAATTAGCCATGAAACACCACCTTAACTAAACAAAGGAAAAATGCTGATATAATTCCATATAAAAGTACAGAACCTGCGAGTTTAAAAAAGTTTGCCCCTATGCCTGTAATTAAGCCATCTTTTTTATATTCAAGTGCACATGATGTCATACTATGGGCAAAACCTGTTGTTGGTATAATAAGTCCACACTTTGCAAAAGATACCCAATCATCAAAAAATCCAAGTCCTGTAAAAAGTGATGCTAAAAATATTAGTAAAAGGCATACAATACTATAACTTACAACTTGCGAAATTGCAAAGCAAATCATTAATAGTTTAGATAAAATTTGACCAACTAGTCCTATAAAGCCACCCACTAAAAATGAAATTAACATATTCTTTAATTTAGGTTCTTTAGGATATTTTGATTTAATAAATTTCTTATATTCTTCTTTATTCAAAATAAAATCACCACTATTATTATTTTAAATATGGTGATAATTATACTATAATGTCATATAATTTTTCATTTTCTCTATACCTTTTTTTTCATATCTAGATACCATAACCTGCGTCATTGAAAGTTTTCTAGCAACTTCATTTTGTGTTAAATCTTCATAATATCTAGACATTATAATATTTTTTTCATTTGGAGTAAGCATATCTATACTATTTTGAAGTTCTATTTTATCATCTAAAGAAATATTTTCATCTTTAGAAACAGTTTCATATAAAGACCTATTTTCATCATTATCAAGGCTCATTATACTTTGTCCAGCATAAACATACTCGTATATTTTATTTGGGTCAATTTCTAAAAAATTTGCAACACTTTCATAACTTGGTACTACTCCATTTTTAAGTGTTAAACTATTTTTTGTTTCCTCGATTAATTTATAAACTTTTAAAATATCTTTATTAATTTTAATTTGTTTATTATTTGCTAATGTATACATTTCTCCATAAATATAAGGATATGCGAAAGAAGTAAACTTTGCTTTATAACTTTCATCATAATTTTGATATGCCTTTAAAAGACCTAACACACCTGCTTGAAAAAGGTCTTCTTTAGGTACATTATAAAATTTTTTAGCTATCATATAAATAAGACCAACATTTTCATTAATAATTTTCTCTTTGTTCATATTAAACCTCAATTAATTTCATGCAAGTAAGTTCATTATCAACTTTCTTTACACGAAGTTTTCTTAATTTCCTTTCCATAGATTTTTGAACTTCACAAAAATACATAATGCCATTATTATTTTTTATAGCCTGTTCACTATTTAAAAGTGCATCCATTCCACTTTCATCAATATCATTAAGATTATATAAATTATATACTAAATATTTTATTTTATGTTTTAATATTACAGGTATTAAATAATTATTTATTTTATATGTAGATGATCTATTTAAATTACCATCAAGTCTTACAAATAATATTCCTTTATTATATTCTAAATTCATTTTAAGCATAATACCCTCTTTTCTATATATAATAAAGCACACTTTTTAAACTTTTTAAACAACTTCGACAAAACTTGTCAAAACCTTTTTTTTAAATGTAATTTTAAGCATATAATATGACATTTTTCGACAAAAAGAAAATAATAAATTAAATATAAAAAACTTTAACCACTTGTATGATTAAAGTTTTTTATTTTATTTAAACAAATTTTTTATTTTTGTCCATAGTGATGTTTTTGTTTTCTTACTTTTATTTAAAGAAGTTTTTTCTTCCTTTTTTTGACCATCTACTACCATAATAAACTTAGTTTCATCATTATTACTTAAATGTTTATCTTCAATAGTTTTATATTCTTTTGCAAGCTTATTAAGTTCATTTAATCTAATTTCGTATTCTTTTACATTATTATTTACAATTTTAGATATTTCACTTATACCTTCATTATTATATTTAGTTATGCCTTCATTTAAAATTAAAGCACCATTATCAAGTTTTGATATAGCATTTAATAGTTCATTTAAGGATTTTTTAGTATTTTCTAATGCTGCATTTTTAACGTTATTAGCAATAGTTTTTGCAACGCTTTCTGAAACACTACCAGCAACAGATGAAGCTACATAAGTAGAAATATTTGTACTTACATCTTTTGCAGATACCTGGCTTGCATTAACCACTATACCAAGTATAGTTAAAGTATCTTTATGAGTATAAGCAAAAACTTTTTCTTCATCAGTAAGTTCTATATTATTTTGCATTTTAGTCATTATAGTTAAATAAATATTTGCACTTTCTTCTTCATTAATTGAGGCTAAATAATTTAAAACAGCCTTTTTAACAGAGTTTGTAACAATAGTATTTACATTTTCATCTTTTGAACCTAATACATTACCATTTTCATCAGTAATAATATTTTCTTTCATTTGATTTAATGTACTATTTATGGCAGTTTCTTTAATATAGGAAACTTCACTACTTGTAAGGGCATCTGAAGAGCTATCTAAAGCTGAAAGTGAAGTATTTAAAGTATTTTTTAATAATGTTAAACCATCACTAAGTTCTTTTGAGCCTTCGTTTATTTTATCGATTCCCTCTTGAAGATCACCTA
>CAKOOO010000033.1 GCA_934098665.1 uncultured Bacilli bacterium
GTCCCTCCATCAAAGTGTTCCCTTATCTTTAATACTGGACTATTTTGAAATATGAGTGCTTGTGATATATCAATAATTATTAAGATAATTATTGAAAATACTGCTATTAATATATATTTTTTATACTTATTCCACATATTTACACATCCATCTAAATAAATATTCTTTGTTTTATTTCGTCCATTAATTTTCTATTATAAGAAATTATAAAAAGAATTAATCCTATAATTGTTATTGGTAATACAGCGTATATTGACCAATTAATAATAATTTTCTCATATTTAAACATATCAACACACATCTCTATTATTAATAAAATTACTGATATAAATGAAAATGCAACAGAGAATCTTCTTAATAAATTATATTTTTTCTTACTTAATACAAATGCACAAAGTACAATATAAAACCAAATTATAAATATAAATGGACAAACTAAATAATAAAACCAATGTAATCCATTATTTAAACATGCTACTACATATATTAATATTTCGGTTACAAATAAATCAATTATTAATGGAATGAATTTATTTTTAAATAATATAAATGATAGTTTAGAATCTAAAAACAAAATAGCTACAATTACATAAATACTCCATGTAATATTTCCTGTAAATATCAAATCACATAAAACTGTAATAATAGAAACACATATTAATACAACTGTTATTAACTCACACAAGTATATTTTATTTATTTTTTTATGTTTTTCAACTACTTGACTATATGCTGGAGTAAACTTATCTTTTAAATTATTTGGATTTATTACTTTTGTATTACACAAAGGACAAACTTTTTCAGACTGTTTTAACTTAACTCCACAATTAACGCAATAACTCATTATAACCTCCTATTACTTTCTATTAAAACTGGTACTCCCATTTTAACTAATGTAGTAAATAATATTCGTTCAAATTCAGCTTCTTTTATTTTTCTAGTTATAGTTATATATAAATTGCCATTATATCCAACTATCGCTGATGATGCTGGCTTTCCTCTTGATTTTCCTATTGCAACTCCCATTTCTAAAACATATTTTTCTACTTCTTTTGGTAAGATAATATTACCCAAATTAGATAAGGTATTAGAGCAATATCTATCTCCCATCATTTTTTCGATAAATGACATTATATGTTTTTTTATAAACATTGGTAACAGTCTTATAAAATAATTTCTTGCTATTTTTACATTAGCACTTATTTTAGCATTTAACATTTTTTCAGTTAAGTTAAGTTCCAAAGTATTTTTAACTATTTTTATTATTTCTTCTAAAGAGTAATTACCATATATAGTATCTATCCCGACATTTACATAAGAAGAAAAATTTCTCATTGTATTACTTTTATAATAATTTCTTAAATTAACAGGTATAGATATTTTTACTTCCTTATTTTTCTTTTTTTGTTCTTTATTATATAATTCTTGTATTGAAAGAATGTATAATGATGCCAGTAAACAGGTTATAGTACAGTTATACTTTTTAGTTATTTTTTTAAGATCATCAATTTTGATAATTCCCGTAATAACATTTAAATCATTGCTGTCAATAAGAGTTCCTTTATAATGGTATGCAGGTTTTTCATGTACTAACTTTCCAACTTTTCTAGCATACTTTTTAAAGTCATCACTATATTCTTCTCTACTAACTTTTGCATTTGGATTTAAAACATAATTATTATATGTAATTTTTGTATTATATTTTAATTTAATATATTCTCCTACTAATGTAGATATAAATATAATTGCCCCAGTTCCATCAGTTAATGCGTGAAAAAATTCAACTGCAATTCTATTTTCATAATATCTAACTCTAAATAGATAATTTCTATGATTTTTAAACTTTATTCTAAACATAGGATTATTATAATCTTGCTCTATTATGGGGTTATCTTTTATTTTTTTAAAATAACACCAAAAAAGTCCTTGCTTTAATTTGTATTTAAAAGTTGGAAATCTATCTATTACATTGTTTAATGCACATTGTAAAACATCTTTGTCTATTTTATCTTTTAAAGTCATACTAACACGAAACATAGCAGCATATTTTCTTGATAATGTTGAAGGATAAATAGTTGCAGCATTGTCCAGTTTTAACCAATTTGGTATTTTTTCTTTCATTTTAAGCATCTCCCCATATTTTTACAATTTAAGAAAGCATTACTTATATAGTTTCAAAAATACTTTCTTCTCTAATATTATTTATTTAATCTCAAATTCTACTGCTGAATATAAGATTTGAATATCTTTACTTGTATTTTCCTCTTGATATATATATAATATCACATTTTTTCGTTTTCGGTAGATTTTATAAAAATAATTAAAATATTTTTATCGTTTTCAGAAAAATTTATTGAAATCAAGAGATTTTTTTATATTTTTTTTGATATAATTACTAATAGACAAAGGAGGCCATAATATGTCTTTTACGCAGGCAATAATCAATAGAATACTTGAACTATGTGAAAAGAACCATATTACTCCAAATAAGTTATCAGAACTTTCCACTGTACCGGTAGCAACACTATTTGCGTTACTAAATGATAAAGTAGAAAATCCTAGTTCCAAAAACATATATAAAATATGTAAGGTTTTTGGGATAACTGTAGCAGAGTTTTATGATACTGATATATTTAATCAAATGAATTTTACAAAATAATTATTTATATCACAACCAAAATGGTTGTTTTTTTTTACATATTTTTTAACCAATAAATATTGTGATATAATTTAATTGTAAAGGAAATACGGGTATTTTAGTTATAAAGATGGATATATCAACGAAACCCGAGCCTATTTTCCTCTGCATCCCAATTTATGTTTTTCATTTAATCTACACACTCCTTTTTGAAAATGAGGCACCGATGTCTCATTTTATTTTGCAAAAAAACTTTTAAATAATTATTCTATTTAAAATGTTAAAAACTAAAAGTAGTTTTTTCTTTTAAAGAATTTATGATAAGATTTTTACTATTCTTTTCTAAATACTTATCTAGTTTAATATATATTTTTTCAAATTGTTTAGACATATCATTTGTAATACCTTTTCTCATAAAAATACTATTATTCATCAAAGTAATTATTACAGTTTTTTACACATAAATCAACCAATAATACTTTATTTCATTGTTATGTTAATAAGCCGGCAATTATATTTTTAATTGCTCTCTTATTAGTTCATCAAAGTCTTTATAGTTACAAAAATTATTATTTATTTACATAAAATCTATTGATATCAGCAAATTATTATGTTATATTATTAGTAATCATTACTATTAAGGAGGTAATTGTGAGAAATACTGTACAAAGAAATTTAATATTGGATATTATTAATAATTCATGTCAACATTTAACAGCTGAAGAAGTATATGAAATCGCTAGAAAAAGTATTTCAAATATTAGTTTAGGAACAGTATATAGAAATTTAAATATTCTAGTAGACTTTCAAAAGATAAGAAAAATTAAAACTTTTGATGGGAAAGATCATTATGACAAACTGTATATTAAACATAATCACTTTATTTGTTTAAAATGTAATAAAATATTTGATATACATGAAACAACTAATATTGAGCATAAAAATATTCCAGTTGATTTTGAAATAGTAAACTATGATATTACCTACTCTGGTTATTGTAATGAATGTAAGAAAGGAAGGTAAAGATGGAAAATCTAAAAGGAACAAAAACAGAAAAAAATTTAATGGAAGCATTTGCTGGTGAATCACAAGCAAGAAATAAATATACTTATTATGCTTCTAAAGCTAAAAAGGATGGTTTTGAACAAATTGCTGCAATTTTTGAGGAAACTGCTAATAACGAAAAAGAACATGCAAAATTATGGTTTAAAGAACTTCATGGCGGTGAGGTCCCAAGTACATTAGAAAATCTTAGTGATGCAGCAAGTGGTGAAAACTATGAATGGACAGATATGTATGAAAGAATGGCTAAAGAAGCAAGAGAAGAAGGATTTACAAGAATTGCTAATCTTTTTGAAGGTGTTGCTAAAATAGAAAAAGAACATGAAGAAAGATACAAAAAATTAATTGAAAATATTAATAATGATTTAGTATTTTCTAGTGAAGGTGATACTATTTGGATATGTCGCAACTGTGGTCATATTGTCATTGGTAAAAAAGCTCCAGAAATTTGCCCTGTTTGTGCTCACGCTAAATCATTTTTTGAAAGAAAAGCAAATAATTATTAATTTTATGTCAGTAAAAAAGTTTGCAAAAAAGTGAAGTTGTTATATAAAAGTGTACGCAAAAAAAGTGTATGCTTTTATATTACAACTTTATCTTGAGGGTCACTCGTCTAAATAATAAAATTATACAATTTTTCTATATAAATATCTATTATAGGTATAAATTTAACTAATTCTATAATGACCAACTATATCATTATGATACTCTAATATATCTTCTTCATAATTTTTTTGATATGGATTTGCATGATGAATAACAAAACTAATTCCTTTATGATTTCTATTATCTGACACAATACCAATATGA
>CAKOOO010000034.1 GCA_934098665.1 uncultured Bacilli bacterium
TGGGCCTGGGGGGACTTGAACCTCCGACCTCACGCTTATCAGGCGTGCGCTCTAACCAGCTGAGCTACAAGCCCATTTCTTTTTCGTACTTTTTAATTTTACCTTATTTTTATAAATAATGCAACTATTTTTGACAAGTTTTTGAAAATTTTATCTTTTTTTAGAATTATCTATAATATTTTTAGTAAATTCTAAAGCATTTTCTAGAATAACTGGATTTAAATTAAAATCATTATATCCTTGCAGACATCTTTTAACATAGTCATAATCTGGTAATTTAAAATCAAATTCTTTATTCATTATATAAATTACTCCATTAATAATTTTACCATTATATCTTACATCAATATTACATCTATCATAAACATATGGATATCCTTCATAAATATCAAGTTTATGAAGTGCATAATTTGGTATTTTATATATCCCTACAGGAGTAATAGCACCTTTTTCATAATCTAGTGTTAAATAACCTACATATGAACCTTTAAAAGATAATTTATAATCATTTAAAAGAGCAATCCCTACTTTCTTATAAATAAGCACTCTTCTTTTCATTTCTTTTAAATTTAAATTACTTCCATATGCAAAATAATACATAAAACCACCAATATTAGTTATTACTGTACCATAAAAATTTTATCATTGCAAATGCTTTATTGCTTATTTAAGTAATATTTATTATAATATATATAAGGACGTGGTAAAATGCAATATAAAGTAATTAAAAATGCTGATTTAATCGTAGGCTCAAGTAAATATTTAGTTAAAAATCCCCAAGAATATCAAAAAAGATGGCATGAAGCATTTAAAAATAATAATCCTATATGTTTAGAACTTGGTATGGGTCGTGGTGACTTTATAATAGATATGGCTAAAGCTCATCCAAATATAAATTACATTGGTCTTGAAATTGTAGACTCACAAATGGTAATGGCAGTTAATAGATTAAGTAATTTAAATCTTCCAAATTTAAAATTAATTAATATTGATGCAAAAGAAATTAAAGATATTTTCTTAAAGGAAATAGATACAATTTATTTAACATTTTGTGATCCATGGCCTAAAAAACAGGATGAAAAAAGAAGATTTACACATGAATCTTATCTAAGAATATATGATAAGGTATTTAAAAAACAAAAACATATTATTTTAAAAACCGATAATAAAGGATTTTTTTCCTACTCTATTGAAAGTTTATCAAACTATTGGTATATATTTAACGTAGTTTCATTAGACTTACATAAAGACGAAAGAAAAATACCTAATATAATGACAAATTATGAAAAACAATATCAAAAAGAAGGTAGACCAATTTACTACCTTGATGCAAAATCTGATAGTTAATATCAGATTTTTTTAATAAAAAACACCATTTAAGTGCATTAGTTATCATTATTAATTTATTTAGGCAGTAGTTTTAAGGTGCGATAATTTAACAAAATATACTTTTACAATATAGTTTAATCTAATAAAAAAAATCTAACAAATAAGAAATTGTGCTAGATTTTATTAACTGTTTGGTGTCCCCTTAGGGATTCGAACCCTAGACCCACTGATTAAGAGTCAGTTGCTCTACCAACTGAGCTAAGGAGACAACTTACTTATTAAGTATACCACATTTTTTATAAAAATAAATAAAAAAATTATAATTTCTTACTTTTTTTAATAAATTTACAAAGTTTAATAAAAATAAAAAAGGAAGTATTATCTACTTCCTCCTCCACCGGAAGATCCACCTCCACCAAAGGAGCCTCCTCCTCCGCCACCAGATGAAAATCCACCTCCACCTGATGAATAACTTTGAGCAGCACTTCTTGCGGCACTTGCAGCATTAACACTTCTTGTAGAAATATGATTAATAAAAATTATTGTATCTAAATTCATATTTCTTTGCTCTAATTCACTTGCTATATATTCTGGGTATAAATTTTTAAGTTGTTTAGCAACTTTGTCTGCCATTCCAAATAGATATGCAAACATTAAGTATTCATCCCATAGTTTTACCTCAAGGGTTTCTTTAGTATCCATTTTAGCAAATTCTGTAAAGAATTTTTTTAGTCCATATAATTGAATGCTATCTTCATAAATCTTATCACTTAAAACATTTTGTGCTTTACACTCGTGTCTATCAGCTCTTTTTCTTATTTCGCCTGTGTCCATTAAACCTTTTATATCATCATTAAGTTTATTTTTAAATAATTCAAAGAAACTTGAATAATGTTTACGGCAATAATTTTCTAGTTCTTTACTTTCTAGATATCCATCTTTACTTGCTTTATACATTATGTCAAATAATTTTTGTTCAAAACTATCTTCGAAAGTAGTATTTTTGGTTAAATCTAATACAGATTCATCTTTATTTTTACTATTTTGTCTTTTGATAAAACTTATTTTGTCATCTTTAACCCATTTTAAAATTATAGCGCCGATAATATTGCCTTCTTTATAGCCAAAATTATTTAAATACATTAAAGTATTAGCATAATAAATATCTTTATTACAAGGTATATCTCTAAACATTAAAACATTTTTCTTATCAATCTTTTTATTATTTTTATATCCATATTTAGGTCTTGCACATAATGCTATGATAACACCAATTAAAATATAAAAACCAAAATTCATAATTATACTTATATAACGAACTATCTTTTCCCAAAAAGTTTCTTTTTGGTCATAATCATAGTCAAATTTTCCTTCATCATTCATATTTTTAACATCATCAAATGTTTCAAAAGAATCATAGCTTACTAAATTATTAAAAGTACCTTTTGGAAATTTTGCCTGAAGTACTACATAATTACTTCCCATATCGCCTTCATTTGACATTTGAATTAAACCATCTTTTACATAAGCATAACCTTTGTATCCATAACCCCATACATCTAAAGTATCAGGAAATGAATAAAAACTTTTTATATTAACTGTAAAGTTTTCCCAATTTGTTTTATTATTTTGATATTCAAAAATTCGCCAGCTTATTACATCTGCATCACTTGTGGTAAATACAAAGTTTGATACAGTATATTTTATTACAAAAGTATGCCTTTTATAATCTGTTTTACCAAAACAAAGTTCGACTCCGTTTGATACATAATTATAACCATAATGGCCTGCTTTTTCACTTATACTTTCATTAATATTCCAAGCTTTTTCTGTTAATAATTTACCATCCATCTCTACAGAAAAGTTACTTATTTTACTTTTGCCTAAATTTGTAAGAGGAATATACCACTCTGTTCCATCAGACCCTTTTACAGACCAAGTTTCACTAATTTGAGCAGTTCCATATTCATCAATATAAATATTAGCATCTTTACTATAAATATCATTTTTTGCAAATATTGTTATTGGCATTATAAGTAAAATAGTAAATAAAATTAAAAATCTTTTTTTCATTCAAACCTCACATATCAAAAAAGGCATTTACTATGCCTTAAAATTTAACTTGTACATTTTTTCTTTCATCAGCAGTAGCTTCGAAAAATTTTTCTTTTTCAAAATGAAACATACTTGCAATTAAACTACTAGGGAAAAGTTCAATTTTATTATTGTATGAAAGTACAGAATCATTATAAAATTGTCTAGCATAAGTAATTTTATCTTCACAAGTAGTAAGTTCTTTTTGTAAACTTAAAAAATTTTCATTAGCCTTTAAATCAGGATAACTTTCCGCAAGAGCAAATAATTTGTTTACTGCTTTTGTAAGTTCTCCATCTGCTTTAAGCTGGTCTTCAGGTGTAGTTGCGGATAAATAAGTATTTCTAGCTTTTACAACGTCCTCTAAAGTACCTTTTTCATGTTTAGCATATCCTTTTACCGTTTCTACTAGATTAGGAATAAGGTCAAATCTTCTTTTTAATTGAACATCAATTTGACTTAATTGATCTTTAACCTTGTTTCTTAAAACAACTAATGCATTTCTAGTATTAATAACATATAAAACGATTAAAACTAAAATAATTGTAATTATAATTAATGCTAATTTCATTATTGCCTCCTATCTAATTAAAGTATATTATAATTTTATACATTTTGCAATTTATTTATGAACTATTTACAATAATTATACAAAGAAAAATAATGCAATAAAGCACTATTTCATTTTTTTATTAAAATCTTTTATTTCATCTTCATTATCAAGATTACTATCTAAAAGCTGTTTAAATAATTTCTTTTGGGATAAAGTAAGTTTAGTGGGAATAATAATATTTATTACTACATACATGTTTCCACGCATAATTGAATTTGGACTTTTTAAACCTTTTCCTTTAAGTTTTAACTTTGTATAATTTTGAGTTCCTGGTTT
>CAKOOO010000035.1 GCA_934098665.1 uncultured Bacilli bacterium
TGGTGGAGAATGTGGGATTCGAACCCGCGACCCCCTGCGTGCAGGGCAGGTGCTCTAGCCAGCTGAGCTAATTCCCCATAAGACTTAATTATCTTACCATAGATTATTTAGATAATCAAGACTTTTTTTCTTTTTTTATTACAGTAATCAACCCTTTTTCTACTTCTTCAAGGGCGCGACCTAAAGGTTTTTTATTTACATAAGCATTTTTATCCATTTGATAATGTTGATATTCAATCATTTGTTTTGCCCTTTTCGCAGCAACATGAACAAGCATATATTTTGAGTCAACAATATTTAATAATTTATCTATTGATGGATATATCATTTTACCAGCTCCTTACAATAATATATTACTATTATTTTGCCACTTGTTTCAATAATTTTACATTTATTTTGACATTTTGTTTACATTTTTATTCTTTTAATAGTTTAATACTAAATTTTTCCTCATTATAAGATATTCTAATTTTATTTTCATTAATTAATTTTACATTACTGCCAGCTTCATAAATTTTACCATCTTCACTAGGAAGTACTTTATAATCAATAAGATCTTGTACAGTTATATAAATAGTATCCTTATCTTTAAATAAATCTTTGTGATTCTCAGCATAAATTTCAGCACATTTTGTAATTAAATTTTCTTGAACAATTTTACTTTCTTTTGTTTCGTTATATGAAAATGCATAACTAATTTTATTTACATTAACAAAATAAAATATTGAAAAAATAACTACCACAAAGATTGATGCATACAAAGGTAAATTTTTTATTTTTGACATATATCTTCTCCTTTTTCATTTTCACTAAAGCCATTATATTTCCACATTGGTGCATCTTTTACAATTCCTTTTATTAAATTTATAAATTTATTTTTATGTTTTTCATTTTTATATTCAAAATATTTATCTATATTTTTTGATAAATTGTCTTCACTATTACTATCAAGTTGAATATCATTTATATAAGGAATTATTATGTATTTATAAAATATTTTTATATCCCTTTCGTCTAAATAATAATTCTTTTTTACAAATGATAGCATTTTTTTAAATGATTTAAATTTACACATATATTTGTAACTAAACATAGTTACTAATTCTTTAGCACTAAACTGTTTATAAACTGATTTTTTATTAGCATATTTTTTTATTTCTTTTAACTGAATACCTTTTTCATTTAAAAATGATTTATTACAAACATAATTTTCTTTTTTTGAAAAGAAAAGTTCAAATTCTTCATAAAAATCAGTTAAAATCATTAGTCTTTCCCATAAATACTCTTTATCACATGGTAAAATGTTATTAAACATTTCATAAAATTTATCATAAGAAAGTACTCCATAAGTATTTAAAAGACCCATTATTAAGTTATACTCTTTGGTATTTGATTTAATTATTTTTAATGTTTCTTTATCCTTTAAACAAGCTTTAAAACATTTTAAAATATCTTTTGGTACACAATACTGATTTTCATCTATTTTCTTAACTAAACTTTTTTTATTTAAATTATCAAGAAAATATAAAAGTGAATAGTTTGTTCTAGGTTTTAAATGTCCATTTGATTTTATTATTAATTTAATATTTGCAAGTTCATCACTTTGAAATAAATTAAATGAATACTTAACTATCTCCTCGTTACTGTTATCTAAAATTTTTATTAGGTTTTCCTTTTTACTATTTTTTCTATACTTTATATTAAAAATATTTAAAATTCTTTCAATTTCTTCTTTTGATAATTCAAATAAATATTCACTATATGTTAAACTTACTTTTTTCATAACTTCTCCCATAATAATTATAACACGGTATCCATCATTTTTGAAGATTTAAATATACATTTATAGCCATTATAGTATCGATTAAAGTACCTTTTCTTTGGCATGTTAAAAGTTTATCATTTAGAAAATCAATTATTTTATTTTTTGAAACGTACATTAATTTAAAATTTCCCTTTAATTCTTCATTTGTTAAATGTTGATTTTTTATATTAAAAATTAAATCATACTTGAGATAATAATAATTTGAATTAGTATAAGTATTAGTGCCTTTTTCTGGATAATCTTTATTTATGTAATTAGAACATGCTATTGGTAAAATATTAGAAAAATCAAGTTTTACACCTGTTTCTTCATAAACCTCTCTTAGAAGGCATTCTTCATCACTTTCATCATTATCTACATGACCACCGATTAAAAAATAATTTGTTCCCATTTGACAAAGTAAAATTTCACTTTTATTATTTTCTACAATAAGTTTTGCTCTTCGAGTAACTCTATTTGCATCCATTAATGTTAAATTATCTTCATTATGAATTATTTGTTTAACATTTAATATATTATTTATTTCTATGCCAATAATACCATATTTATTTTCATCTTTTTTAGAGTAATAATTATACATTTTTTCGTAACTACCACCACCTAATATTTTATTATCAAAATTTTCAAATAATTTTTTAAAACTATCAAAATGGTATAAATTTGTTATTTGAACAAATAATATTTCTAAAGTTTTTATATTTGTAAATTCTATATAATCATTAGTTTTAAGTAATTTTCTTTTTTCATCATTTAACCTTATTTCAATTTTTTTAGTGCCCATTTTAATTTGCTTAAAAGGTTCATCTTGAAGTTTCATTCTATAAATCATTTTATCACCAATTAAATTATATAATAAAAAAAGATGATAATCTACTTTTCATCATCATAATCATAATCATCATTATAGTAATCATCATCTTCGAAAGGCCCTTCTGTATCAAAATCACACGGATCATACTCTTTATTTCTTACCATTTCTTTTTCGTTCTCATCAAGCCCATACATATCCATTTCATCTTCTAAAGCATCTTCTTTTTCTTTAGCAAGTCTTCTTTCCTTTTCATCCAGTTCGTCATTAATTCCCTTTAAAAAAGCATTTATTAAATTTAGCATATCATCCCTCAAGACAATTTTAACATATTTTTTATTTATTTAACACTCTTTTATAAACATTATTTTGCATGCTATAATATGCAAGTTTATTTATAGTACCACACATAATGTTATTATTAAGTAAATATTTTAGTTCTTCTTCAGTAAATATTCCATATGTCAAGTTTTCATTGGGATTTACATTAAATGCTTTAACACAGTTTTTCATTCGTACAATACAGCAAACTGAGTTATCTATACCTACAGAATAATAAGATTCATCAAGTAGTGTTACATTATCTGAAACATATCCAGTTTCCTCTTTTAACTCTCTTTTGGCAGCTTCAATAACATCTTCTTTATCCTCAATATAACCCGAAGGAAACTCTGCTATTATTTTATCATTAATTCTAGTTTGAAATGTCAATATGTAATTTCCGTTACTATCTGTAGCAACTATTATAACTGAATCTTTACCACCATTTTTAACTATTTTTTCTCTTGTGATAGTTTTATTATTAGGAAGGCTATAAACCTCTTTTATAAGATTAATAAAATCACCACTATATAATATTTCCTCTTTAGTAAGTTTTCCTTTAACCTTTTCATAAATATTAGTTATTTTTTCTAACAACATTTTTTCTTTGTACTCTGAACTTCTTAAATAATTTAACTCATTTACTCTAATCATTGTACTATTAGCACAGTCCTCTAAAGATTTATTATTTTCATTTAATAATTCTTCCCTAAAAATAGTTCTTACTTCAAGTTCATCAACGCGTGGAGTAACCCTTATAATAATTTTATTTTTTTCAAAATCATATATTTTCTTTATAGAAATTTCTTTTTTATCTCCATAAACAAAGTCTATATAAATCCCTGTTGTATAATCAAATAAATTCCAATCACTAGGTAATAAACATTCATCAGAGTGATCATCATAATACAAAAATATATAAATTGGTTTTTCAAAAAGTTCTTGCTTATTAAATAAATAATCAAAATCTGAATAACGATATTTAGTATAATTTGAATCAATAATATCCTTAACTGTTAATATGTAACTATTAGATTCTAAATTAATATTATATCTTCTTAAAATTAAATATCTATGTCTATTAAATATATCACTCACTTTATTAAAAAAGT
>CAKOOO010000036.1 GCA_934098665.1 uncultured Bacilli bacterium
TGTGAATGTTCAATTATTTGAATATTATACTTAACATTATTATATCTACTATTATAATCAACAATACCTCTTTTCAAATCTATACTTGGTATTTCAAGAATAGCAATATAATTATAAGATGGTGAGGAAGATTTTTTATTATCTTCCTCTTTTAATTGCTCTTGAGGAATAACTTCCTCAGAGTATTCATCTTCTATAAAGAAGTCATCTACCATCTTAACTTCTTGAACTTCCTTTTTTGTATTTTTATAAATATCAAAAGTAAAAATAAAAATTGAAATTATTATTAGTATAAATCCTACAATTAATACAATCTTATTTTCTTTTTTTCTTTTCATATAAGATTATCCCCAATCCTACTAATCCAATTGATAAAGAAATAATGTATTTAGTGTAATTTCTATTTAAATTAGTATTTGGTACTTCTACTTCTTCTAAATCATTAACTAAAGTAGAATTTATTATCTCACCATCTTTTTCTACTTTAAAATAGTTTTTATCATTATTTAAAACATAATGTTCAAGTGTAGAAATTTCTTTATAATAATAACTTCCGTATTCTAACTCTACTTCTATAATACCATTTTCATCAGTAGTATATTCACCGAGTATATTATCATTTAAATCATAGATACCAATAACTACTCCAGCTAATGGATTATTATTAGAATCAACTTTATTAATTATCAATTTAGATTTGATTTTAGTATTAGTCATTTCAGATTTTACTATTTCTCCATTTTTCTTTATTTCAAACTCAATCTTTTCAGTGTTTAAAATGTATCCCTCTGGAGCTTCTTTTTCTAAAATAAAATATTTATGACCTGCAGGTAAATTATCAATAATTACTTTACCATCCTTATCTGTTACATATTCACCAATAAGTTTTTCTTCATCATCATTTAAATAAATCTCAATTTTAGTATTTGGAATAGTATCGGATGTTGTAAAATCTTTTTTAGTAAATTCTAATTTTCCTTTGGATAATTTATTTGTGAAATTAAATATCTTAGATATTACTGCTGTGTATTGATCCTTATATTTTAGTTCTGCCTCATATTCCTTAGAATCAATAACATGATTACCATTTGTTTCTAATTCTTTCAAAAAATATTTACCTAATTTTAAGTTTTCAATTTTAGCATATCCATTAGAATCTGTTGTTACCTCTGCAATTAATTGTTTATTCTCATCATAAAGTCCATATTTTACTTTTTCAAGTGGTATTTCTTCATAAGAATATTTATTATCATCTATAACAAATTTTTCACCCTTTTTATTAATTTCAATCTTTCCTTTAACTGCTTGGTTTTCAAATTTTGTTTCAAATAATACACCATATTTATTGTCAGTTATCAAATTAGAATTTTCTCCTATTTCAAATTCTTGTGATTCTTTATTCCATAAATAACCATCAATAACTTGATCTACCTCTTCTAATTTATATTTTCCAGATATTAAAGGATATGGTGTAATTAATACTCCATTATCATCAGTTTTAAATTCACATAAAGTTTCTGCTTTAGGATATGTAACTGTTTGACAAACATAATCATCACTTGCAAGTGATTTTATTTTAAATGTTATGCCACTTCTTGGAATAACCTCTCCTGTATCTTTATCAACTTTAATCACTTTTAATTTAGCAGTTATTTCAGCATTTGAAATTAATTTGTATGTATTTGAATCAGTATCATCTCCTACAGCAAACTCAAAATCATCTACTTTTTCATAATTAGGTGTACTAGTTATTTGTTTAAATGTATAACTACCATAAGGAAGTTTTATTTCTGCATATCCGTTTTTATCAGTAGTAATTTTATCAATATAACAAACATTATTACCCATTTGTTTTTGAGTACTCTTGCTTTTTAAAAGTCTAGGAGTACAATTATTTAAAAATATTTCAAAAGTTACATTTGGCTCTGGAGTTAAAATACCTGTTTTAGAATTAGCAAATACTTTAAATATTATTAAATCTGTTTCTTTTACTTTTTCATAAACATCTAAACTTTCAAGTAAAACATTTTCATTAAGTACAAATGAATATTTATTTTTGTCTAAAGTATATCCTTTACTTGGTGTTATTTCCTTGATATAAAATTCTCCCAAACTTGGTAAATAATCACTAATTGCATAGCCATTAGCATCAGTCTTTAATTCACCTATTTTTTCGCCGCTAGTATTATAAATCCCATAGATGGCATTTTCTAAACTAGCATTACCTTGCGGATAATTGTCTTTTGTATCGCTATCCTTTTTATTAATTTCAACTCTTCCTCCTATTACTTTCAAATTAAATAGTGCAGGAAGTGGATCATAATAACCAACCCTCATAACATTTTGAGAACCTTCTTTAAAATAAACAATTGGTGGTGCTGAATGTTTAGTTGCTTTTTTTACTAAATTAACTTTTGCATCACCAATACCAGTTGCAGTCAAAATTAAATTATTACCTTCAATTTTAGCACTAACATTTTCAGTTGATGCAATACTAAAATATTTTAAAACATTATTTGAATCCGTTAATGTTTTGCTTTGACCTAGTGGAATTGTTAAATTGTCAGTATTAAAATTTGGTCTTGTATAATGACTATTTACTAATGAATCCATTTCTGCTATTTCACTTGCAAACTTATTAGGATTATCTGTTCCATTTAATGTATCAGTAAAAACAAATTTATTTTGTGGCTCAATTGTTCTCCATATCATTAACTGTGTTATAGCATACCATTTATTATTTGAATGATCATATCCATTATCATTATATTGATAACCATAATAAGCAAGTAAAGCAATTCTATTCCATTGTTCTTCGGTTATATTTAAAACACTAGCATAATCACTTCTAGCAATATTATAATAAGGCAAATTATTATCAATATCTACGAATGGTTGCAAACAATATACGAAAGCATTGTCTTCACTTCTTCTCATAAATCTAGATTGCATATACTTAATATATCCATCATTTCTATATTTTCTAACAAATATATTTGAAATATGTTCTGATGGCCATATTGCTTGACCAGTATAGGTTTCAGCATTTACTTTTTCAATACCTAAAAAAGTTAAAAATAAAAATACACCAATCATAGTGTATTTAAAAATTTTTCTTTTCAAATTTTATCCCTCCTTCATAAAAAAAGACATCACTTAAGATGTCAAAATGTTTTTAACATTTCACCTAAATAGGTACCAGCATAACTATTTACACTAGTACATGAATATCCAATTCCTTGTTTAAAATATTCATCACCTTTAGATAAACATGCCTCTTTTGTTTTTTGTTCTGTTTTAAATTCGTCAATAGAATAATCTATTCTTTGCCAACTCCACATTGGCTTATGATAATAATCATATTCACTAATTCCAAGTTCTTCCCAAGCTGTTTTTTCAACCTTTGAATTTTGTTCTTCTACCACTGTAGTATTCTGTTTGGTATTATTATTGCTTTTATTACCATCATCAGACTTTTTTTCTTCATTTTTCCATTCAGGTTGTTTTTGATTAGTTTTAGATTCATTTGTATTTTCTTCGGTTGACTTAGAAGATTTATCAATAGATTGTTCTTTTGTTTTATCCTGATTTATTTCAGATACTTCATCAGATACATTATTATCTTTAATATCTACTTTTTCATTGACAGTACCTATATTATATGAATCATCTGACTTTTTATCTTTTGAATACAATATAAAACAGATAATACCAGAAGCAATAATTAAAATTGCTATTACTGATACAAGTATTTTTTTCATACGATCTCACCTCATCCTGATGATAACATCATTTTTTTAAAAACACAAATCCTCTTTTTTTACAAAATAAAGGCCTTTTATTTACCTTATTCACTTGAACATAATTTCTAGTTTCTTCTTTAGTAAATAATTTTTCGTAATCTCCTTTTAGTACAACATCTTCAATGCT
>CAKOOO010000037.1 GCA_934098665.1 uncultured Bacilli bacterium
TTTATACTTACACCCATTTTTTGTGCAAACTGCTCTTGAGTCATATTCTTTTCTTTTCTCAAACTTGCAATAAATTTACCGATTTTAACTTGATCCATATTCTCACTTCCTATAAAAATATTATCATTCAAATAATTATTTTTACACACACTATTGGTTTAATTTCATTATTTACCTATTATTTTGCCAATTATTTTTAATAGCAAAAAAATAACTATACAGATAATATTTTATATAATAAAACTAGAGTGAGCTCTCTAGTTTCCTTTTTTAGTTCCCTATTGTGGTTGGGATCACCGCTTTTTTAGTTCCCTGTTGTGGTCGGGATCACCGCTTTTTTAGTTCCCTGTTATGGTCGGAATCACCGCTTTTTTATTACACTTTTTAAACAGCAATACCAATATAATATAATTTCTTATTAAAGTCAATTATTATATTGCATAAAAGTTATATTATGGGTTTATAATTATTTCTCTTTTCACAAAAAATACTTTTTATTTATAAATATAAATTAATTTATTTTATAATAAATTTTTTAAATTGCTTTTTACCTTTTTGAATTACTAAAGTATTATTTTCAAAATCATTTATAATTATTTTTTTATTTACATTATTTTCTTTATTTCCATTTACACTTATTCCATTTTGTTCAATCATTCTTCTTCCTTCAGATTTAGATGGAACGATTTTGGCTAAAACTAATAAATCTATTAGTAGTATTCCATTTTTTATTATAGACTCATCTATCTCAACTTTATCAATATTCTCTGGAATGCCACCACTTGCGACCGTAGCATACCTTTTTTCCGCAATTGAAATAAATTCTTCGCCGTGATACATTTTAATTATTTCTCTTGCAAATACTTTATGAGCCTCTACTACATCATTTTTAATTATGTTTTCAATATTTACCATATTTAAATCAGTGGTCAATTTAAAATAATCCATTAATAAATTATCAGGAATCCTCATTGCTTTTTCATACATAATTTCTGCAGATTCATCAATACCAATGTAGTTTCCAAGTGATTTACTCATTTTTTCTTTTCCGTCTAGACCAATCAATAATGGAAAACACATAACATCTTGTGGTTTTTGCCCATAATCACGTTGTAATTCTCTTCCAACTAACAAATTGAATGTCTGGTCAGTTCCTCCTATTTCAATGTCTGCGTGCAATGCAACTGAGTCATACCCTTGCATTAAGGGATATAGAAATTCGTGAATACCAATTGGAATATTGTTATTAAATCTATTTTTAAAATCATCTCTTTCAAGAATTCTGGCTACTGTATATTTTCCAGTTAATTTAATTACATCTTCAAATGACATTTTTCCTAACCATTCTGAATTATACAAGATTTTAATTTTTTCAGGATCCAATATTTTAGAAACCTGTTTAAAATACGTTTCACCATTTTTTCTTGTTTCTTCAAATGACAATGATGGTCTTGTCTTAGATTTTCCAGACGGATCGCCGATCATTGCAGTAAAATCGCCTATAACAAAAACTATGTCGTGTCCTAATTCTTGTAAAACCTTTAATGCACGTAACGGAACTGTATGGCCTAAATGTAAATCAGGTCTTGATGGATCAGCACCAAATTTTACTACTAATTTTTTTCCACTATTTAATTTTTCCATTAATGTTTCTTTATTATGAATATCAACAGTTTTTCTAAGTATTAATTCAATTTTTTCTTCTTTTGTCATTTTATCCCTCCTAAACCAAAAAACACGATAAACAATCCTATAAGGACGATTTATCGCGGTACCACCTTAATTTATGAATAACAATTCATACACTCATTAAGCTATAAAGTCGCAACCTTTAAACTCATAATGTGTATTTCAAATATATTATTTTGCTTATTTTCACCAAACATAAACTCTCTAAATTTAAAATAATAAATTTTACTATTCATTAATCAACATTTATAAATTAAATAACTCAATTAAATTGTACCATATATAATCTATTTTATCAAAGAATTTTTGCATTTTTAATATATATTATTAATTCCAAACTAAATTATATTTTAAATTTCTTTTAAATAAATCCCATAAATTTGCTTTTAAAACATTTTCATTTACTGTTATATCAACTTGGGATATTAAAACACCATTATCATTAAGTACTTTAACTTTACCTATTACATCACCCTTTTTAACTGGGGCAGTTATTTTATCTACCAATATTTTGAATTTATAATTACTTGGTTTATCACTTGCATTTAAAAGTTCTATCAAATCATTTACAAGTACTACATTAACATTTTCTTTTTTACCTTTTTGAACATTTACCTTACCAAGTATTTCGCTTTTATTTTTAATTAAGTTAACTTTAAATGTATTAAAACCATAATTTAATAATTTTACTGTATCACTACTTCTTTTTTCAATTGATTCTTCACCCATAACTACACTTATTAATCTTAAATTATTTTTCTTTCCTGTAGCAGTTAAACAATAACCTGCTTTTTGAGTAAACCCTGTTTTAAGTCCATCAACACCATCATAGAATCTAACAAGTTTATTAGTATGTGAATATTGCTATAGTAAAAAGGTATCACTTCTTGATCAAATGATACCATGATTCTTATATTATATCAAGATAAATATATTATTTTTTTAATTTTAATTTTAGAACCTTAAAATTATTTGATTTTGGAGCGTAATTGTTTTATAATAATTAACCAAAGGTGAGAAAATGTATAAATTATATGTTGGAAATTTTAGTTCAAATTGTGGGTTTCACATTATTACATTAAACAATAATTTTGATATAATTAATGATAAAAGTAATATTGCATCAAATTATAACTCATATTTGTATTGTGATAGCAATAATTTAGTTTTATCAACAGTAGAAACAAAAGGAACAAAAAACAATCCTAATGGAAAGATTGTTGTTTTTAGATTAGATAACAAAGATAATCCAAACATCATTACTAGTTTTAATTCATTCGGATTAAATCCCTGCCACATTACTTATAATGAGAAAAAAGGAATAGTTTCAGCAAGTAATTATGATTCTGGGAACTTATCACTGTTTTCTTTGGATAAAACAGATAATCTGTCCTTAAATCAAGTTCTTACCTTCTATAGAAATTCTTTGATTCATTGTTCGTTGTTTAGTGAAGATAATCTTCATATTGTAGATAAGGGTGCTAGTAAAATTTACACTTTAAATTTAGAAGAAAAAAAGAGATTAATCACTTCTATAGCTTTTAAAAATGACGTACAGCCAAGACACTTAATCAATCGGGATAATAAATATTTTTATCTAATAAGTGAATCTAAACCGTTAATTATAACATTGGAGTACAGTGATAACTTGTTTAAAGTAATTGATGTACAAAGACTATCAAATAACGAATGTACTGGGTGTGCAATAAAATATGATAAATCTTCAGAAATGCTATATGCAACAGTTAGAGGTTCAAATGAAATAAAAATATTTTCAACATCGCAAATTGTGCCTAAATTTATTCAAACAATTCCTTCATTTGGATTAAATCCTAGAGATATAGATATAAGTGAAGATTTAGTTGTTGTAACAAATCTTGAAAGTAATTGTTTAAGTTTATATAAAAAATATGCTGATGGAACGTTAGGGCATTTAAACAATTTATCAACAACATCTCCTGCTTTTGTCAAAATAAAAAAATGTTGAACATAATTATTTATTCAACATTTTTTTTAATGAAATCATT
>CAKOOO010000038.1 GCA_934098665.1 uncultured Bacilli bacterium
GTATTTACTTTAAATTCAACGTATCCAACATTTGTTTTTTCTAATGAATTTACTATTAATGAATAAAGTACTTGTTTAATTTTCATATCATCGCCATACAAATATAAATCATTATGAGGAATACTATATTTAAACTCAACATCTTTTTTATTTTCAAGTGATACTCTTTTTGTAAGCTCTTCGCATACTTTTTTTAAATTATATTTCTTATCAATTATATTTATTTTTTGTGCATCTAGAGTTGATACATTCATTACATTATTTATGGTAAAGTCTAATCTTTTTGCTAAATTTGATAAATCTTTAACATTTTCTTTGATTACTTTTATATCTTTTTCATTTTCAATATTATTACATATACTTTCAATACTTTTAAGGGGATTTCTACTTTCTTGAGTTATTTCAAATAAGAAGTTATATTTATCTTCATAATTTGACTCCATAATTTCTTTGTTTTTATATAATTCATTAAGTATTTTTACATCTGGATTTTCAATGGTAAAGAACATTATAGCAGTAATAATAGATTCAGAGTAAAGTAGCAAAAGAACTGTTGGAAATATCATTTGTACGAACATTACCATTAACCCTAGCACAACAAAGGAAACCAATGGTATAAATTCTCTTTTTGCAATTTTCCTTAAATTTTTAAATAAGCAATATACAATAATAATAGCAAAAATAATTGATATAAAATAAACATAATTTGCACTTGGACCATACGAATAGATTTTATCATTTTCATTATTTATATGCAACGGTAATATCAATATAAAGAAAATGTTAATCATATAACATAGATATTTAAGTTTAGATATTCTAATAAAAATATTATTATTTGCAATCTTGGAAATATATAAAATATAGATAACAAAAAGATATAACCAAGTAAAATAATATAATAGATTTAATTTTGAAATAATAATGTTTACAGGTGAATTTAAGCTTATGGTATGCATTGTTATATAACCAATTATATCTATAATAAGACCTACTATATTTGTAATAATCAAAAATGAATAAATTGAATTATCCTTATTTTTTAATCTTTTCTTTGAAAAATATATTATTAAAAAGATTAACATAAAGACTAATGAACATATTGAAAATGAAAATGTAACCATAAATCATTCCTACTTTCATAATAATTCTATCAAAAAAATAGCAAAGTGTAAACTCGCTATTTAATATTTAGGAACATTCAAAATTCTTGAATTTGATTTATCCTTAGTTTTAAAATAATCTATTTGTGATAACTCTAAAAGTTTTTTTGTATCAACCTTTCCACCAAGATTAAGTGGTAAATCAGAAACAAATACAATTTCATAAGGAATTGAAGTTTCCTCTAAAAACTGATAACAGTTCTCGTTAATTATGTTTTCAGCCTCTTTTAGGGACATTTCTTCTTTTAACTTAACGAATGCCACAGGTACCATTTGTTCATCTGGATGATTTATTCCCATTACAAATGCTTTTTCCACTATTGGTAAAGAACTAATAAAATCAGCTACTGTATTTGGATGGACATTAAATCCTCTTCGAGCAAATATATTTTTAATTCTATCTTTAATAAAAATTTGACCATCTTCGTCCATATATCCAATATCAGCAGTATGAAGCCATATTTTACCATCTTTATGTTTTTTTAAAACTTTATTTGTTTCTTCTTCATTATTAAGATATTTTTTCATCACGGTTGGACCATTTATACATATTTCACCATCAGTATTAAAGCCAAGTTCATCATCTGTACCAGGCTTAAAAATACCGACTGTTTCATAAAGAAGTGGAATTCCCACACCATAAGGTTTATATGCGCCTTTTTTTGCATATGTACTTGCTCCACCATTTTCTGTACATCCTAACCCCTGTCTTACAAATATATTTTTTTCCTCAAAAGTACCATCTTCATTTATTTGATTTAATTTTTTTTCAGTACTTTTTGGTAATGATGCTCCTCCAGAAACAAAGTTTTTGCCATAAATTAAAGGTTCATTTTCATGATGCGAAACTAAAGTTTCATAATGAATTGGACCTCCAGCAAAATGATCTGGTTTATATTTTTTTAGCAATGGGTATATATCACTTTGAAGTGTTGGGATTAAAATAGTTTCTAGTCCACATACTCCTTCATAATGCATCACTGAAAGGCCATAACCAATTGAAGGTATTAAAATATCAAGCATTTTATCTCCGGATTTAAAATTTAAACTGCCATTTAGATGCTCAAGAGCCATTGAATTAAGATTTTCATTTGTTAGACATACACCTTTTGGAGTCCCTGTAGTTCCACTTGTACCAATTATCACACTAGTTTGATTTTTTTCAAAAATAGGCTTAATATTTTCATTTGATTTAGAAATAGTGAACTCATCCCAAGAAATAACTGAATCAGGTATTAAAGTATTTCTATTTTCTTTTTTTAAATTATCTAATATATTTTTAAATTTTAAAATATATTTGGGAATCATATCAGTACCATATGTCATAATAACATTTTCAACAGAACTATTTTGTACTGCTAACATATATTTTTGATAAAACATATTAAACATAAATAAATTTTTTACATTGTTTTCTATTAAAAGTTTTTCAAATTCCTTTGGTGGAAGAAGTGGATTAATAGGATAAGCAATTGCACCAACAATATTTAAAGCATAAATTGTAGTTCTAGCCTCAGGTATATTTGGAAGAAAAACTGGAACTATTTCGCCTTTTTTCACCCCGAGTTTTTTTAACGAGTTTGCTTCACTAATAATTTTATCTATATATTTTTTAAAAGATAATTTAAAATTCATATAATTAATTGCTATGTTATTTGGCATTTGTTTAGCACTTTTTTCTAGCAACATAAAGATTGATTCTTGTGGTGCAGAATAGTTATCATCAAAATTTTCATAATATTTTTTCCAAGGTTTAATGTTACTTGGATACTCAGTATTATTCATTTTATCCCCCTCTTAACTGCATTAATTTTATCATAAAACTAGTAAAATGTCAAATTTGTGTCAACAAAAAAAGCCATAAAGGCTTTAATATTTTTCGATAATTTTATTTAAATGATCTATATCTTCATTAATTATATAATCACTGAATCCATCTTGAAGATAATGTTTAACTAA
>CAKOOO010000039.1 GCA_934098665.1 uncultured Bacilli bacterium
AAATATTTTCTACCCTAGACAAAAAATATAAATCTTATTCAAAATAAAAAGACTAGTTATATTTCAAACTAATCTCACTAATAAATTGTAATTTGTAAAAATTATAATTAAATAAAATTTACTCTAATCATCTTTAGAAATATACCAACCGTGTTTACGCTTAGGTAATTTGTTGGCACATTTGCTACCAATAGCATTTACATAATTATTGTATTTATTAGCAAGTTTCATGTGTTTTGTGCCTTCTTTTTCATAGAAACCAACTTTTTTAAGTTTACTAAACATTTTACCTGATTTTTTTCTTAACTTCTTTTCACTAGATAAATTTAAATAAATACTTCTAAATATTCCCATTTATATTTCCCTCCATAAATTACTATTTTTCTAACTAATTAATAAATTACTATTTATCTGGCACTTCTATATATAATTATACCATCATTTTGGTAAATTTTATTACTAGATTAAGACATCCAAGATTCATCCAACGTTTTCTAATGTATATCCAACTGTTGGAAACCAATTATAATCTTGCTGTATTCATTGATATTATTTACTTTATTTTTAATTTCCGGTCTAATGCTTTCATCATTTTTTTCAATAGTAGTGGGTTTTAATTTAATATCTCTTTATGTTTCGTCTTTATATTCTTTTGTTAAAACGAAAGTTTTTGTTATTGTAGTTCAAATCATCACTTGAGTATTCATTTTCAAGAACAAGTTCAAAGATATCGACATTTAGGTTAGCAGCCATTTCTTTAGCAATTTTATCAGTATGTACCTGTGCTGAATAGTACACCACTAAAGTTTTGCTGTAATTTTTAATTTCATTGTTTGTTTCTTTACTTGCTTGTCATCTTAATAAAAGGTAGGCACTTACTCCAAAAATTATTACTCCTAGTATTACTGCAATTATTATTTTCTTTTTCATATTTTCCTTTTTTATATGTAGTATGTTTTTACTTTGTTTTTTACTACAATTCAATTATAAAACTTGGGTGTTACTCCCGGTCAATACTTTTTATCCAATTGCAGCATTTTTCTAACATAACATCTTTTCCTGATTTGTAGTCATTTATTGTCAAGTCAGTATAATGGTCTATTTTTAAATATTTTGGTTCATAAAAACTTTTAGACATTTTAAGAAGTTTCTTTTTAGTATAAATTCCTTTTATTGTGTGCTTCTTTTCATCTTCATACCAATAAACTCTTGCAAAGTTAAATGTGAATTTAGTATTTGGGAGCTGTCCATTTCCAAATAAGTATCCAAAGCAATTTATTGGAGTACCGATATCTTGACCAGCTATTTTACTTCCGATTCTGAGCATGCCTATAGCTGCCATTCTGCCACTTGAAAAAACACTTTTATTTACTAGAGTTACTAATTTTAGTTTAGTACTTTTTAAATATTTTATTAAGGGTTCTATTAATGTAGATCTTCCGCCGGAATTACCTCTTAAATCTAAAATAAAAGTATCGATATTATTATCATGTATTAACTTCTTTATCTTTTTGATGTCTGGTATAAATTTATCTGTGCATTTTGGATATTTAAAAATTAATATATTGTCTTTAATTTGATACTGTTTAAAATCTTCTTTTCTAATAAGTGCAAGTTCATTAGAATAATCTTTATTTATTTCATATTTAATAATTCCTTTTGAAGTTTTATATTCTATATATTTAGCATTATTTTTTATACTAGGTAAAGATAATAAAACGTTTTTATCATTTAAATAAAAATGTAGTCTGTTTAGGAACCAATTAGTTGTTCCATAACTAGTAAATTTTTCTACTTCCTCTATTATTTTGTTAATACTTACTTTATTAATTTCTAGAAGCTCACTGTAACTATACTTTTCATTACTACATTTTGTAACGTATAATTTATTGTTTATGGCTTGAATAGAAAGTGGGTAAGCGTTATCGTTATTGCTCATTACTATTCTAGTATGAGCATCTATACGACCACACATGTATTTTATGATACAATTCATAAAGTAATAAAAGTCATAATCGTCATTTATCTTGTGAAGTTTTAAGAATGTATTTATAAAGTCTTTTAATTCATTTTTACTGTGTAAGAAATAGAAGTCCAAATGCATGCTTTCATTAGGATATTTCTTATCAAGTTCTTTTCCTCTTTCACTTTCGGCAAAATTCAAAAAATAGTCTAAATCTTCTTGATATCTTTCGTTCATTTTTCCTCCGATCTCAGTTAAGTACGCTCATTTTAAATTTATATATTTTAATAATTAAAATTCATTTTTGGAGC
>CAKOOO010000040.1 GCA_934098665.1 uncultured Bacilli bacterium
ATTATTCATGATTTAAGATGTGGTAAATATGACTGTATTGTTGGAATAAACCTTTTAAGGGAGGGATTAGATATTCCCGAAGTAAGTCTTATTTGCATACTTGATGCTGATAAACAAGGATTTTTAAGAAGTACAAGAAGTTTAATTCAAACAATAGGAAGAGCTGCAAGAAATAAAAATGGTCATGTAATTATGTATGCTGATACTATTTCCCAGGCTATGGATGAAGCAATTAAAGAAACCTCAAGAAGAAGAACTATTCAAGAAAAATATAATAAAGACCATGGAATAATTCCTCAAACAATTATGAAAAGTATTAAGGATATTCCTACTACAGATGACGAAAGTGGCAAAAATAAAAAAATGACAAAACAGAATAAAAAAGAAATGCTAATAAAAATCGAAGAAGAAATGAAAGAAGCAGCAAGAGCATTAGACTTTGAAAAAGCAATGGAACTTCGTGATATTTTATTTGAACTTAAGAAAAATTAATTCTTAAGTTTTTTTGACAATTTTTTCATAACAAATCATTTAGAATAATATTATGAAAATAAAATTAAAAAATAAAAAAATTATTATTTGTAATTTATTAGTACTATTAATAGTATTTATAGTTTTCATCACCTTTAATAAAGAAAATAAAGATGCAATTGTCTTCAAAAATGAAAATGATACTTTAAAATACGTTTTATTAAATGGAATTTATAATGAAAAATACCAAAATGAATATCAAGATATTATTTTTAAAGATCAAAAAAATTTTGGTGAAGTACTAACTACTTTTTTACCAAAGGGTTATTCTGGAAAAGAAATTAATTATTTACTTTCCTTAAGTGAAAATAATATAAATATATTAAAACGTAAAACATATGTAAATTTACAAAATATTTACAATTATAAAAATTTTAGTGCGAATAATATAGAAAGATATAATAAATATAAAAATAAAACAAATTATAGTTATGAAAAAGTAATTACTTATGTTAATAATAATGTCGATTATGATTATTATGAAAATAGTAGTTTAATTATAGATACTGAAAATAACTTAATTTTAGTTAATAAATATAACTATTTACCAAATGGATATACTCCAAAAGATTTAGATTATGTTGATGGTGCTTATGCAAATAAAGTACCCATGAAAAAAGTTGTTAAAGAAAACTTTTTATTACTCCAAAAATATTTAAAAGAAAAATATAATTTAAAGCTTCTTCCTACTACTGCATATAGAAATGAAAATTTTCAAACTACTTTATATAATAGTTATGTAAGTAAATATGGAAAAGAAAATGCTGATAAGTTTTCTGCAAGACCTGGATACTCTGAACATCAAACAGCACTTGCCATAGATCTTAAAAATATTGCTATTAAAAGTGATACAAGATTAAATGAAAATGACTTTAATATTTTAAATGATAATGCCTATAAATATGGTTTTATAATAAGATATCCAAAAGGTAAAGAAGAAATAACCGGTTATGATTTTGAAAATTGGCACATAAGATATGTTGGTAAAGATAATGCAAAAATTATTCACGATAATAGTTTAACACTCGAAGAATATATTGATTTATATATAAAAAATTATTAAAACTTTTTATACGTTTTAATAATTTCTGGTAATTTTTTATCATCTAAAAATTTATTGTTATTGTCTTGAAATTCATTATAAAGATTTTCTAAAACTTTTTTATTTGTTATATTATATTTATAAATAATTCCATTAACATTTTTTAAAGCAAACATTACTACTCGAGAGTTTATTATACATGCAATAAAATCATAGTTATACTTATTTGAGTGCTTTATACCCATCAAAAACACTTTTAAAACTACTTTATCATCATTTTCAAGTTTTATATAACTATTTCTCACATTATCAACCCTTTACTATTTAAATTATATAATATAAATCATTTAATTACTAGTATACATATTTTTACAAATAATTAATATTTCTCTATAATTTTATTTAAATGATCTATATCTTCATTAATTATATAATCACTGAATCCATCTTGAAGATAATGTTTAACTAA
>CAKOOO010000041.1 GCA_934098665.1 uncultured Bacilli bacterium
GATAATATGCTAACTATGTTTGTAGATTATACAGATCAATATAAAGTTAGTGATGAATTTAAAGCAGATGATTATACAAAATTTATAAAAGATAATTCTTTTACAAATGCTCAAAAATATAATGATAAATTTGTTACTAATGATAAATGGATATTACCAGATGAAAAGGATTATAAATATAGTATTAATTGGATCCTTGCAATAATAGTTGGAGGATTCTTTTTATATGCTTTGTTTTTTTCTGGAATGATGTTAGCTCGTAGGCAATTAGAGTTCTTATTTTTATTTGTAATTAGCCCTGTTGTGTTTGCTACTTCCATAGGAAATAAGCAAAGAAGAAGTGCTGTAATAGAGCAATTAGTGTCATTAATGCTTCAGGGTGCTGTTGTAATGCTAATAATTAGTTTAACAGGTATTGTTATGAAAGAAATTGCTGGTACAACATTCTTTACTGATAATACATTTAAAGATATTTTAGTAAAATCTTTAATGTATATTGGAGCTGGAACATTCTTACTAACTGGATCACAAGTAGTTAATAGATTCATAGGTGGTAATGTATCTGCTAATAGTGGAAGAGAGCAACTTATGAGTTTAATGGGATTCGGACAAGCAATGAATACAGCAACATCAGCAGTTGGTGGAGCAGGTATTGGAGCTGGAATGTTAGGATTAGGTGTTGCAAGTAGTGGTGTTGGATTAGTTGGAGGTAATAAAGCTGTTAAAAGTATAGGAAATGCAATTACTAATTTTGGTAATAAAATTTCTAATAATGCCAATAATCCAAAGAGTGCAATGGGTAAGATAGGAAACTTTATTTCTAAAACTGGTGCATCAATAGAACAAAAAACACCATCTGCATTAGGAAAAAATTTAAGACATGGTGGTATGTCAAATATTAGAGGCTCTGTTAATAGTTTAATGCCACAAAGAGCAATGTATAGAAATAGATATAAAAGTAGGTGATAGAAATTGTATATAACTATAAATAGTATAAAAAAGACATTAGGCAAGTATATAGAATTAAATGATTTATATATAGGTATTCCTATGATTATGATATTTCTATCATTATTTGCCTTTTCAACACATAAATTGTTTTCAATTATATTTTTAACGATTTGTGTATTTTTAATGATTCCAATTAACTTATCTAAAAAGAATAGAATGTATAAGGTATTGGGATTATTTTTTAAATATATTTTTAAATGCAAAAATTATATTTATACGAAAGAAAGGTAAGGTGGTTAATATAGGGTTATTCCCAAAAAAGAGTCAAGAAGAAAAAGATTTAAAATCTTTGAATAAAATAAATGAATTAAAAGAAAAAACTAAATCAGAATATTTAAAAACTTCTATAATGAAAAGAAGAATTAAAAATTCAAAAGTTTTTTCTAATATAAAAGATGTTGGTGATGATGGATTAATAGAACTTAAAAGTGGAGAATATGCTTCGCTAATAGAAGTTAAAGCCATTGATTTATCATTATCAAGTAAACAAGAAAAAATAAACTTTTTTAATTATTATAGAAGTTTATTTAATATTAAAAATTTAAATTTAAAGTTTTATAAATTAGATGAACCTATTAATTTGAATAACAACAAGTTAAATTTGGATAGGTTAATTAAAAAATTTAAAAATGATCTAAAAAGATTGTTTTTACTTAATGAAAGTAGAAATTTAATAGATGAATTAGAACAAAATAATTTTACTGTTTCTAGTATTTATTATATTGTTCTAATTGCAAAAAATACAGATACTTTAGAAAGACAGTTAGATGAGGTAGAAGATTTATTTGCTAATATACAGCCTAGATTAAATATTGAAATAATAACAAATAGATTAGAAGTATATAAGTTTCTATCAAATTTATATTTAAGTGATAA
>CAKOOO010000042.1 GCA_934098665.1 uncultured Bacilli bacterium
ATATTATTTATATCATATCCAGCTTTTTCCATTGCTCTTAAGATGTAAGAGGATAGTATTGGAAATTCTTTTTTATTCATTAAACTATTAAGAATTTTTTGAATTACATGAGGGTCTTTAACATCTTTTATTTTATCTATTTTAAATCCTAAAGAAGTAATAAATTTTATTGAACTTACAAATCTATCAACATCAGGAACATTATGATTTCTATATATAAAAGGAAGTTTTTTATAATAAAAGTCTCTTGCAATAGTACAGTTTGCCTCGATCATAGCGGTTTCAATTAAGTCATTTGCGGCATGAGCTTTAGTTACATAAATTTCTTTAATATTTTCTTTTTCATCATATATTATTTCTTGTTCAGAACTATCAAAATCAAGTTTTCCTTGACTAACTTTATTTTTATTTATTTTTGATGTAAGTTCATAAGCTGTTTTTAAATCCTTTTCAAAAGGTTCATAACCATTTGGAATAATGTTTTCTTCGAGAATTTTATTAACGTTAGAATAAGTCATTTTCTTTTTAGAGTTAATAACTGCTTTTACAATTCTATAATCTATTTGATTTCCATTTTCATCATATTCCATAATAACTGTTCTAGTTAATCTATCAACGCCTTCATTAAGAGAACATATTCCATTTGAAAGTTCTTTTGGAAGCATTGGAAATACTTTGTTAAGTAGATAATAACTTGTACCTCTTTCAAACGCATCCTTAAAAATAGCACTATCATATTTAACATAATGGCTTACATGAGCAATATTAACATATAAAAGATAATGACCATTTTCAAGTTTTTCTACTAAAACTGCATCATCTAAATCCTTTGCAGTATCACAATCTATTGTAACAATTCTTTTATCTCTAAGATCAAGTCTTCCTTTTATTTCTTCTTCCGTAACAGTGGTTGGAATATGTTTTAATTCTTCATAAGTTTCTTGACTAAAATTTGGGTTTGTTCCATTAGCAAGGGCAATTTCTTCGATTTTAGTCACGTTTCCTAAAACAGTATCTATTTCTGCATCATAGTATTCATCATATCTAGTTGTATATAAATTAACTAAAAATTTTTGACCTAAATTATATCTTCGAAGAATTTTTTTACTTATACCGATTTTATATTCTCCTTTAGAGTAGATATCTTTTAAATATAGATGATTATTTTCATCCATTCTAAGTTCACAAAGTATTTTACCTTTTGCTCTTTTAAGTATTTTTATTACTTCATAAGTTTTACTTTTTTTACTTTTTTTAACTATTACTTTATCACCGTTTAAAGCAGAATGTAATTTATTATCTTTTATTTCATGAAAATTATTATTTAACTTTACATAGTTTTTTCCATTATTATTTTGAACTATAGTGGCAACTTTATAATTTTTTGGGAATTTATGATATACAAAATCATCATCCTCGTAAATTATTCCTTCACACTCAAGTTCAAATAGAATATGATTAAGTTCTTCGTCTATTTTTTTCTTCGAAGAATTTAAAAGTTTTTTTATACCATGATAGGTAATATTTAACTCTTTTTCATTTTCTATAATTTCTAATAACTCCTCTTTCACAAAACCC